>NZ_JBFAMZ010000008.1:0-429240 GCF_040674635.1 Nonomuraea sp. NPDC049758
AGATCAGGAACTTCGAGGGGCTCCTGGATGCGCGCGAAAGAGACGCGACGGGGACCAGCGGGTACGGCGGAGGCGTTGCGCGAGGCTGCCAACAGTTGTCCTTCCGGAGGGCACGGACGGAATCGAACTGCGCGCACGCCAAACGCCCGGACCGGAATCCGGGGCGTCGAAAGGCGGCGCGAGGCAGCAGCATAACTCAACTGAGAAACGAATGTCCACACTTACTATAAGTGTCAACCTCGGTGCCGCCTTCAGCTTTTCACAGCAGGGCGCGCTCGTCAACTCCAGACGCCGCGAGACGTCCGATTCACGCCAGCGGCCGGACGCGGGCGGTTTCGGCAGGGCGGACTACGCGCCCGCCGCCGCCCTGCCGGCCCCGGAGGTCGTGCCGCACCAGGCTCCGGGACTGCCGTTCGCCGGGACCGGTCGTCGTGCGCAACCGCGTGCGCTCCCGTGCCCGCGCCACCGGACGGGAGGTCGAGACCCTCATCGTGCAGCTGATCACCTGATGGAAGCGACCCGGGTCCGCGCGGGTGGCGCGGGCCCGGATCTGCGCGGTCAGCGTTCGCTGGAGGCCGCGCGGTAGTGCAGGTCCTGCACGTACGGCGTCGCGGTGATCGGGTACGGCGAGACCACCTTGGCCGCCGTCGCCGACCCCCTGGTGACGGTCGCCGACGCCGCCCCCGCCTTCAGCGGGAACGTCCTGGCCGACACGCCGGCGGGCGCGTCGTAGCTCTGCGTCGTGCCGCCGACGGTCACCGACACCTTGGCCGCGGCCGTCAGCATGGTGAGCACCTCGACCGTGTCACGCGCGGCCGTGCTGCCGCCGCGCAGCTTCATGAGCTTGGTCTGCGCGAAGGACGGCTGGGCCGCGACCGGCTGGACCCGGTGGGTCAGGTACGCCGCGTCGTTCGTGATCTTCGGGCAGCCGAGCTTGTGGCAGGTCAGGTAGTAGGCGTTGATGTCCAGGTACGTCCAGCCGGCGTTCCTGGACGGCGCGAACTGGGTGTTCTCGGAGTAGTCGTTCCAGGTGGTGAGCTGGACCCAGTCGGCCTTGCCGTCGATCGCGCCCTTCCACGTCGCCCGCAGGTTCTCGGTGTTGCCCGCCTCGTCGAAGACGCCCTGGTTGGGGCGTTCGTCCTGGACGGACACCGGCTGCATCCAGATCTTGCCCATGCCGTGCGCGCGGTCGATGTTGCCGCCCAGGGCGGCGTTGGCGGCGGGGTTGCGGTTGCCCCAGTTGGAGAAGCCGTAACTGATCGAGGCGAAGGCGTCCCGGTACTTGTTGAAGTCGAGGAAGCAGGGCACCAGCGCCACCTTGACGCCGTGCTCGGTCTCCATCGTCCTCATCCAGGCCGCCCACCAGGCGGCGGTGCGCCCCTCGGCCTTGAACGGCGCCACCACCAGGCGGTCGTCGGCCAGCCGGTAGACCGACGTCGAGGCGGCCAGCTTCGCCATCGCGGCGGCGAACGCGGCGCTGTCCACCGAGGCCAGGCCGTTCGTGTCCGGCATCAGCACGATCTTGAACCCGGGGTCCACGGCCTCGGCGGCCTTGATCAGGTTCTGCACCCGCGTCCAGTGGGCGCTGGTGATCGACAGGATGTCGACGGTGAAACCGTCCAGGCCGGCCGCGATGGCCTGCCTGACCTCGGTCTTGAAGTCGGCCAGCGCGTAGTCGCCGCTGATGGGGTCACGTCCGAGCGGCCGGTCGCGCAGCAGGCCGCCGTAGGCGGCGTGCTTGCCGCTCTCGCCGTCCGGCTTGAGGTAGTTCCTGGCGTAGTAGTCGCCGGCCGGGGCCTGGTTGTCCAGCGACACCGGGTACGGCGTGAAGTAGTGCGCGAACACCTTCTTGGCCGACCCGCGCAGGGCCGCCTTCCCCGGCAGCACGAACGGCAGCGGCCCGTCGGTCTGGCCGCCGCCCTCGGTGTAGGTGACCGTGAGCTTCGGGCCGCGGTTCCCGGTCTCGCGCGAGGACATCAGCACGGTGGCGGTGGCGTCGTCGCCGGTGAGGGCGAAGGCGTACGTGCCGTCGCCGTCGACGGCGGCGGACACGTCCAGCCTGACCGTCGTCCCGGCGGTGAAACCGGTGTGCGAGGCGACGGGCGCGGCGCCGAACTCGGGGCGGGTGTTCCAGGTCGTGGCCGCCTCGGTCCAGGAGCCCGTCACGGGACGGGCCGACAGGGTGGTGTCCGTCGTCCTGGCCGGGACGACGTCCAGGGTGACCTTGACGTCCTCGGCGTCCGCCGGGATCCCGGTGACCTTGAAGCGGGTCAGGCCGACCCGCCGGCCCGCGGCGGCGCTGCCGCACGCGGCGCCGCAGACGCTCATCCAGGTCGCGGTCGCGAAGCTCTTCGCCGGCTCGGCCTGGCTGATGAACACGTCCTCCGTGGCGGCGAACGTCACGGTGAGGGGTGCGACGGCGGACGCCTGCGCGGGCGCCGCCGCGCCGGCGGGCGCGGCCACACCCGCCAGCGCGGTGAGCATCGCCACCGCGGCCGGCAGGGCCCGATATCGGTTGAGCATGGAACTCCCTTGGCTTTCGGTACGCCTCCGCAACAGCGGAGCCGCGTTGCATCGCCAACGATGGAGCAAGATCGAGTCACCGGCCAGGACTTCCGGATAAATCCCCCATTTGGAACGATGCTATTTTCGGCCCCTCGCTACGTCATTGCGGTCCGGCGGCCCGCCTCCGGAAGGTTCCCTGGTCGGGCATGGCGCGGAAGCCGCGACTCGGGCAAGATGGACCAGCCCTTTTCTGTCTCCGCTTGGCCTGCGCGCACGACCGAGTCAATGTCATCATGGGCACACGGTGTGTGATTTCGGGTAGGAGGGACCGATGTCCGAGCCTTCCCCCGGCGCTGCCGCAAGCTGGCCGATCAGCCGGGACCTCGCGGGGCTGCGGGAGCTCGTCCGCCGGCACGCGCTCCAGGCCGGGCTCGCCTCCCAGCGCGGTGACGACCTCGCGCTCGCCGCCAACGAGGCCGTCACCAACGTCCTCGACCACGCGGGCGGGGCCGGCTGGGTGCACATCTGGGCCGACGACGACTTCCTCACCGTCGACGTCGGCGACCACGCGGGCCGCCTACGGCCCGACGCCTGTCCCGACGCGCGTCCCCAGATCGGGCCGGGCGGTTACGGCCTGTGGGTGATGCGCCGCCTCTGCGACGAGTTCGTCATCACCCAGACCGGCGCCTCCTCCCAGGTCCGCCTCCGCATGGCCCGCATCCGCCCCACCGGCCCCTGACCCGAGAGCGGGCCGAGCGGGCGACCTGCCGCCCCGGTCAGGCGGTCTCGCCCACGCTGCGCCGGTGCCATTCGGCCAGCTCGACCAGCAGCCCGTCGGCCGCGCCGCCGAACATCGCGGCCAGCTCCTCGGCGTCGTCGACCACCACCACGTGGTCCAGCAGGTCCGCGCGCAGCCGGGCCGCCCTCGGGTCGCCGGCGCCGTCCGGGTCGAAGGCGGTGGCGGCCAGGAACAGGCCGCCGACACCGGCCAGCGCCGCGGTCTGCCGGGCCTGCGTGCCGAGCACCGTCGCCGCGTCGGCCGGTACGGCGGGCAGCGCCGGCCGCCCGTCGCGCAGCAGCAACGTCAGCGGACGGGCGGGCACCTGCTCCCCCGCCTCGCCCGCCGGCACGTGGGCGCTGCCGTCGGCGTGCCGCGCCGCGTGCCGGGGACGTGCCCAGGGCACGCCGTCGGCCTCGTCCTGCGCACTCGCGCGCGTGAACAGGCCGCCGTCGGCGTCGACGACGAGGTCCCCAGGCTGCCACTGCTCGCCATCAAGCGGAATGTGCGCATTCGTCATGCCTGAACGCTACGCCCTGGTTGCGACAAATCTTCGTGGCGTGCGGAGGCGCGAGCTGGGCATCTGTCAGGACATGGCGCAGGCGCAGGATTGGGGCAGGCCGCGGGTGGCGGTGTCGAGCTGTCTGCTCGGCGAGCCGGTACGGCACAACGGCGGGCACAGCCGGTCCCGTTTCCTGACGCAGGAGCTGGCGCCGTTCGTGGACTGGGTGCCGATCTGCCCCGAGATGGAGATCGGCCTCGGCGCGCCCCGCGAGACGCTGCGCCTGGAGCGTTCGCCCGCCGGCCCCCGCCTGATGACCCGGCAGAGCCGCCGCGACCTCACCTCCGCCATGGACGAGCTGGCCGCCGAACGTTCCCGGGCCCTGGCGGCCGACGGTTACGTGTTCAAGGCCAAGAGCCCGAGCTGCGGCATCCACGGCATCCCGCTCTACGTCGGTGACCACGCGGTGACCCGCGACAACCGGGGCCTGTTCGCCGACGCGGTGATCGAGGGCCACCCGCTGCTGCCCGTCGAGGACGAGGGGCGGCTCAACGACGCCGTCCTGCGGGAGGCGTTCGTCGAGCGCATCTTCGCCCACGCGCGGCTGCGCGAGCTGCTGGAGGGCGACTGGCGGCCGCGCGACCTGGTCGCCTTCCAGGCCCGGCACAAGATGCAGCTGCTGGCCCACTCCACCGAGGGCTACCGCGAGACCGGCCGCCTGGTCGCCGCCGCGGGCATCCGGCCGCGCGAGGAGCTGGCCGAGGAGTACGGCACGGCGTTCCGGCGGGCGATGGCGGTCAAGGCGTCGATCGGGCGCAACGTCAACGTGCTGCAGCACTGCCTCGGCATGCTCGGCGACGAGCTCGACCCGGTGCGCCGCGCCGACCTGGTCGAGGTCATCGGCTCGTACGCGGCGCACCGGGTGGCGCTGAGCGTGCCGCTGACGTTGCTGCGCCACCACGCCCGCGGCGAGGCGGCCACCTACGTCCAGGACCAGACGTACTTCTCCCCCTACCCGGAGGAACTGGGCCTGCGCAACCACGTGGTGTGACCCCGCCGCGCCGGGCGGGCCGGCGCGGCGGGACGCGCCTACGTGGGGCTGGGCTCGGTCGGCAGCGGGCCGTCCGCCTCGGGGGCGGCGGACGCGCGCGGCGGCACATGGTGCACCCGCGCCGAGCCGATCTCGAAGTACAGCCCCACCAGCGTCAGCTGCCCGGCCCTGACCTGCTCGTCGACCTTGCGGTAGGTCCGCAGGTTCTCCAGCTGCTGCTGGATGTTGAGCCGGCACAGCGCGTCGAGGGCGGCGTCCTCGGCGGAGGCGTCGTGGCCGCCCTCGCCGAGCCGGTCGAGGCTGGGATGGCCGTGCCGCAGCCAGCGGCTCAGCTGCGGCAGGCCCTCGGTGGTCGCCGGGCCCTTCAGCAGCGCCGCCATCGCGCCGCAGCCGGAGTGGCCGCAGACGGTGATGGTGTGCACGCTCAGCACGCCGGTGGCGTACTCGATGGCGGCAGCCACCGAGTCGTCGTGCGGCTCTGCACCGGCGCACGGCACGAGGTTGCCGATGTTGCGGACCGTGAACAGGTCGCCGGGCCCGCTGGAGGTGATCAGACTGGGCACGACCCGCGAGTCGGCGCAGGTGATGAACAGGTGCGAGGGACGCTGCTGGGTGGCGAGCTGGGTGAAGATGGGCCGCAGCAGCGGGGCCGTGCGCTTGTGGAACTCGTCCGCGCCCTGGGCCAGGCGGCACTCGATCGCCGCCGTGGCCGACAGCGGACGGCCGCGGTGGGTCCACGGCAGCCACCAGCGGCCGGGCGCCTTGGGCGGGCTCTTGGCCGGGAACATGCGTCCGCCGCTGGCCGCCATCGTGTACCACTCGTCGTGCAGCTCGTCGATCGTGACGGTGCCGCCCAGGCGCTCGTGGTCCAGCCGCCAGGAGTGGATCGCGTCGAAGGCGGCGTTGTCCATGAAGTCGATGTTCAGGTCGAGGTCGACGGCGACGCCTGGCGGGATGGCGCGCAGCTCCTGGGTCAGCCGGGGCACGCCCAGGAAGGTGAGCGAGCCGGAGACCGTCGCGTGCATGACCCCGCCGGGTTCCTGCCGTTTGTCCACGGTCACCCGGGTCAGCCGCCGCAGCGCCAGCAGCGCGGCCAGCGCCAGCCCGGCCAGGACGCCCTCGGCCAGCCCGACCAGGATCACGCCGGACATGGTCATGACGTAGACGGGCACCTCGTTGTGGCCGTGGACCTTCCTGAGGTGGCCGAGGCTGATGGTCTTGATGCCGATGAAGACCAGCAGCGCGGCCAGCGCCTCCATCGGGATCAGCTTGATCGTCCAGCCCAGGCAGAGGGCGAACAGCAGCACCCAGACGCCGTGCAGGATCGCCGACCAGCGGGTGCGGGCGCCCGCCTGGATGTTGGTGGTGCTGCGCACGATCACGCCGGCGACCGGGAGCCCGCCGAGCACGCCGCTCACCATGTTGGCCACGCCCTGGCCGGTCAGCTCGCGGTCGAGGTCGGAGCGGGGGCCGGTGTGCATGCTGTCGGTGGCCACGCAGCACAGCAGCGACTCCGCCCCGGCCACCAGCGCCACCAGCAGCACGCCCATGGCGATGTGCTGCCAGTCGCCGGCCGGCAGCACCGGCGGCGCCCATGCGGTGATCGCGCCGGACAGGTCGATGCGGGTGACGTTCCAGCCGAACACCGCGGCGGTGACGGCGGCGGCGAGCAGCGCGGCCAGCGGCGCGGGGATCATCCGGACGTGCTTGGGCATCCGGCTCCAGGCCAGCAGGACCGTGATGGTGAGGATGCCGACCATGACCTTGTGGCCGTGCAGGTCCATGATCTGGCTGGGCAGCTCGGCCAGGTTGGCCCACGGCGACTGCTCGGGGCTGCCGCCGAGGACGACGTGCAGCTGGGCGAGCGCGATGATGATGCCGACGCCGGCCAGCATGCCGTGGACGACCGCGGGCGAGACCGCGAGCGCGGCCCGGGCCGCCTTGAACGCGCCGAGCAGCACCTGCAGGCCGCCGGCCATGATCGTGATCAGGCAGGTGGCGCGCCAGCCGTAGGTCTGCACGAGACCGGCGATCACCACCGTCAGGCTCGCGGTCGGGCCGCTGACCTGCACCACCGAGCCGCCCAGCCGCCCGGCGACGATGCCGCCGACCGCGGCGGCGACGAGCCCGGCGGCCAGCGGCGCGCCCGCGGCCAGGGCGACGCCGAGTGAGAGTGGCACCGCGACGAGGAACACCACCAGCGATGCCGGCACATCGTGTCTGAGAGTACGCATGACGCTACTCTCCGTAGTTATATTCATGCGGCACACCTTAGTGCCAGATCAACCCCACGTCGGACGACGGTAAAACGCGCCGGACATGTCCCTGCTGTCCGGCGCGCCGCCCTGCCGCTTCGCCGCCTACGCGGCGTCCTGGCAACTCACCGTGACCAGGGCGAAGAACACGTGGGTGCGGGCGTCCTGGGAGACCACCGACTCGAACACCTCGCAGTCCGCGAACCCGTGGCTGAGCGCGTTGCGGCGGGCGTCGGACTCGGCGCCGGCGAGCGCGACGTTCTCGGCGAGATCACGGCCGAAGCCGTCGAACAGGGTGCCCGTGGCCGCGGTGGCGGGCGTGCCGGCGCCGGCCAGGACGGCGGCCCCGGAACCGGCCAGGACCGCCGCGCACAGCACCGCCGGCAGCTTTCTTCTCAGGTACGTCATGATCTCCCCCTGGGTCGGGATGGGTGGGCCTGCACCCGTTGGGGCGTTCCAAGCCGTTCCATCCCGCGCCGTGGCTAGGAGGAGGCGCTGGGGATCTTCAGGGGGTCACGCGGGGCCTCGGCCTTGGCCTTGGCCATCTCCTCGCCCAGCTCCTGCAGCCGGTTGCGCCCCATGGACTCGCGCACCTGCGGGAACCACTCCTTCTCCTCCTCCTCGACGTGGTGGCGGACGTTCTCCATGAGCACCGTCATCTTGGCGTCGTAGCGCTCGTCGGCCGGGTCGAGGTCCTTCAGCTCGGACAACATCCAGACGACGACGTGGTGCTCCTCGACGCTCTCCAGGATGTGGTCGGTGGTGTCGGGGGTGCCCGAGCGGGCGGCCGGGTAGAAGATCTTCTCCTCGATGTAGGTGTGCGCGGTCAGCTCCTCGATGACCTGCGCGACGATCTTCTGCTTGGTCTTGTGGGCGTCCTGGCCCGCCTTCTCGAACTCCTTGAACAGCTTCTCCACGGTCTTGTGGTCCTCTTTGAGCAGCACGATCGCGTCCATGGACGGCCTCCCTGGGGTCGGGACGCCCGGCGGGACGAGGGATGCCGGGCGTCGGGTCCGCCCCAGGTACCCCGAGGTCAGGCGCTCACACCCGGCGCACTCAGTGACGTTCCTGACGGGGCAGCACCACGTGGTTGACGATCACCTGGATGGCGGCGGCGACCGGGATGGCCAGCAGGGCGCCCACCACGCCGAGCAGGGCGCCGCCGATGAGCGCGGCCACGATCGTGGCGGCGGCCGGCACGTCCACCGACGACTTCATCACCTTGGGCGCGATCAGGTAGTTCTCGATCTGCTGGTAGACGACGAAGAAGATCAGGGTGGCGATGGCCACCGGGAGCGAGGCGAACAGCGCGACCAGCGTGGCGATGCCCGCGCCGATGAACGCGCCGATGAGCGGGATGAGGTCGGTGAGGGCCACGATGATCGCCAGGGCCAGCGCGTACGGCACGCCCGCGATCGACAGGAAGACGAACGTGGTCACGCCCGCGATCAGGGAGATGATCAGGTTCCCGGCCACGTAGCCGCCGACCCGGTTGAGAATCTCGTCGCCGAGCAGCCTGGCCCGGTCCCGGCGGCTCCTCGGGATCAGCCGGTAGCCGGTGCGCGTGATGGAGCGCAGCGCGCCCAGGAAGTACAGGGTGAGGATGAGCACGGTCAGCGTGGAGAACACGGCGCTGACCACGATCGAGGCGATGCCGAGCAGCCCGCCGAACACCTGCCGGCCGAGGTCGCCGCTGGTCAGGTACGTCTGCAGCCGTTCCAGGAGCTGGTAGCGCTGGTCCAGGTCGCGGATCTGCGGGTTGTTCTGCAGCTGCTGGATGTAGGTGGGCAGCTGCTCGGCGAACTGTCCCGCCTGCTCCGACAGCGCCGGGATGATCGCCATGGCGAACCCGGCGAACAGCACGATCACCGCCGTGAACACCGCGGTGATCGCGGCCCAGCGCGGCAGGCCGTGCTCCTCCAGCCATCGCACGGCGGGATCCAGGCCGACGGCCAGGAACAACGACACGATGATCAGCAGGAGCATCGAGGCGCTGGCGGTGAGCGCCTGGACCAGCAGCCAGGCGGTCAGCACGCCGAGCGCGGCGGTGAACCCGAAGACGAAGGGCGTGCTGCCGAACGGGCGTCCGGGCCTGCCGAAGGGCAGCCCCGTCATCTCCGGCCGGGGCCCGGAGGCGTGGCCGTCGCGGGCGGCCGCGGACGCCGCGCCGGGTTCGCCCGGCGGGGCGGAGGGAGTGAACTGATCACCAGACATGGGGGCTCCTGAACCTGAGAAACCCCCTTCTCTGCCCGGCCGCGGCGAGGTCTATCGTCGCCGCGGCCCCTCGTGTCCCGGACGCGGCCGCCGGGGTGCGCCCGCCCGGCGATCAGGGCGCTGACCTGCGCCGTTTCGCCGTACCTGGCAGGGGGTAGGCCGCACATCCCGGGGGCGGCGGGCTCACCGGCCGGCCGGTGTCCCCGTCGCGGGGGCCGGGCAGGACACGAGCCAAGGAAGAACGGCATGGGGGAACCGCAGCAGGTGCAGGTCGAGATCCTCGACCAGGTCGCCATCGAGGACCTGATCGGGAAGGTGGAGGACGTCGCCAGGCAGCCGGGCGCGGCCGACCGGGTGGCCCGGTGGCGGGCCGAGCACGGCACCGAGCACGCCACGCCGAAGGCGCGCTCGTTCGTCGTCGTGGGCCCGACGTTGATGTTCCTGCACCCGTGCCCCGACGGCGTCGTCCTGCCGTTCGCCGCGTACCCGGACGGGACGGTGAAGGTCTACACCGATCCCGAGCACGCCGGTCTGAGCTTCTACCGCGACTCCGGCGGGTAGGCGGGTCCGGCATGGGGGCCGGTCAAGGGGGTACATCGTGGTTGCGGTCAACCCCCCGCAGGCGGCGCTCGTGCGAGCGGGCCCGCGCTGTGGCCTCGTCACCGGCCTCACACCACACGAAGGCACGAACATGAGGACATCACCACGGGGCCCGCGCGCGCTGCTGCTGCCCTTCCTGTCGGCCCTGTGCGTGCTGGCGCTGCTGCCGGCCTGCAACCCGGGGCAGCGGGAGTCGCCCCTTCCGCAGGGCACGGCCCGTGAGGGGCTGGTCGACGGGCAGGTGGGGGCAATGCGGCTGTTGCACGTCCACATCCTGGCCCCGTCCGTGGAACAGCAGAAGGCGGGCGACGACCTCGGCCTCTACCTGACGTTGGTCAACGAGAGCGACCAGCCCCAGAAGCTCGACGGCGTCAGCACCGTGCACGCCAGGAAGGTCGTCTACCGGGCGGGGCCGGGGGCGGCGCAGGAGGAGGTCAACGTGACCGTCCCGGCCCGCTCGACCGTCTCGCTGCAGGAGGGGCAGAGCCGTCCGCACCTGGAGATCCTCGACATCGACCGCCCGCTCGGGGCCACGCCGATCGACGTCACCTTCCGCCTGACCACCGGCACTACCACCCTGCGCATCCCGGTGCTGCCGCTGGAGCGGGGCGCCGGCACCCCCGTCCCGGGCCACAGCTGAGGGCATCGGAAACGCCGACGGACGGCGGTCAGGAATCGAGAAGCGTCGTCCGGACCGGCGGAACTAGCGTGACCGGCATGGACATCACCATCCACGCCAGCTACCTGCCCCACGACGACCCGGACGCCTCCCTCGCCTTCTACCGCGACGCCCTCGGCTTCGAGGTGCGCGGCGACGTCGGCTACGACGGGAAGCGCTGGATCACGGTCGGCCCCGCCGGCCAGCCCGGCACGTCGATCGTGCTCCAGCCACCGGTCCCCGACGGCTGCGGCATCACCGAGGACGAGCGCCGCACCATCGTCGAGATGATGGCCAAGGGCACCTTCGCCGGCATCAACCTGTCGACCGACGACCTCGACGCCGTCTTCGACCGGCTGGCGGCGAACGGCGCGGAGATCGTCCAGGAGCCGGCCGAGCAGCCGTACGGGGTGCGCGACTGCGCCGTGCGGGACCCGGCGGGCAACCTGATCCGCATCAACCAGCGACTCTGAGCCGGCGGGCTCAGGGGCGGGCCGGGGCGAGGAACCGGCGGGCGCCGCGCAGCCTGGTGCGCAGCAGCCGCTGGGTGGCGGCGCAGTCGAGGCGCACGTCGAGCGGGCCGGGCACGCCCGAGTCCGCGCGCCGGCCCGCCGGGAGCCTGGCCGGGTCGAGCCCGTCGCGGCGGGCGACGAGCAGGCCCAGCTCGTACCGGCTCACCGCGTCGGCCCCGGCGACGTGGCGGACGCCGGGCGGGCCTGCGGCGGCCAGCTCCAGCAGGGCCGCGGCGAGGTCGGCGACGTGCACCGGGCATCGCACGTCGTCGGTGAACAGCACGCCCTGCGTCGTGCCGGTGGCCAGGGCGTGCACCAGCGCCTCGTGCGACGAGCCGCCGTCGCCGATGATCAGCGAGGTCCTGGCGATCACCGCGTCCGGGGCGACCGCGGCCACGACGGTCTCGGCGGCCGCCTTGGCCGCGCCGTACGGGGTGATCGGGTCGGGGAGGCACGTCTCGTCGTAGCGGACCGCGGCCCCGGAGAAGACCGTGTCGCTGGAGACGTGCACCAGGCGGCTGCCCGACGCGGCGGCGGCCAGGGCGACGTTCGCGGCCCCGGTGGCCGTGGTCGCCCAGTCGCGCTGCCGGAAGGCGGCGTTGACGACCGCCGCCGGCCGGACCGCGGCGACCAGCTCCTCGACGTCGGCGCGCCGGCGCACGTCGAGCGGCGCCCAGGCGACGCCGGCCGCCTCCCCCGGACGGGTGTGGCAGGTCGCGGTCACCTCGTGCCCGGCCGCCGCGCCCTGCCGGACGAGTTCGGCGCCCAGGAAGCCGCTGCCGCCGACGACGAGCAGCCTCATGCGGACGTGCCGCCGACGTAGGCCGCCAGGTGCCGGCCGGTCAGGGTGGAGCGGGCGGCGACGAGGTCGGCGGGGGTGCCCTCGAAGACGACCCGGCCGCCGTCGTGACCGGCTCCGGGGCCGAGGTCGACGATCCAGTCGGCGTGCGCCATGACCGCCTGGTGGTGCTCGATGACGATCACCGACTTGCCGCCGTCGACCAGCCGGTCGAGCAGGCCGAGCAGCTGCTCGACGTCGGCGAGGTGCAGGCCGGTGGTGGGCTCGTCGAGCACGTAGACGTCGCCGCTCTTCTCGGCCATCTGGGTGGCCAGCTTGAGCCGCTGCCGCTCGCCGCCGGACAGCGTGGTGAGCGGCTGGCCGAGGCTGAGGTAGCCGAGCCCGACGTCGGCGAGCCGGCCGAGGATGGCGTGCGCGGCCGGGGTGCGCGCCTCGCCCGCGCCGAAGAACTCCTCGGCCTCGGTCACCGGCATCGCCAGCACCTCGCTGATGTTCCGGCCGCCCAGGCGGTACTCCAGCACCTCGGCCTGGAAGCGCCTGCCCTCGCACTCGTCGCAGACGGTGGCGACGCCGGCCATCACGCCCAGGTCGGTGTAGAGGACGCCGGCGCCGTTGCAGTTGGGGCAGGCGCCCTCGGAGTTGGCGCTGAACAGGGCCGGCTTGACGCCGTTGGCCTTGGCGAACGCCTTGCGGATGGGGTCGAGCAGGCCGGTGTAGGTCGCCGGGTTGCTCCGCCGCGAGCCGCGGATCGGGCTCTGGTCGATCGACACCACGCCCGCGCCGGCCGGGACGGACCCGTGCACGAGCGAGCTCTTGCCGGAGCCGGCCACGCCGGTGACGACGACCAGCACCCCGAGCGGGATGTCGACGTCCACGTCACGAAGGTTGTGCTTGTTCGCGCCGCGGATCTCCAGGGCGCCGGTGGGCTTGCGCACGTCGTCCTTCAGGCGGGCCCGGTCGTCGAGGTGGCGGCCGGTGACGGTGCCGCTGGCCCGCAGCCCCTCGACGGTGCCCTCGAAGCAGACGGTGCCGCCATCCGTGCCGGCGCCGGGGCCGAGGTCGACGACGTGGTCGGCGATGGCGATGGCCTCCGGCTTGTGCTCGACGACGAGCACGGTGTTGCCCTTGTCGCGCAGCCTGACCAGCAGGCCGTTCATCCGCTGGATGTCGTGGGGGTGCAGGCCGATGGTGGGCTCGTCGAAGACGTAGGTGGTGTCGGTGAGGGAGGAGCCGAGGTGGCGGATCATCTTGACGCGCTGCGCCTCGCCGCCCGACAGCGTGCCGGCCGGCCGGTCGAGCGACAGGTAGCCCAGCCCGATCTCGACGAAGGAGTCGAGCGTACGGCCCAGCGTGGTCAGCAGCGGCGCCACGGACGGCTGGTCGAGGCCGCGGATCCACTCGGCCAGGTCGGTGATCTGCATCCGGCACGCGTCGGCGATGCTGACGCCGTCGATCTTCGAGGACCGGGCCTCCGGGCTGAGCCGGGTGCCGTCGCACTCGGGGCAGGTGGTGAAGGTGACCGCCCGCTCGACGAAGGCGCGGATGTGCGGCTGCATGCCCTCCTTGTCCTTCGACAGGAAGGTCTTCTGGATCTTCGGGATCAGGCCCTCGTAGGTGAGGTTGACGCCCTCGACCTTGACCTTGGTCGGCTCCCGGTGGAGGAAGTCCCGCATCTCCTGCTCGGTGAAGTCGCGGATCGGCTTGTGGGGGTCGAGCAGCCCCGACTCGGCGTAGACGCGCACGGTCCAGAAGCTGTCGGACTTCCAGCCGGGGATGGTGAAGGCGCCGCCGGCCAGCGACTTGGAGTCGTCGTAGAGCTGGGTGAGGTCGATGTCGGAGACCGTGCCGCGGCCCTCGCAGTTGGGGCACATGCCGCCCAGGCGGGTGAAGCTCTGCCGGACCGTCTTGCTGGAGCCGCGCTCGACGGTGATCGCGCCGCTGGCGCGGACCGAGGGCACGTTGAAGGAGTAGGCGTTGGGCGAGCCGATGTGCGGCCGGCCGAGCCGGCTGAACAGGATGCGCAGCATGGCGTTGGCGTCGGTGGCGGTGCCGACGGTGGAGCGGGGGTCGGCGCCCATCCGCTGCTGGTCGACGATGATCGCGGTGGTCAGCCCCTCCAGGACGTCGACCTCGGGCCGCGCCAGCGTCGGCATGAACCCCTGGACGAACGTGCTGTAGGTCTCGTTGATCAGCCGCTGCGACTCGGCGGCGATGGTGGCGAACACCAGCGAGCTCTTGCCCGAGCCGGACACGCCGGTGAACACCGTCAGCCGGCGCTTGGGGAGCTCGACGCTGATGTCCTTGAGGTTGTTCTCGCGCGCGCCGTGGACGCGGATCAGATCGTGGCTGTCGGCGATCTGCCGCTCGGGCGGCGTGTGCGTGCTCATCGTCTCTCCATCTCTCGCGCGGGCCCCCGTAGGCGTCGCCGGGCCGAATCCGGCCGGCCACGAGGGTACGGCCTCACGTTAATGCCGGTCGCGGGGTGGGTGCTTCTCCGATCCTGACCGGGTGGGCGCCAGCCCCCGCGCCAGCACGTCGAACGCCACGTCGAGCGCCGCGACATGGTCGGGAAGCACGTCGGCGGCCCGTTCCCCGGCCAGTTGGCGGGCCGCGGTGGCCAGGAAGGCCGAGCGGAAGGCGCCGACGAGCAGCGCCGCGGTCAACCGGCCGGGCAGCCCCTCGCCGGACTCGTCGATCACGGCCGCGAGCACGGCCTCCAGCTCGTCGGCGATCTCCCTGGCGCGCGCCCGCAGCGCCGCGGAGCCGGCCACCACCCGGAAGAAGTGCACGAACCGGTCGTCGACCCCGCCGAGCGGGTGGCCCTCGCGCGCGTGCCGGACGAGCATGTCCCGCAGCGCGGACAGCACCGGCTCGCCCGCCCGGCGCCCCCGGACGGTGCCGGTGACCAGGTCGACCAGCTCGGGGACGCGGTCGAAGAAGATGTCCTCCTTGCGGGGGAAGTAGTTGAACACCGTCACCTTGGAGACGTCCGCCGCCTCGGCGATCTCGCCGATGGTCACCTCGTCGAAGCCGCGTTCGTAGAACAACATCGAGCCGTGGTCGGAGATGCGCCTGCGGGTCTCGGCCTTCTTGCGTTCGCGGAGCGATGGAGTCTCTTTCACGAAAAAAGTGTATCGCACTTAAAATTTAGTCGGGTATAGTTTTCGCCATGGACTACGACGTGATCATCTCTGGTGGCGGCCCCGTCGGCCTGATGCTCGCCTGCGAGCTGCGGCTGCACGACGTGCGCGTGGCGGTGCTGGAGCGGCTGACCGACATCGACCAGACGGTCAAGGCCGGCTCGATCAACACGCCCACCGCCGAGGCCCTCTACCGGCGCGGGCTGCTCCCGGTGCTGGAGGAGGCCCAGGCCGAGACCATGAAGGCATTCCAGGCGTTCATGGCCCAGCGGGGCGGCGCGGCGGCGGCCGGGCAGCCCAAGATGTCCGCCTTCGCCGGGCATTTCGCCGGGCTGTGGCTGCTGACCGACCGGGTGGACGAGAGCGACCCCGACTTCGCCGACCGCGGGCCGGCCGCCCGCCTGAGCGGCATCCGGCAGCAGGACATCGAGCGGGTGCTCGGCGAACGGGCCGCCGAGCTCGGCGCGGACGTGCTGCGCGGCGTGGAGCTGACCGGCTTCGAGACATCCGCCGACGGGGTCGTCGTGCGGGCGGGCGAGCGGGAGTTCCGTTGCGGCTGGCTGGTGGGCTGCGACGGCGGCCGCAGCACCGTGCGCCGCCTGGCCGGCTTCGACTTCCCCGGCACTCCCCCGCAGATCACCGGCCACCAGGCCGTCGTGACGATGGAGGGCGCCGAAGGGCTCGGCACCGGCTGGACGCACACCGACACCGGCACCTACGCCAACGGGCCGACCCCCGGCCGCATCCTGACCGTGGAGTTCGACGGGCCGCCGGAGGACCGCACCGCGCCGGTCACCGCCGAGGAGCTGCAGGCCAGCCTGCGGGCCGTCTCCGGCGTGGACGTCACCATCACCGGCGTCAGGACGGCCACCCGCTTCACCGACAACGCCCGCCAGGCCACCACCTACCGGCTCGGCCGGGTCCTGCTGGCCGGCGACGCGGCGCACGTCCACTCGCCCTTCGGCGGTCAGGGGCTCAACCTGGGCATCGGCGACGCCGTCAACCTCGGCTGGAAGCTGGCCGCCGTCGTCCGGGGCCGCTCGCCCGAGGCGCTGCTGGACACCTACACCGCCGAGCGCCACCCCATCGGCGCGTGGGTGCTCGACTGGACCCGCGCCCAGGTGGAGCTCATGCGGCCGGAGGCCCGTTCCCGGGCGCTGCGGGCCGTCGTGTCCGACCTGATCGGCACCACCGCGGGCACCACGTACTTCGTCAAGCGGCTCTCCGGCGTCTGGCACCGCTACGAGCTGCCCGGCGGCCACCCGCTGGTCGGCCGGAGCGTCCCCGACCTGGAGCTGGCCGACGGCACCCGGGTCGGCGACCACCTGCACGAGGGGCGCGGGCTGCTGCTGGACCTCGGGGCCGGCCTGGCGGCCGACCCGCGGGTGCCGGCGCTGGCGGCCAAGCCGGTGGACGTCCGCGACTTCGGCGGCCTGCTGGTCCGGCCGGACGGCGTCGTCGCCTGGGCCGGCGACGCGCCGGACGCCGCGCTGGAGGAGGCGCTGGCCGCCTGGTTCTGACGGCGCCCTACTCGCCGGCCGCCCAGTCCTGGTACGTGGTCCGGCCCAGCGCGGCGTCGTCGCCGGGCACCAGCGAACGCTCGGTCAGCTCGCTGCCGAAGTAGCGGGCGTGCTCGTCGGTGACCACCTCGCGCGGGTCGCCGAGGCCGGCCAGCGCGTCGCGGAAGAACTCGTCCATCCGGTACTGCTCGGGGCCGGCGACCTCGGTCCGGCCGTTCAGGGGCGTCCCGAGCGCGACCCGGGCGAGCGCCGCCGCGACGTCGTCGCCCGCGACGGGCCGGAACAGCACGGGCGCGATGCGCACCGCGCCGTCGGCGGCCGACTCGTCGGCGATGCCCCGCACGAACTCGAAGAACTGCGTCGCGTGCACCAGCGAGTACGGCAGGCCCGACTTCTCGATCAGCCGCTCCTGGGCGATCTTCGCGGCGAAGTAGCCGTTGTCGGGCATGCGCTCGGTGCCCACGACCGACAGCGCGACGTGGTGGCCGACGCCCGCCGCCGCCTCGGCGGCCAGCAGGTTGCGGGTGGAGGTCTCGAAGAACTCCAGCACCGCGCTCCGCTCGAACGACGGCGAGTTGGAGACGTCCACCACGACCCGCGCCCTTTCCAGGGCCTCGGCCAGCCCCTCCCCCGTGAGCGTGTCGACGCCGGTCCTCGGGGACGCGGCCACCGCCTCGTGCCCCTCGCCGGCCAGCCTGCGCACGAGCTTGGACCCGATCAGGCCGGTCCCGCCGATCACGACAACCTTCATGACGACCTCCCTCATCGCCCGGGGCACCTCGTGTGCCGTCCGGTCGCCGGCTGATGTCATGTCCAGCCGGCGGCCCGGCGGCACCCGTCGTGACGCCTCCATTACCCGGCGATGTCCTGTCATGTCCGTACGGCCGGGGCGGCCAGGTGCGCGGCCCGCGCCCGAGGTCAGTCGTGCGCGGGCGGCAGCACCCCGGCGACCAGGGCGCGCAGGGCGGCCAGGGCCGCGCCGGCGTCGACGCGCTCGGGGGCGACCAGCCACTGCTGGTGGATGCCGATGCCGGCGCCGATGAGCGCGACGGCCAGCGGCTCCACCGGCAGGCCGGGCGGCAGCGGCAGGCGTTCGAGCCAGCGCCTGCAGTGGTCGCGCAGCGTGTCGTGGATCTCGACGTAGCGGTCGCGGATGGGCGAGCCGGGCTCCAGCGCCTCGACCAGCAGGGTGACGAACAGCTTGGTGGTCGGCAGGGCGAGCATCGCGCCGACGCCCTGGTCGAACGGCCCGAAGTCCGGCTCGCCCTCGGGGGCGTCGGTGAGGCCGTCGCGCACCCTGGCCACCGAGCGTTCGAGCACGGCCAGCAGCAGGCCCTCCTTGCCGCCGAAGTGCCACGGGATGGACCCGCGGCTGATGCCCGACCGGGCGGCCACGTCGTGGAACGTGGTCTGCCGGTAGCCCTTCTCGGCGAACAGCTCGGCCGCCGCGTTGAGGATGAGCTCGCGGCTCTCGTTGCTGGTCTGTTCCCGTCGCGTTGTCACGCCACCTCCTCTGTGCTATCAATCGTATTCTATGTTGACCAACACAGAGGAGAGTCCCGTGCACGTCGCCATGATCGCCACGCACTACCCGCACGCCGCGCACCGGGAGGAGTTCGTGGAGCGGGTGCGCAAGGTGGCCGAGGCGTTCCGGAGCACGCCCGGTTGCCTGTCGGCGGAGTGCTGGCTGTCGGCGGAGGCGGTGGTGTCCATCGTGCGCTGGGAGTCGGACGAGGCGTTCACCGCGTCGCTGACCGCGCTCGGCGCCGCCGACGTCGACGTGGCCTTCGACGAGCGCGAGGCCCGGCCGCGCGAGATCGTCCGGCTGGCCGCCGCCTGAGGTCAGTAGCCCGAGGGGCGGACCAGCCCCGTCTCGTACGCGAAGACCGCCGCCTGGGTGCGGTCGCGCAGCCCGAGCTTGACCAGGATCCGGCTCACGTGGGTCTTGACCGTCTGCTCGGCGATCACCAGGCGCTCGGCGATCTCGGCGTTCGACAGGCCCTGCGCGATCAGCGCCAGCACCTCGGTCTCGCGCTCGGTCAGGTCGCCCACGCGGTCCTTCAGCGGCGCCCGCGGCGCGCGGCTCACCCGGGCGAACTCGGCGATCAGGCGCTTGGTGACGTTCGGGGCCAGCAGCGCGTCGCCGGTCGCCACCACCCGCACCGCGTGGGCCAGCTCGGCCGCCGAGGCGTCCTTGAGCAGGAAGCCGGACGCCCCGGCGCGCAGCGCCTCGTAGACGTAGTCGTCGAGGTCGAACGTGGTCAGGACGAGCACCTTCGCCGACGCGTCCGGACGGGCGGCGATCCGCCGGGTGGCCTCGATGCCGCCGAGCTCGGGCATGCGCACGTCCATGAGGACGACGTCGGGGTCCAGCTCGGCGACCTTGGCGACGGCGTCGAGCCCGTTGACCGCCTGGCCCACGACCTCGATGCCGGGCTCGGCGTTGAGCAGCACGGTGAAACCCTGGCGGACCATGACCTGGTCGTCGGCGATGAGCACGCGGATGCTCGTCATGAGGTGGCCTGAACGCCTTTCTGCGAGTCGACCGGCAGGAACACGCTGACCTCGTAGCCGCCGTCCGGCGTGGGCCCGGCGACGAGGTCGCCGCCCAGCATGGCGGCGCGCTCGCGCATGCCGAGCAGCCCGTGCCCGGCGCCCGGCGAGGGCCGGGCCGGCCTGGCGGGCGGCTCGTTGACGACCCGGATCGCCAGGGCGCCGGGCCGGTACGTCAGCCGGACCGCCACCGCCGCGCCGGGGGCGTGCCGCATGGCGTTGCTGAGCGCCTCCTGCACGATCCGGTACGCCGACAGCTCCACCCCCGGCGACAGCGGGCGCGCCTGCCCGGCGACCTCGGCGGTCAGCGTGACGCCCGCGCCGCGCACGTTGGCCAGCAGCTCCTCCAGCCGGTCGAGCGTGGGCTGCGGCGCGTCGGCCGGCTGGTCCTGCGCGCGCAGCACGCCGAGGACCCGGCGCAGCTCGGTCAGGGCCTCGACGGCGTTCTCCCTGATGCCGGCCAGGTTGTCCCTCAGCTCCTGCGGCGGGTCGTCCACCAGGTGCGGCGCGACCTGGGCCTGGATGGAGATCACCGACATGTGGTGGGCGACGACGTCGTGCAGCTCGCGGGCGATCCTGCTGCGCTCCTCCAGCAGCGTGCGGCGGGCCCGTTCCTCGGCCGTCAACTCCTCCTGGGCCTCCAGCCGGGTACGGGTCGTCCTCAGCTGGCGCACCCCGGCCCCGACGGCGACCGCGACCGCGTCGGCCAGCAGGGCGGTGGCGCCCAGCCCGCCCCCGTTGGCCTCCGGCATGAGCACCACGATCGCCACCACGGTCAGCGTGGTGATCGCCAGCGCCTTGACGGCGACACCCGGGCGTACCCGCAGCGCCAGCAGGAACAGCACGCCGGCCTGCAGGGCGACGCCCGAGCCCGTCCACGGGAAGGCGGTCGGGTCGGCGTGCTGGAAGGGCCGCCGCGCGAACGTCTCGGGATGCACCGTCCAGGGGAGGCTCAGGTGCTCCGACACGTACACCATGCCCGACCGCGCCCCGGCGACCATGAGGACGATCGTCGCCCACCAGGCGGCCAGCGGGCGCCACATCGCCAGCACCATGGCCGCCGCCATGGCCATGGCCAGCAGCGGGACGGTCGGGTCGATGCCCTCCCCGCCCGGGTACAGGCCCATGGCCAGCGCGTACAGGGCGACGGCGACGTGCGGGAGCCGGGACAGGGCGCGCGGACCGCCCATGCGCGGCAGGGGGTCGGGCGCCATGCTCCCCAGGTCCGCGCCCAGCCTGGCGAGGGCCTTGCGCAGCCTGCTCATCCGCCCTCGCCCACGTTCGTTCTGTCCTGGCTTGCACCCTTGGTCCAGCTTACGGGTGAGCCGGTCACGATCCGCGCGAGGTTCGCCAGCGCCGTCGATCCGGTCGCCAGGTAGTCGCTGTGGCCGCCGCCGCCCGCGTCGAACACCCGCGCCCCGAACCCGGGCGCGACCGGGTCCGCGCCCAGCCCCAGGGTGCCGGACGGCAGCTCGACGGACGCGTGCGGCAGCCGGCCGACCCAGTCCACGGCTGTGCGCGCGGCCCACACCGGCGTCCGGGTGCGCAGCGCCGCGGCGTCGGCCACGCCCGCCCCGGGGCTGCCGAACAGGACGAGGGCGGCCACGTCCAGCCCCGGCGCGGCCCGGCCGCACACCGCCGAGCCGTAGGAGTGGCACAGCAGCGAGACGCGCGCGCCGGGCCGGAGGGCGCGCAGCTCGTCCAGGAAGGCGCGCAGGGCGGGGGCGGCCCGGTCGGCGCGGTCGAGGGTCAGCGCCTGGAGGCTCACGCTGCTCGGGGTGGCGTACCCGAGCCAGGCGATCACGGCCGACCGGCCGCCCAGCGCGGCGCTCAGGCGCATCGAGCCGCCGCGCAGCAGGCCGTACTTGTCGAGGGTGATGCCCGCGCCAGGGACCAGCACGGCGATCCGGACGGCGGTGGCCAGGTCGCCGAACACCTCGACGGCCCGGCCGGCGTCGCGGCCGTCGAAGGACAGGAACCGGCGGGCGGGGTCGGCCATCTCGCGCAGCGCGGCGGCCCGGCGCCGGTGGCCGTGCCGGACGGCGTCGCGCCCGGCCGCCAGGATCGCCGCGCGCCCGGCGGCGTACCGCCCGGCGAGCCCGGACGGCGGCGCGACGCCGGGGACGGGCGCCGGCACCTCCCCCGACACGCACGCCGCCGGGCCCGCCACCGAGGCGGCGACGAGCGTGGCGAGCAGGAGGCGGCGGCCGCGGTTGCCCATGGGAACCCTTCCGACGGGGGGACGGTTCCCCCGACGCTACGGATCGCCCCCGGCCGCACGCCTCCCGCTGCGGAGCTCACTTCCCCCGTAGCTCCCAGGTACTACGGGACGTACGTCAGCCCTCCCCGGTCCTCCGGGACGTGCGTCACGCCCTCCCGGGCAGGTGCAGGCGGCGGCCCCGCCAGCGGGCGCGCAGCCAGCGGTCGTGGCTGGCCACCACGACCGCGCCGGGGCCGTCCGCGGCCAGGGCGGCCTCCAGCTCGTCGGCCAGGCCCGGCGACAGGTGGTTGGTGGGCTCGTCGAGCAGCAGCACGTCGGGAGGGTCGGCGATCAGCAGCGCCAGCGCGAGGCGGCGGCGCTGGCCGACGGACAGCTCCCCCACGCGCAGGTTCGCGTCGCGGGCGCGGATCAGGCCGAGCGAGCGCAGCGGCACGGCCTCGGCGCGCTCCGGCCCGAGGGCCTGCTCGTAGGTCTCCCGCACCGTGCGGCCGGGGTGCTCGAACGTCGTGTCCTGGGGCAGCAGGCCGACGGTCAGCCCCGGCCGTCGCCGCACCTGCCCGGCCGGCTCCAGGTCGCCGGACAGGACCGCGAGGAGGGTGGACTTGCCCGCGCCGTTCGGGCCGGTGACCAGCAGCCGGTCCCCCTCCCGCAGGTCGAGCCGGTCGAGCGCGAGCCTCCCCGCCACCCGGACGTCCCGCGCCGACACCAACGCCCCACCACCCCGGCCCGCCGCGCCGCCACGGCCCCCCTCCGGACCTCCGAGGGGAGGAAGGGCGGCGTCGCCACAGTCCCCCTCTGGGCCTTTGGGGGGAGGAAGGGCGGCGGTGTCACGGTGTTCCTGCGGGCCTTCGGGGGGAGGGAGGGGGGCGGTGAGGCGGGGGCGCAGGCGCAGTGGGGGCGGCGGGGCGGGGACCTGCTCGCGTTCCAGCTCGGCGAGCCGGCGCGCGGCCTCGCGCACCCGCCGGGAGATCTGCTGCTGCACCCGCCCGGCGCGGTGTCCGTAGCCCATCTTCTCGTTGTCGCGGCGCAACCCGTCCTGCGCCACCCGCCGCGCGGTCACCGCGACCGCGCGGCGCAGCTCGTCCAGTTCCTCCTGCTCGGCCGCGTGTCGCCGCTCCCAGCGTTCGCGCTCGGCGCGTTTCCCGGTCAGGTACGCGCTGTAGCCGCCGCCGTACCGGACGGGGCCGTCCACGGCGGGGTCGAGGTCGAGCAGGTCCGTGCAGACCGCGTCGAGGAAGGCCCGGTCGTGGCTGGCCACGACGACCACGCCGGTCATGCCACGCAATTCCTCCTCCACGAAGACGGCGGCGTCGTCGTCGAGGTGGTTGGTGGGCTCGTCGAGCAGGAGCGCGGCGGGCCGCCTGATCAGCAGCGCGGCCAGGGCGAGCCGGCCGCGCTGCCCGCCGGACAACGACCCGAGCGCCCGCGTCCCCGGCACGCCGCCCAGGCCCAGCCGGTCGAGGACGATCTCCGCCCGCCGGTCGGCGTCCCAGGACTCGTGCCGCTGCGCCTGGTCGAGCCGGGCCCCGTACGCTTCGAGCAGCGCGGCGTCCTCCGGCGACGCGGCCAGCCCGCGGGTGAGCCGGTCGAGCTCGGCCAGGTCCGTGCGCGCCTCGCGCAGGGCGTCGTCGAGCACGTCGGCGAGCGTGTCCTCGGCCGCGAACGGCAGCTCCTGGTGCAGGAAGCCCAGGTCGGCGGGGCGGACGACGGTGCCGGAGTCGGGCTCGTCCACGCCGGCCAGCAGGCGCAGCAGAGTGGACTTGCCCGCGCCGTTCTCGCCGATGAGCCCGATCCGGCGGCCGGGGGCGGCGGTGAGCGAGAGGCCGTCGAGCACGCGCCGCGTGCCCAGCGTCCGGACGAGATCGTGGGCCAGCAGGACGTCGCCGGCCGGCGGGCAGGGGTGGGAGAGCATGTGAACCTCGGAGGAGGACGCGGGCGCGCCGAAGCCGCCCGGTGAAGGGGACAGGGTTTCGGGGAACGACGAAAAGGCCCACGTCGACGGCGCTCACGCGCGCACGCCGGGGCCGATCACCCTCCGGTGTCACCCGGAGATGTCGTCGTCACCTGCCATGTCCGGTCTCCTGGCCGTAGATCACCAACGTTCCCACCGTAGCCTACGTGCCGCACCCCGCGGACGGGCCCAGGGCGGCCCGGACGCCCGGGGTCACCGCCGCGCGGAAGGCGGCGTCGAGCTCGGCGGGCGAGGCGGCGGTCGCGCCGTCCAGCCAGGCCCGCATCAGCCCCATGAACGCCCCCACCACGCACACCACCAGCAGGTCGAGCCCGGCCTGCTCCCGCGCGCCCACCGCCAGCAGGTCGGCCCTGACCAGATCGGCGACCACCTGCTCGCCCCGGGCGTACACCGGCCCGCCGCCGCGCCGTCCGAGCAGCGCGCGCACCAGCCGCTCCTGCTCGCGGACGTGCTCGAACATCGGCAGGCTGAACGCGAACAACTGCCCCGGCGCGCCGCCGCCCGGCGGACGCCGCAGGAACGCCAGCTCGGCCAGGTTGCTGAGCAGCACCTCCTGCTTGCCGGAGAAGTGGGCGTAGAACGTGGAGCGGCCGACGTCGGCCCGCTCGATGATGTCGGTGACGGTCACCGCCTCGTAACCCTTCTCCAGGATCAGCGACACCAGCGCCTCCCGGACCTGTCGCCGCGTGCGCCGCACCCGCCGGTCTCCGGACACCTTTCCCTCCCTGTGCGCTACCGGACGCCACGGCCGATCTGCTCGTTGACCCGCGTCCCGCATGAACACATCATTCATTACCGAACAGGTTGTTCGGCAACTGACCGGAGGAACCGCCATGCTGGGAAGGCTTCTGCACCACCA
Organism: Nonomuraea sp. NPDC049758; assembly: GCF_040674635.1. Lineage (NCBI taxonomy): Bacteria > Bacillati > Actinomycetota > Actinomycetes > Streptosporangiales > Streptosporangiaceae > Nonomuraea > Nonomuraea sp. NPDC049758. The sequence goes on from NZ_JBFAMZ010000008.1 coordinate 24,140, forward strand.
CGAAGAGCACGCCGAGTCCGGCGGCACCATCGACTACCCGCGCCGGTACGAGCTGCTCAGCGCGGTCGCGTTCCTCGGCGGGCGCCGGGCCGCGTTCACCCGCCTGGCCGCCGCCGCCGGGCCGCGCGCGGGCGACCGCGTGCTCGACGTCGGCTGCGGTACCGGCTACCTCACCCGGATCATCGCCCCCGTGGTCACCCCGAGCGGCCGGGTGACCGGCCTCGACCCGTCCCCCGAGATGATCGGATACGCCGCCCGGCGCGCCCCCGCCAACTGCGACTACGTGGTCGGCGAGGGCCAGGACCTGCCGTTCCCGGACGGCTCGTTCGACCTGGTCGTCTCCAGCTTCGCGGTGCACCACATGCCCGTGGCGGCCAGGCCGGAGGCGCTGCGCCAGATGTTCCGCGTGCTGCGTCCGGGCGGGCGGCTGCTGGTGGCCGAGTTCCGGCCGCCGACCGGCCGGCTGGCCCGCCGCGTCGTCGGCGCGCTGGCCGGTCCCGCGATGCGCCACGACCTGCGCGCCCTGCTCGGCACGCTGATCCCGGGCGCGGGGTTCCGGGTGGAGGCCGAAGGCGACCTGCCGCACGCGCTGTTCCACATCCGCGCCACCCGTCCGTAGCGCACGCGCTGTTCCGCACCAGAGCGATTCCACGTCGGGCGCGGCCCGTCCATAGGCCGCCGTCACGGCCTGAGGACGATCTTGCCGTGGGTGTGCCGACGTTCCAGCTCGCCGAAGGCGTCCCGGACCCGCTCCAGGGGGTACACGCGGGCGATCGGCACCTCCAGCTGCCCCCGCGCGGCGAGCCGGGCCAGCTCCCCGACCACGACCGCGCAGGCGGCCGCCCCTTCCCCGTACGTCCGCGCGCCGACCCTGGCCGCGCCCGCCCAGTCGCAGATCGTGTCGATCCGGTCGGGCCGCACGCCCAGCTCGACCGCCAGATCGACGTAGCCGTCCCCGTAGGTGTCGATGAACGCGTGCACCTTCCCGCCCGTGGCCGACCGGATCCGCTCGGCCACGCCCTCCCCGTACGCGACCGGCACGACGCCGTGCCCCCGCAACCAGGCGTGGTTGGCCTGGCTCGCCAGCCCGACCACCGTCGCGCCCCGCCGCCGCGCGAGCTGCACGGCGATGGACCCGACCCCGCCCGCCGCCCCGGACACCACCACCGTCTCCCCCGGCCCGGGATCGACCGCGAACACCGTGGCGTACGCCGTCGTGCCGGCCACGTACAACGACCCGGCCACCTCCCAGGGCAGCCCCGCGGGCCGCAGGGTCAGCGCCACGTCGTCGGCCACGACGAACTCCGCGTGGCTCGCCCTGCGATGGGTGAAGCCGAGCACCTCGTCGCCCACCGCGAACCCGCGCACCTCCGGACCGGCCGCCACCACCACGCCGGCCAGATCGCTGCCCTGCCCGGACGGGAACGTCGCCGGCCAGCGCCCGTGCCGGGCCCCCCGGCGGATCATCGTCTCGCCGGGCTGGATCCCGGCCGCCCGCACCTGGACCAGCACCTGACCGGGCCCCGGCGCCGGACGCTCGACCTCCTCCACCCGCAGCACGTCGATCCCGCCGTACTCGTGGAACCGCACAGCCTTCATCGCGTGATCACCCTCCTCGTCCGGACCGGCCCTTCGCGCGGCCGCAGCCCACCCTGCCGCGCCCGCGCCGGCGGCGGAACGGACCGCTCTTCCCAGGACCGCCGATCCCAGGAAGCGGCTTGACTTCAAGCACACTTGAAGCCGCAGGATCCCGCACATGACCAAGAACCAGACGACAGGCCGTACCGGCGAGGAGACCGACGCGCTCATCGCCCTGCTCGACCTCGCGGACCACCTGCCCGGAGCAACCGAGCTGCGGGCGCGTTCCTACGAGTTGCTCGGCCTCGCGCCGCGGGCGGCGGTGGCCGACGTCGGCTGCGGATCCGGCCGCGCGGCGGCGGAGCTGGCCGGGCTGGGCGCGCGGGCGATCGGCGTCGACCCCGACGAGCGGATGATCGGCGTGGCGGCCGGGCGGTGGCCCGCCGCCGAGTTCCGGGTGGCGGACGCGTACGCGCTGCCGTTCGGCGACGGCGAGCTGCGCGGCTATCGGGCCGAGAAGGTGTACCACGTCCTGGACGACCCGGCCCGCGCCGTGGCCGAGGCGCGGCGGGTGCTCGCGCCCGGCGGGCGGATCGTGCTGCTCGGGCAGGACTGGGACACCTTCGTCATCGACTCCGGCGACGCCGCGCTCACCCGCCGGATCGTGCACGCCCGCGCCGACCTCGTCAGGTCGCCCCGCGTCGTCCGCCGCGCCCGCAACCTGCTGCTGGACGCCGGCTTCACCGACGTCACCGTCGAGGTGCACACCAGCGTCGTCACCGACGCGACGATGGTGCCCGTGCTGGCCGACCTGGCGGGGAAGGCGCGTTCGGCCGGGGCGGTCGGCGCGGCGGAGGCCGAGGGCTGGCTCGCCGAGCAGCGGGAACGGGCGCGGTCCGGGCGGCTGTTCCTCGCCCTGCCGCTGTTCGTGACCGCGGCCACGCGTTAGGCCCCCAGCGGCAGGGCCGGGTCGGGGCCGGGTGGGGACCGGGTCAGCGGTGGGGTGGGGCGAAGGCGGCGAGCTCGCCGCTCTCGTGCCGTTCGAGCAGGGCCTCGGCGCCGTGCTCAAGGGCGCGGGCCGCGTCCGCCGCGCGCGGGAGCATCGTGCTCTCGTACGCGGCCACGGCCTCGGCCACCGTGGCGGCCCCGGCCAGCGCGAGGGCGAGCTCGCAGGCGTCGAGCATGGCCAGGTTGGCGCCCACGCCGAGCGGCGGCATGAGGTGGGCGGCGTCGCCGAGCAGGGTCACACTGGACGACCGTGCCCACACGTGCGGCACGGGCAGCGCGAACAGCGGGCGATCGACGTACGGCCCGTCGTTGCCGGTGATCATCCCGAGCAGGTCCGGCGACCAGCCGGAGAACGCGTCGAGCAGCCGGGCACGGATCCCGGCGGTGTCGCCGGCGCTCAGGCCACTCGCGGCGATCCACCCGGCGGGCAGGCGCTGGATGACGTAGACGCGGATGTGGTCGCCGCCGTTGCGCTGGGCGAACAGGGCGCGGTCGCCGTCGGCCGCGGTGGCGCCGCCCTGTCCGACGAGCGCGGCGAGGGCGGGGTGGGCGTTCTCAACGTCGTGGAACCACGCCTCCAGGAAGGTGACCCCGGTGTAGCGCGGCGTCGCGGCCGAGACCGCCGGGCGCACCCGGGAGAACGCGCCGTCGGCCCCGATGACCAGGTCCGCCGCGACGGACGTGCCGTCGCGGAAGTGCACCCGGCGCGGGCCGCCGGGCGGGCCGGTGACCTGCTCGACGGCGGCGCCCCACCGCACGGTCCCGGGCTCCAGCGAGCCGAGCAGCAGGTCGCGCAGCACACCACGGTCGATCTCGGGTTTGCAGAGCTCGCCCGCGGCCGGGACGTGGTGGTCGAGCAGCCGTCCGGACGGGTCGAGCAGCCGCATCTCCTGCCCTTCCGGGCGGGCCAGCCGGAGGAAGTCGTCGAGCAGGCCGGCCTCGCGCAGGGCGGCCTGCCCGTCGTCGGCGTGCAGGTCGAGGGTGCCGCCCTGGTCGCGGGCCCGCGGGTGGGCGTCGCGGTCGTGGACGGTCACGGGGATGCCGTGCCGTTGCAGGACGCGGGCGCAGGTGAGCCCGCCGGGGCCGGCTCCGACGACGTGGATGCGCGCGGCGGCGGGTGCGGGTGAGCGCATGACTGGACCTCTCGTTCGTGATCAGGGGTGGGTCCGGCGAGCGCCGCCGTTCCAGAGAAGCAGAACGAGTACAAAAGTGCAACAGGTCAACTAATTCACTCATGCCACCTTTTGGTAGGGTGGGCGGCATGGACACGCCACCCGTCACCGGCCGCCGCGAACGCAAGAAGGCCGCCACCCGCCGAGCCATCGCCGACGCCGCCCTACGCCTCTTCCTGGAGCACGGCTACGACCGGGTGAGCGTCAGGGACGTCGCCGAGGCGGCCGACGTGTCCACCACCACGCTGTTCAAGCACTTCCCCGGCAAGGAGGCGCTGGTCTTCGACGAGGAGGCCGACCGGGAGGCGGAGCTGGTCGCGGCGGTGCGCGGGCGTCCGGAGAGGCAGAGCGTCGTCGAGGCGCTGCGCGGGCACGTGCTGGCGTCCTGGCCGCAGGTCGCGGCCCATCCGCTGCGGGCCGGGTTCACCGAGCTGGTGGAGTCCACGCCGGCGCTGCTGGAGTACCACGAACGGATGTGGACCAGGCACGCCGCCGCCCTCGGCACGGCCATCGCCGAGGACGCGGGCGTGGCCCCCGACGACGTCGCCTGCCACGCGCTCGCCCGGTTCGTCCTGGACATCCCGGCGCTCACGCGGGGGCGGCCGGATCTTCGCGGGGCCGTCGAGCAGGTCTTCGACCTCCTCGCGCACGGCTGGCGCCCGCCGCGCTAGCGACCGGCGCCGGCCCGCGTCCTCAGACGGTCCGGGACGACCGCCCGCCGTCGATCCCCCACGACACGATCCTGACGGGCGTGATCACGATGACCTCCCGCGAGAAGTACGGCACCGGCGGCTCGTGGTCGGTCACGGCCACCGCCGTGCCCCGGATCTCGATGCCGCGCACCACCCACGGGTCGACCGAGGCCAGGTCGTCCACGACGAGGGCGACGGCGCTGCCCCGCTGGACGTTCCGGAACTTCCTGGAGGCGCCCATCGCGTGCCCGCCGATGGTGATCGTGCCCGTGGCGGCGTCCACGAAGAAGCCGACGGGGTTGTTCTGCACGTCTCCGGAGGGGGAGACGGTGGCCAGCCGGCCGATGTGCTGTCCGGCCAGGTAGTCGAGCTCTGCCTGCGTGAAGATCATGCCGGGAAGTATGCAACCTTGACACCGGCGTCACCCCAAACCCACCCATTCCATCAGTTCGAGTCCAGGACGATGTCCCAGCATTCGGCCATGGGCGACGACGACCTGATCGAGTTACGGCGCGAGATCCACCGCCACCCCGAACCGGCCGGCCAGGAGCGGCACACCGCGGCCCTGATGGCGGCGGCGCAGCTGGCGGCGGACCTGCAGACCCCGGACGGCCCCCTGACGACCTTCGTGTACGCCCAGGTCCACCGCGAGCACGACGCCGTGCAGGGTTGGGTCCGGGCCTGGCCGGACAGCCGGTACGACGACATCCGCGCGTTGCTGCGCGCCGAGGCCGGGTCCCGCGTGCGGTTCGTCGACCATCACCCGCCGTCGGTCAACTCGCCGGAGCACGCCCGGGCCGGCGCGCGTCACCTGGACGCCCTGCTGCTGCACGCGTCCTATCCGTTCAACGGGGAGGATTTCGGGCTGTTCCTGGAGCGGGCGCCGGGGGCGATGTTCTTCTTCGGCGTGGGTGAGCAAGGCGTGCCGCACGACCCGGACTTCGTGGCGGACGAGCGGGCGATCGCCCTCGGCGTCGAGGCGATGGCCGGGTTCCTGCGCGCCCGCGGCGCGGCGCTCTGACGTTCCCCGGCCCGTCTCAGGCCCGGCGGATCGGGCGTGGGACGGGCCGGGGACGGGCCGGGGACGGGCCGGGGACGGGCCGGGGACGGGCGGGTCAGCGGCGGGACAGCCGCAGCGGGAAGGTGCCGGGGCCGACGCCGCCGAGCGTGGTGGTGTAGGCCGCGAGGTACCGGTCCAGGTACGGCGAGCGGTCGCCCTGGGTGGGCACGTCGTGCCGCGTGGACAGCAGGTCCAGGCTCAGCCGCGCGCCGGAGACCTTGATCGTGTTGCCCGAGGGCACGTCCAGCCAGCCGTTGGACTCGATGGTGCCGATCTGCACGCCCAGCCGGTGGCCCGGCTCGAAGGTCCAGTCGGCCGACTTCAGGTCGAACGCGACCGGACCGCGGCGCTCCAGCAGGGCCACGTTCTCGTCGAACATCGTCGCCCTGCCGTCGGGGGCGACGTCCCACAGGCGGACCATGACGTTGCCGTTCGTGCTCGCGTCGAGCCTGAGCCGCGGCGTGCCGGTGAGCCTGAGCCGCTCGGCGGCGGGCGTGGACCAGGTCCAGAAGCTGCCCGCGGCGGCCGCGCTCTGCCTGGCCGAGCTCTTCTCGGCGGTGGAGAGCGGTTCGAGCGGCGGCGCGTGCTCCATGTCCCAACGGCCGGAGGGGGCGGTGGTCGCCGTCGCCGCGGCGCCGCCGCCGTCGTCCAGGTACGCGCCGGCCGACAGCCGGGCCTCGTACGACGTCGTGACCACCGGCCAGGTCGGCTGGGCGCGCCACCCGCCGAGACTGTCCTCGATCGCGTACGCCGGGTCGATCGCCGAGGGCCGCACGCCGCGCAGGTACTGGTCGTAGAACCGCATCACCTCGTCGAACCAGCCGGCCCGTCCCTGCAGCAGCCGGCCCTGGGCGTCGGTGTCGTTGCCGCGCACGTGCTCCCACTGGCCGAGCCAGCCGCGTTCGCGCCCGCGGTGGTTGTCCAGGTAGACCTCCATGTCCTCGGGCTTGGTGTTGGGCTCGATGAAGCCCTGGGTGACCAGCAGCGGCGTGCTGCTGCCGGCCGCCCGGTCGGCCAAGTTGCGTGCCCGCCAGTACGCCGAGCGCAGGTCGGGATTGTTGTTGTTGGTGATGTTGTCGGACAGGCAGGCGGGATGGGCCGTCTCGTACTGGGCGTTCGCCTTGTACCGGTCGCTGTCGCCGGCCATCGGCGCCATCGTCGCGATCGAGTTGTACGCCTCCGGCGTGCCCGTGACGTTGGGCCGCGGGACCTTGTTGCTGAACAGGTAGTTGTACATGTTCCAGACCGGCTCCTGGGCGACGACCGCCTTCAGGCTCGGCAGCCTGAGGTTGTTGCCGACCAGGCCGGTGACCGCGTCGTACGACTTGCCGTACATGCCGACCCTGCCGGTCGACCAGGGCTGGGCCGCCGACCACTCGACGGCGGCCCGCACGTCGGCCTGCTCGCCCGGACCGACCCAGTCGAGGCACCCGGTGCTGCCGCCGAAGCCGCGCAGGTCGACCATCACGAAGGTGTAGCCGCGGGCCATCAGCCCGGCGCCGTCCACGAAGTCGCGGAACCGCGCCGACGGCCCGACCTGGTCCCATCCCTCCGGGCCGGTCTGCCCGGCGTGGGCGAAGTAGGGACCGACCGAGACGATCACCGGCGTCCGCGCGCCGGCCGGCAGGTGCGCCGGGCGCAGCACGTCGGCGTGCAGCTCGACGCCGCTGCCGTCGGCGGAGGGGAAGTACGCCTCCGACCACGCGGCGCCCGCGGGGACACGGGGGTTCTCCTCGTGCGTCACCCCCGGGGCCGTGGTCCGGTCCGTGGTCCGGGCCGAGGCGGGCGGGCCGCCCGCGGCGAGGGTGGTGATCGTGACCAGGACGCCGGCCGCCACAGTGGCCGTCGCCTTCCCGCGGATGTTCATCGACTCTCCCCGTGCATAGATGTGCCGGCGGCGTCCGAACGAGCGTGCATCACTCATATGCCAGCGGGCACGCCCAGGCAAGCCCCGCCACACCCGTGCGGGACGTCAGCGGGGGAAGCGGCGGGTCAGGCGCATGCGGATGTCGTGCTCGGCCCACAGCACGAAACGTTCGACGGGCGTCACCGGATGGTCCTCGACCGGCTCGAAGGCGAACCTCCTGAGCAGCACGGCGAGCACCAGCTCGGCCTCCACCATGGCCAGGCTCGCGCCCTCGCAGCCGCGCGGCCCGAGGCCGAAGGGGAGGTAGGCGTAGCGGTGGCGGGCGGCCTGCTCCTCGGGGGTGAAGCGGTCGGGCCGGAAGGCGTGCGGGTCCGGCCAGTGGCGGGGGTCGAGGTGCACGGCCCAGAAGGGGTAGAAGATCGTGGTGCCCGCCGGGACGTGGTGGCCGTCCAGGGTGAGGTCCTCGGTGGTCTCGCGGGCGCCGTACGGGCCGGGCGGGTAGAGCCGCATCGACTCCTTGAGCGCCATCTCCAGGTACGGCAGGCGCCGCAGGTCGGCGTAGTCGGGGGCGGCGCGGTCGCCCAGCACGTCGTCCAGCTCGGCGGCCACCCGCGCGGCCGGGCCGGGGTCGCGCGCGAGCAGGTGCAGGGTCCAGGAGACGGCCACGCCGGTGGTGTGGTGGGCGGCGAGCATGATCATGAGCACGGTGTCCCTGATCCGCGCGGGCGACATGTCCGCCTGCGCCAGGGCGGCGACCAGCTCGCTGCCGCCGCGGGCCAGCACCCCGTCCACGACCTCGCGCAGGCACGCCAGCGCCCGGTCGCCGCGCGCGCGGTCGTCGTCGCGCTCGTACCTGCGGCCCAGGTGGACGGTCAGCACGGTCTCGAACGCGCTCACCACCCGCGCCGGGTCGGCGAGGCCGCCGCCCAGGGCGTACTGGGCGATCATGCGCAGGGACAGCTCGCTCAGGTCCTGCTGGAGCGCCACCGGGCCGTCGGCGGCGCGGCGCTCCCAGCGGTCGGCCAGCTCGGTGGCCAGGGTGACGAAGCCGGCGAAGTGCGCCTCGTGCGAGCGGCGGCCGGCGAGCACCGAGAGCAGGACCCGGCGGAAGGGGCCGTGCTCGTCGGCGGGGAGCGTCTGCAGGTTGCCTGCCTCGCACAGGGGCGCCAGGAACGCGAAGAGCCCGTCGGGGCGTGCGTCGATCGCGGCCGTGGCCTCCAGCAGCACGGGGTCGGCCACCGAGATCGCGGCCGGCGCGCCGGGGAGCTGGAAGCGCACCAGCGGGCCGTACCGCTCGTGCAGCCGCAGCTGGTAGGTGTGCAGGCCGCCGGCGGCCGCGACGGCGCTCAGCCCGCCGTCCGCCGCGGGAGGAGGGCCGGGGATGTCGCGCATCCGGCCACCGTCTCGCGGACGCGCCCGCCCGGCAAGTGTCCCGGACCGGCCGCGGTCACCTTTCTCCGGTTCGCCGCGTCAGCAGAATGAGCACGCCACTTTTGAGAGGAAATATCGCTATGACTCCCCATGACCTGCTGGCTGACCGATTCGAGGGGCATCGTCCCCGTCTGAAAGCGGTCGCCTACCGCATGCTCGGCTCGCTGACCGAGGCCGAGGACGCGGTCCAGGACGCGTGGCTGCGGCTGGCGCGTTCGGACTCGGGCCAGATCGCCGACCTGGGCGCCTGGCTGACCACCGTGGTGAGCCGGGTCTGCCTGGACGTCCTGCGCGCCCGCAGGGCCCTGCGGGAGGAGCCGCTGGAGGAGCGGCTGCCGGACCCGGTGGTCGGACGGGCCGAGGCCGCCGACCCGGCCGCGGGCCCCGAGCAGGAGGCGCTGCTGGCCGACTCGGTGGGCCTGGCGCTGCTGGTCGTGCTGGAGTCGTTGTCACCGGCCGAGCGGCTGGCGTTCGTGCTGCACGACCTGTTCGGCCTGCCGTTCGAGCAGATCGCGCCCATCGTGGAGCGCACGCCGGTGGCGGCCAAGAAGCTGGCCAGCCGGGCGCGTCAGCGGGTGCGCGGCGCGGCCCCCACCCCCGACCCCGACCTCGCCGGTCAGCGCCGGGTGGTGGAGGCGTTCCTGGCCGCGGCCCGCGAGGGCGACTTCGACGCGCTGCTGGCCGTCCTCGACCCGGACGTGGTGCTGCGCGCCGACGGCGGCCTGCTCACGGGCGGCATGAAGGTCGTCCGCGGCGCCGCGGACGTGGCCGGGCGGGCCGCCGCCTTCCGCCGTTCGACCGGGGTGGTCGCCCGCCCGGCGCTCGTCAACGGCCTGGCGGGGCTGGTCAACACCGTCGAGGGCAGGCTGTACTCGGTCATGAGCTTCACCGTCAGCGACGGCCGGATCGCCGCGATCGACATCCTGGCCGACCCCGACCGGCTGGCCGCGCTCGACCTCACGCCCCCTGGAGCGCCGATCGCCGGACGGTGATTGACGAAGGTCGCCGCGGTGCTGCACGATCGGTCGCGCGGGGTCGTCCACCGGCCGCCACCTACGAAGGGTTCGCTGATGACGCTCGCCTCCCGGCTCGGCCACGCCCCCGACGACCGGCTGCTCATCGTCAACGCCGACGACTACGGCATGAGCCGGTCGGCCAACCTCGGCATCACCTCCCTCCTGCGGGCGGGGGCGATCAGCTCGGCCACGGTGATGACGCCCTGCCCGTGGGCGCCGCAGGCCGTCGCCGAGGCCGCCGGTTTCGACGTCGGGGTGCACCTGACGCTGACCAGCGAGTGGGAGGGTTACCGCTGGGGCCCGGTCACCCGCGACCGGCCCGTCCCCACGCTGGTGGACGAGACCGGCTACTTCTTCCGCGACTGCGCCTCCTTCGAACGGTCCGCCCACCCCGGCGAGGTCCGCGTCGAGATCGTCAACCAGATCCGCAAGGCCGTCGCGCTCGGCCTGGACCCCTCGCACGCCGACAACCACATGGGCAGCCTGTACGGCCTGGCCACCGGCCGCCACTTCCTGGACGTCGTCCTGCCGGTGTGCGCCGAGTTCGGCCTGCCCTTCCGCCTGCCCCGCTCGCTGGAGGGCACCGGCGCGCCGGAGGAGCTGGAGCCCGTGGCGCGGGCCCTGGCCGCGATGGCCGACGAGTCCGGGGTGGTCATCCTCGACCGCCTGTGGTCGCTGCCCTTCCAGCAGTCCGACGGCGAGGATTACGACTCGCTCAAGAAGGACATGATCGGGCTGCTGCGCTCGCTGCGGCCGGGCGTGACGGAGATCTACATCCATCCCTTCGAGGACACCGACGAGCTGCGCGCCATCATGCCGGGCGCGGCCAAGCGCGGCTGGGAGCTGGCCCTGTTCACCGACCCCGACGTCCGGGAGGTCCTGGACGCCGAGGACGTCAAGCTGATCGGCTGGCTCGACCTGCGGACCGCGCAGCGCGAGCGACGTCCGTGACCGTCAGGAGGAGGCCATCGCCTCGACCGGCCTGACCCGCAGCGCCCCCGCGGCCGTGGGGATCGAGGCCGCCAGCACGAGCAGCAGCGCGCCCCCGGCGACGGCCGCGTACGTCCAGCCGGGCCCGGCGGCCATCGGCGAGCCGGTCCTGACCAGGTTGTACGGCACGGTGGTCGCCGCGGCGGCGACCGTGCCGAGCACGACGGCCAGGAGCGCGGTCACCACGCCCTCGGCCACGACCGTCGCCATGACCTGCCCTCGGGTGGCGGCCGACAGCCGCAGCAGCCCGAACTCGCGGCTCCGGCGGCGGGTGGCGGCGATCAGCGTGTTGACCACGACGATCGCCGTGAACGTGATGATCATGGCGACGACCAGGTAGTTCACCGGGGCGAGCCGCGCGCTGACGTCGGCGGCGCCCCGGTGGAGGCCGTCCTCGGTGCCCTGCATGGACAGCGTGCCGCCGGCGATGCCGACCAGGAGGATCAGCGGCCCGGCCACGCTGCCGGTGTGCTGGGCACGGGCGTGCAGGTTGCGGACGGCCAGCCGCCAGGACACGCCCGGCCCGGCCTCGGCCAGCCGGCCGACGGGCCGTACGGCGACCGGGCTGAGCAGGGCCAGGCCGACGGCGACGGCGACGCCCGCCGGGCCCGCGGTGCTGGACAGCAGGGGGCCGTCGGCCATGAACAGGGTCGTCACCGACAGGCTCAGCCCCAGCGCCAGCAGCAGCGCGCCGGCCACCAGGCGGCCCCGGCCGAGCGCGCGGGCGGGCCCGGCGGCGGCCAGCGCCCGCACCGGCGGGATCGACGCGGCGCGCCTGCTGGAGATCAGCGCGGCGGCCAGCGCGGCGGCCAGGGACGTGCCCGCCCCGATCGCGACGCTCGGCCAGCCCGCCGCCAGCCCGACGCCCGCCTCGACGAGGCCGCCGTCCGCCAGGCGGGCCAGCACGACCGCCCCGAGCCCGGCGCCCGGCGGCAGCCCGGCGGCGATCGCGGGGACGGCCACGAGGAGCGTCTCCAGCATGACGTTCTGCCGGATCTGGCGCGGGGTGGCCGCGATGGAGCGCAGCAGGGCCAGCTCGCGCTCGCGGTGCCCGATGGTCAGCGACACGGTGGACACGACGCCGAAGGCCACGATCGCCAGGGTCCAGCCGCCCAGGATGGCCGGCAGCATGACGAGGAAGCCCTGGTCGCGGCCGGTGGCCAGGCCGGTCTCCAGCAGGCTCGCGAACGCCGTGAGCAGCGCGGTCCCGGCCGCCATGACGGCGGCCGAGGCCAGGTAGGACGCCCGGTGGGCGCCGATCGTGCCGAGGGCCAGCCGCCACCTCATCGCACGCCTCCCGCGTGGGCGGGCGCCGACAGGCGGGCCATGCGGGCCGCGACCGTGGCGGCGTCGGGGCGCGTCAGGTGGTCCACGACGCGGCCGTCGGCGAAGAACACCACGGCGTCGGCGTACGAGGCGGCCACCGGGTCGTGGGTCACCATCACGATCGTCCGCCCCTCCTGGGCGGCGGCCTGGCGCAGGAGGCCCAGCACCTCGCGGGCGGCCTGCGTGTCGAGGGCGCCGGTCGGCTCGTCGGCGAACACGACGGCGGGCTCGCCCAGCATCGCGCGGGCGATGGCCACCCGCTGCTGCTGGCCGCCGGACAGCTCGCCGGGCCGGTGTCCCGTCCGCTCCCCCAGGCCGAGCCGGGTGAGCAGCGCCCGCACCCGCCGCCCGTCGGCGCGGCGGCCGGCGAACTCCAGGGGCAGGGTCACGTTCTGCGCGACCGTCAGGGTGGGCACCAAATTGAAGGACTGGAAGACGAACCCCATCCGCTCGCGCCGCAACCGGGTCAGCGCGGCCTCGTCGAGGCCGTCCAGGCGGCGGCCGTCGAGGACGACCGAGCCGGAGTCGGGCCGGTCCAGGCCCGCCGCGCAGTGCAGCAGGGTGCTCTTGCCCGAGCCCGACGGGCCCATCACGGCGGTGAAGGTGCCGTGCGGGATCGCCAGGGACACGTCGTCGAGCGCGGTCACGGCGGTGGCGCCCTCGCCGTGGCGTTTCGTCACATGGTGAAGCTCAAGAGCCATTTTTGTCACAGAATCGACGTACATTGCACGAGTCATAAATACACCGTACATCAATTGCCGATTAATGCGACTTGAAAGGGATAAGATATAATTTCGTCACAGAATTGAGCAGTGACGAAAAGGGGCATGACGTGGCGGCGTGCGAGGTGTGCGGGCGGGAGCTGCGGACGGCTGAGCGGGGGCGGCCCCGGCGCTACTGCTCGCGCGCCTGCCGCACGAGGGCCTATCGGGCGCGGCTCGCCGAGCCCCCGCCCGCCGAGGAGCCCGCGGCCCCGGCAGGACGGGCCGCCGAGGCGGCGCTCGACCAGGGTCGGGTCGTGCGGGCCGCCGTCGCGCTCGCCGACCGGGAGGGGGTCGCCGCGGTGTCGATGCGCCGGATCGCGACGGACCTGAGGGTCGGCGTGATGTCCCTCTACCGGTACGTCCCGAGCCGGGAGGAGCTCAACGACCTCATGGTGGACGCCGTCTTCGCCGCCCGCCCGCTGCCCGAGCCGGGGCCGGACGGCTGGCGGGCCAGGCTGGAGCTGTCCGCGCGGCTGGAGTGGGAGCTCTACCGGCGGCATCCGTGGATGTCGCACCTGGTCGCGGTCACCACCCGGCCGCCGGTCGCGCCCGCGCTGATGGCCTACACCGACTGGCGCATGCGCGCGCTCGACGGCCACGGGCTCGACTTCGCCACGCTCGTCCAGGTCGCCATCATGATCGGCACGTACGTGCAGAGCGCCGCCGTGCCGCTCGCCCACGAGGCGCAGGCCGCCCGTACCAGCCGGCACTCGCGGCGGGAGTGGGCGCGGGCCCGCAAGGAGGCGTTCGCGCGCAGCATCGGGGCGGCGCGGCTGCCGATGGTGTCGGAGTTCGGGGACGAGGCGTTCGAGGCGTCGGAGCCGGACAACATCTTCGAGTTCGGCATCCACCGCCTGCTCGACGGCATCGAGCTGCTGCTGCGGCGCGGGTGAGCGGCTATTCGGGGCCGGTGGGCACCAGGTAGCGGCGTTTGCGCTCGGTGAGGTCGAGGAGCCGGCCGCCGTTGGCCTCGATGACCCGCCGGGAGGCGGTGTTCGTCCGGTCGCACATGACCAGGGCGGGGTCGACGCCCAGCCGCCGGGCGATCGGCAGCGCCGCGGCCAGCATCGCCGTCGCGTGGCCCAGACGGCGGGCGCCCGGGCGCACGTCGTAGCCGATGTGGCCGCCGAGCCGCTCCAGCGCCGGGGTGAGCCGGTGGCGGACGGCCAGCCTGCCGAGGAACCGGTCGCCGTCGGCCCACCACAGCGTGGTCATCGGCACGAACCCCGCGCGCACGCCCGCCTGGGTGCGCTCGCCCAGCAGCCGCAGGACGTAGGCCGCGAAGGCCGCCGGATCGGCCAGCGCCGCGGGATCGACGTCCTGGACGAACCACGGGACCGGGAAGTCGCGGTCGGCCCGGAACTCGGCCACCGCCTCCAGGAACGACGCCCGCAGCCCGGGCGTGGGATCGACGAGGGCAGGCATGCCGACCATGATGCCCGACGGCCGGTCAGGACGGGCGGGGTGTTCTCGCGGTGGCGCGGTCGAAGAGTTCGGCGAGCTCGTCGGCGCAGTGGCCGGGGTCGAGGCCGCCGGCGACCCGGTCGGCCACCGCGTCGATGCCGGCGCGCAGGGACGCGGCCATCAGGACGCTGTCGAACGTCCGGAACGCGCCGCTGCGCTGGCCGTCGTCGAACAGGGCGACCAGCCTGGCGATGGCGGCGTCCCGCTCGCCGCCCCCCACGGGCGCGCGGTTGAACGCGATCTGCTGGACCGCGCGCACGTGGGCCGGATGGGCGGCGATGAAGGCGATGTTCGCCCTGATGAACGCCTCCAGCTGGGCACGGGCTCCGGACGCGGCCTCGATCGCCGGCCGCATGAAGGCGGCCGCGTCGGAGACGACCTGCCGGACGACGGCCTCGAAGAGCTGCTCCTTGGTGGAGAAGTGGTAGGAGATCAGCCTCTTGCTGCTGAGCCCGGCATGGTGACAGATGGCCTCGAACGTGGTCTCCGGGTAACCCCGCTCGGCGAGCACGGCGATCGCGGCCGAGGCGATCTGGGCCTTGCGGGCCTCGGTGGCCGCCTGACGGGTTCCGGAGCTCTCCATGTCAGCCCAGCTTGCCACGCTTCGGGAACGCCGCACGCACGGCACGGCGGTTGACGACGACCGCGACGGCGGCGACCAGGACGCCGACCACGGCCTGCTCGGCCTTCATCCACAGCGGGTAGCCGCTGTCGGGCGCGAGGAGGATGAGCACGACGCCGATGGGCGCGGCGACGGAGACGAAGCGGATGCGCACGTAGGCGGCCCGTCTGCCGCGGGCGGCCTGCCCGGCGAGGGAGACGAGCCAGGCGGAGGCGGCGGCGACGGCGGCGGCGCGCAGCCACACCACCCAGTTGCCGCCGACGACGGCGGCCACGCCGAGCGTGGCGATCGACAGGAGCAGCACGGCGGCGAAGAGGATCCGGACGAGCCGCCAGACCTGGTTGTTATCCATATGAATAAATTTACACGCGCGGATAACGAACTGCGCGGGGATCCGCCAAGGAAAATCCGTTGCCGCCTCCGCCCGGGTCCTCGACGTGGGCGGCGGGCACCTGCTGACCGTCGCCCACCGGCCCGGCCGAGTTTCCTTACACGCCCTTGATCCCCAAAGGTTCATAGTACTAGGAGCCTAGATAAATGGAGGAAAAGAGTGATCGACTTCTATCTGGATGCCCGGTCCGGCGTGTCGCCGTACCTGCAGCTGGTCCAGCAGGTGCGGCACGCGCTGCGCCTGGGCCTGCTGCGCGAGGGCGACCGGCTGCCCACGGTCAAGGAGGTCGTCGCCGCACTGGCGATCAATCCCAACACCGTGCTGAAGGCCTACCGCGAGCTGGAGCACGAGGGGCTGGCCGCGGCCCGGCCCGGGGTCGGCACGTTCGTCACCAGGACGCTGGCCGACGCCTCCCTGGCCGCGCACGGGCCGCTCCGCCAGGACCTGCGCCGCTGGCTGGCCAAGGCCCGCCTGGCCGGGCTGGACGACGAGAGCATCGAGGCGCTGTTCATGAGCACCTTCCGGGCCGCGGCGCGGCGGGACACGGCATGAGCGGCGTCCTGACCGCCCAGGGGCTGGGCAGGAGGTACGGCAGGCGCTGGGCCCTGCGCGACTGCGCGCTCGACGTGCCGGCCGGTCACGTCGTCGGGCTGGTCGGCCCCAACGGGGTCGGCAAGACCACGCTGCTGAAGCTGGCCGGCGGTCAGCTCAGGCCGTCCGAGGGCAGCATCACGGTGCTCGGCGGGAACCCGCCGGACGCGCCGGGCCAGCGGGCCAGGATCGGGTTCGTCGCCCAGGACGCCCCGGTCTACGCCGGGCTCAGCGTGGCCGACCACTTACGCCTCGGCGCGCGGCTCAACCCCGGCTGGGACACCGCGCTCGCCCACGACCGCGTCCGGCGGCTCGACCTCGACCCCGGGCAGCGGGCCGGCAGGTTGTCGGGCGGCCAGCGCGCCCAGCTCGCGCTCACCATGGGCCTGGCCAAGCGGCCCGAGCTGCTGCTCCTGGACGAGCCGGTCGCCGCGCTCGACCCGCTGGCCCGCCGCGAGTTCCTCCAGGGCCTGATGGAGGCCGTCGCCGAGCAGGAGCTGAGCGTGGTGCTCTCCTCCCACCTGGTCGCCGACCTCGAACGCACCTGCGATTACGTGGTCGTGCTGGTCGACTCGCGGGTGCGGGTCGCCGGCGAGGTCGAGGAGCTGCTGGCCACCCACCACCGGCTCACCGGGCCGCGCCGCGACCCCGACCGGCTGCCCACGGAGCAGCACCTGGTCTCCGCCCGCCACACCGACCGCCAGAGCACGATGATCGTCCGCACCGGCGCGCCGATCCACGACCCCGCCTGGACGGTCACCCCGCTCAGCCTGGAGGACCTGGTGCTGGCCTACATGGAGCGGCCGGCCGCCGCCCGTCCGCTCGCCCTGGAGGTCCAGCGATGATCTGGCTGACCTGGCGCCAGTTCCGCGCCGCCGCCGCGATGACGGCCGGGGCGCTCGCCGTGCTCGCCGCCGTCCTGGCCGTGACCGGGCCGGAGCTGGCCGGCGACTACTCCGCCGGCATCGCCGACTGCGCCGCGAACGGCGACTGCGGACGCTTCTTCGACCGGTTCTTCGACGAGCACCAGACCTCCTTCCTGGCCGTCACGCTCGTCGTGCTGGTCCTGCCGGCCCTGGTCGGGCTCTTCTGGGGGGCGCCGCTGATCACCCGCGAGCTGGAGAGCGGCACCCACCTGCTGGTGTGGAACCAGAGCATCACCCGCACCCGGTGGCTGGCCGTCAAGCTCGGGCTCGTCGGGCTGGCCGCGGTGGCCGCCGCCGGGCTGTGCAGCCTCGTGGTGACCTGGTGGTCCGGCCCGCTGGACAGGTCGGCCGCGCCCGGGTTCGGGCTGATGGACCCGCTGGTGTTCGGGGCGCGCGGGGTCGTCCCGATGGGGTACGCGGCCTTCGCGTTCGTCCTGGGCGTGACCGTCGGCCTGCTGGTCCGCCGTACGCTGCCGGCGATGGCCGTCACGCTGGCCGTCTTCGCCGCGCTCCAGATCGCCGTGCCGCTGCTGGTCAGGCCCCACCTGCTGCCGCCGGTCAGCGCGTCGTTCGAGCTCGGCCGCGACAACGTCGACGACTTTCTCGTGCCCGGCGGCGGCGCCGGCGCCGGCGCGCACGTGATGCTGGCCCCGGCGATCCCCGGACGTCCGGGGGCATGGGTGCTGTCCGGCGAGCTCGTGGACGGCTCCGGGCGCGTGCTCGGCGACGAGGGCGCCGGGGGCCTCGTCCCGGTGTCCCTGACCTCGGGGCCCTGCGGGACGTCCGCGATGCGGGAACAGGGTGAGGGCGCCATGAGCGCGTGCCTGGCCGAGGTCAACCGGCTGGGATACCGGCAGCGGGCGGTGTACCAGCCCTTCGAGCGCTTCTGGCCGTTCCAGTGGATCGAGACCGGGCTCTACGCCCTGCTCGCCCTCGGCCTGACGGCGTTCTGCTTCGACCGGCTCAGAAGGAGGCTGTCATGAGGGGCGCGACGCTGGCCGCGGGGCTCGTCCTGGTCCTGGCGACGGCCTGCGCCGCGCAGACGCCGCCGCGCGCCCGGCCCGGCGGCGCGGCCGCGGCCGGGCCGGTCGTGTGCGCGCCGCCGCAGGGCGGCGCTCCCCCCGGCGCGGAACTTCCGACGACGATCGACGTGGTGGAGCAGGCGTACCGGTGCGTCCTCGACCGCTACTACGGCGCCGCCACCCTGGACGGCCGGACGCTGCTCACCACCGGGTTCGCCGCCTTCGTCCGGGAACTCAACCGCGCCGGCCACGACCTGCCCGAGGCCGCGATGCCGGCGCTGACCGGCGACAGGACGGCCGACTGGGCCGCGTTCGAGGCGGCCTACCGGCGGGTCGCCGACCGGCTGCCGCGCGACGACGCCCTGCGCGCCCGGCTGGCCGCCGCCACCCTGGAGGCGATCGTGGCCGCGCTCGGCGACGACCACGCCCGCTGGGAGCACGGGACACGACGCCCGCCCGAAGCCTACGACGGCGACCAGTACGGCCTGGGCCTCAGGGCCAGCGCCCGCCCGGCCGACGCCCCCGGGACGGCGCTGCCGCCGCTGTTCGTGACCGCCGTGCCCGGCGGACCGGCGCGGGCCGCCGGAGTGCGCCCCGGCGACGTCATCGAGTCGGTCGACGGCTCGGCGCCCTTCGTCGGCACGCAGGTCACCCCGGCCGTCGTCGCCGCGCTCCACCCGCGCTACCCGCAGGCCGCCCCGGTCCGGCTGCGGCTGCTGCGTCCCGACACCGGCCACCGCCGCACCGTGACGCTGAAGCCCCGCCTGTTCCAGCCCGATCCGGACACCCTGCCGGTCGTGGCGGCCGGCCTGCTCGCCGGGGACGTCGCCCACGTGCGGATGAGCGGCTTCGCGCCCGACTCCGCCGACCGGGTGCTGCGGGCGATCGCCCGGCTGCGGACCGGCAGGACGCTCGCCGGGGTCGCGCTGGACCTGCGCGGCAACGGCGGCGGCGGCCCCGAGGAGGTGAACCGCCTGCTGGGCGGCTTCGCGCACGACGCGGTGACCGCCTACCAGTGCGCCGCGGACGGCTCGTGCGAGACCATGCGGACCGACGACACCGTCCCGCTGGTCGGGCTGCCGCTGGTGGTGCTGACCGACCGGGGGTGCGCCTCGGCGTGCGAGCACTTCAGCGCCGCCGTCAAGGACCTGCGGCTCGGCCGGCTGGTCGGGACGCGGACAGCCGGGGCGGTGTCGGGGCCGGCGCAGCCGTACGTGCTGGGCGACAACACCGTTCTCGCGTTCCCGTCCAGGCATCACCTGGCGCCGGGACGCGAGGTGATCGACCGGGTCGGCGTGCCGCCCGACGTGCACGTGCCGCTGACCCCGCGCGACGCCGCCGCCGGGCGCGACCCGGCCCTGGCCGCGGCGCTGAACCTGCTGCACCCCTGACGATTCCCGTGCCGACGAGGACGGACCATCTCATGAGCCATGCCGTCGTACCGAAGCCGATCACCCGCGCCGTGTCGGCCGTCCTGACCGTGTCGTGCCTGCTGTCGGCGTGCGCCGCGCCCGCGCCGCCGAGGGCCGCCGCCGCCCGCCCGTCCGCCACGACCGCCACGCCTGCCGCTCCCCCGGCGCTGCCCCCGCCGACCGGCGGCCGGCCGGTCGGCGCCACCGTCCTGTACCTAAAGGACGCCTCCCGCGCCGACCCGTGGGTGCCCGAGGCGAAGGCCAGGGAGCTGATGGTCACCCTGTGGTACCCGGCACGGACGCGGACGGGCACGCCCGCGCCCTACATGTCGGCCGAGGAGTCCGAGCTGACGCTGAAGGGCAAGCGGGTGACCGGCGCGCCCTCCGACGTGCTGAGCAAGGTGCGGACCAACGCCCGCACCGGCGCCGAGCCCGCCGGACGGGCGGGCGGCCTGCCCCTGGTGGTGCTCTCCCCCGGCTTCACCCTGCCGCGCGGCACGCTGACCGCCCTCGCCGAGGACCTGGCCTCGCACGGGTACGTCGTGGCCGGCGTCGACCACGCCTACGAGAACCACGCCACGACCTTCCCGGGCGGGCGGATCGCGACGTGCGTGGCCTGCGACAGCGACACCGACCCCGGGTTCGGGCCGAGGGTGACCGCGGCGCGGGCGGCCGACGTCTCCTTCGTGCTCGACCGGCTGACCGGCCCGGACCCGGCGTGGCCGGGCGCGCGGCTGATCGACCGGAGGAGGATCGCGATGGCGGGCCACTCGATCGGCGGGGCCGCGGCGGTGGAGGCCATGCTGAAGGACCGCCGGATCCGCGCCGGCCTCGACATGGACGGCACCACGTACGCCCGGATCCCCAGGAGCGGGCTGTCGCGGCCGTTCCTGTTCCTGGGGTCGGCGGGCCACCCGCCGGGCGGGCGCGACACCTCCTGGGACCGCGACTGGAAGCTGCTGTCCGGCTGGAAGCGGTGGCTCACCCTGCCCGGCGCGGACCACCAGTCCTTCAGCGACGTGCCGCTGCTGGCCGGGGCGCTCGGCCTGGGCGCGCCGGGCTCCCTGGACGCCGCCCGGTCCACGCGGATCGTCCGCGCGTACGTCCGGGCCTTCCTCGACCTGCACCTGCGCGGCAGGCCGCAGCCGTTGCTGGACGGGCCGTCGGCGCGCTACCCGGAGGTGCGGTTCTGCGTGCCCGGGAGGAAGGACTGCCGGTGACCGCCCGGCCGGGAGCCCGCGGTCAGGTGAGGCGGTCGAGCAGGTCGTCGAGCGTCCCGGCGAGGGCCTGCGAGCTGGCCGGGGTGAACCAGGTGGTGCGGACGCGTTCGTTGCTGCCGTTCGGGGTCTCGTGGTCGGCCGCGAGCCGCGCCAGCGACCGGCTCTCG
Organism: Nonomuraea sp. NPDC049758; assembly: GCF_040674635.1. Lineage (NCBI taxonomy): Bacteria > Bacillati > Actinomycetota > Actinomycetes > Streptosporangiales > Streptosporangiaceae > Nonomuraea > Nonomuraea sp. NPDC049758. Next base: position 44,859 of record NZ_JBFAMZ010000008.1, read on the forward strand.
TCGCCCAGGGCCCGCCCGAGCCCCTGGAACAGGCCGCGGACGTAGCCCTCCGCCACCTCGGGCGGCACGCCGTGCCCGGCGGCCCACGTGCTGAGCGTGGCCAGGTAGGACAGGTGGGTGGTGAGCGTGGCGGTCAGCGCGGAGAAGACGTTGAAGGCGGCCTCGTCCTCGGCTGCGAGCACGCCGCCCAGCCGTTCGAACAGGGCGTCGGTCACCGGGTGGGACGGCCAGGTCACCGTGACGGAGTCGCGGTCGCGGACGGCGGGCAGGGGGATGGCGCGCACCAGGGTGGCGCCGGTGTCCAGGAGCTTGCGCAGCTCCTCGACGGCGACGCCGGCCATCACGTTGACCACGATCGTGTCGTCGGCCACCCGCAGGCCGGCCAGCGCGTCGTGCCGGTCCGGCGGGCGTACGGCGATGACGACCAGCTCGGCGCGGTCCACCACCTCCTGGTTGGAGGCGCACACGTGCACGTCGGCGTAGCGCCGCGACAGCTCCGCCGCCGCGCGAGCGCCCCGCGGGGAGAGGAACACCTCGGGACGCTCGCCGGGCCCCTCGCACAGGCCCGTCACGATGGCCCGGCCGATCTCGCCCACCCCGATGACCCCGATCCGCTGCACCAAGTCTTCCTCCCGATCCGTGGTCGTACGTACTACAGCAGTCTGTACCGTCACTTCGGTTGCTGGCGGGATTCAGCGCGGAGACCGGCGTCCATAGCGTTGTCCTCATGAGCGATCCGTACAGAATTGACACATATGAGCGGCCGGCGCACAGCCCACGGACCCGGCCGCGGCGATCGGCGTCGCGCCCCCTGCTGTGGATCATGGCGGTGGGCGGGGCCTCGGTGAACGTGGCGGCCAACATCGTCATGCGGGGCGATCTGACCGCCGTCGGGCTGGCGTCGGGCGTGGTGGGCGTGGCGGGCATCGCCGGGCTGCTGATCCTGCGCTTCGCCGGGGGCCGGTCGTGAGCGCGGTCGTGAGGCCCGTCATGGAGGCGGTCGTCACGCTGGAGCGCGTGAGCAAGACCTACGGTGACGTGGTCGCCCTCGACGACGTCTCGCTGGCCTTCCCGCGCGGCCGGTTCGTGGCCGTGATGGGGCCCTCGGGCTCGGGGAAGAGCACCCTCCTGCAGGCCGCCGCGGCCCTGGAGCCGCCGACGTCCGGCGAGATCACCATCTGCGGCGTCGAGGTCACCCGCATGTCGGAGACCCGGCGCACGGAGTGGCGCAGGAAGCACCTGGGCTACGTGTTCCAGTCCTACAACCTGCTGCCCACCGTGACCGTCGAGGACAACGTCACGCTGCCGTTGCGGATGGCCGGGGTGCGCCCGGACCGGGCCTGGCTCGGCGAGCTGGTCGACCGGATGGGCCTGCGCGACCGGATGCGGCACCTGCCCACGGAGTTGTCGGGCGGCCAGCAGCAGCGGGCGGCGATCGTCCGGGCCCTGGCCGCGCGCCCGGACGTGGTGTTCGCCGACGAGCCCACCGGCGCCCTCGACCTGCGCAGCGCCGCCCACGTGCTGGACCTGCTGCGCGAGCTGGTCGACGACCTGGGCCAGACCGTCGTCATGGTCACCCACGACCCGGCCGCCGCGGCCCGCGCGCACGACACCGTGCTCATGGCCGACGGGCGGGTCCTCGACGTCCTGCCCGCCCCGACCGCCGAGGACCTGGCCGTCCGGCTGGCGCGGCTGAGCGGGGAGCGGGTCGCATGATCAGGCTCGCACTTGCGCTCGCCAAGGCGGGCGGGCTGGTCGTGGTGTTCGCGGCGGTGCTGGGCGGGATGGCGCTGGTGACCGGGACCGGCGTGCTGGTGGACTCGGCCTTCCGCGCGCAGCCGCCCCTGCGGCTGTCGGGCGCGGACGTGCTGGTCTCGGCCCGGCAGAGCATCCCGCTGAAGGAGGAGCCGGACATCGCGCTGCCCGAACGCGCCAGGATCCCCGCCTCGCTGGTCGCCTCGGCGTCCGGGGTGCCCGGCGTGGCGGCCGTGGCCGGTGACCTGGCCTTTCCCGCCGCCGTCGGGTCCGGGACGGCCGGGCGGACCGCCGACCCGGCCACCGCCGGACACGGCTGGTCGTCCCTGGCGCTGAGCGGCCGGATCACCGCCGGACGGGCGCCGCGCGCCGCCGACGAGATCGCGCTGAGCGGCGCGCGGGTCGGCGACCGGCTGCGGCTGACGGCGGCCGGCACGCCGGGCACCTACCGGGTGAGCGCCGTGGTGGACGCCCCCGGCGTGTACTTCACCGACGCCGTCGCCACCGCCCTGGCCGCCCGGACGGCGGGCCGGGCGCGGACGGTGGACCTCGTCGCGGTCCGGGCGGCGCCCGGCGTCTCCCCCGAGACGCTGGCCGCCCGGCTGAAGGCCCGCCTGGGCGACGGCTACGCGTACGCCACCGGCCGGGACCGGGCCGACGCGGAGTCGCCGGGCGCGGCGGCCGGCCGCGGGCTGCTGCTGGTCCTGCCCTCCTCGATCGGCGGGATCAGCCTGCTGGTGGTCGGGTTCGTGGTGGGCGGCGGCCTGGCGCTGTCGGTCAACCGGCAGCGCCGCGACCTCGCCCTGCTGCGCGCGGCCGGCGCGACGCCGCGTCAGGTGCGCAGGCTGGTGGCCGTCCAGGCCGCGGCGGCGGCGCTGCCCGCCGTGCCGTTCGGGGCCGCGCTCGGCTACTTCCTGGCCGCCCGCTTCGGCGAGCTGCTGGCCGGGATCGGGCTGGTGCGCGCGGACCAGCCGCTGGTGTACGGGCCGCTGCCGGCCGTGGCCGCGACGCTGCTGCTGCTCGGCGTCACGCGGGTGGCCGCGTGGGCGGGGTCGCTGCGGGTCTCGCGCATGCCGGTGGTCTCCGGGCTGCCCGAGCCGCGCACACCGTCGCCGGCGCGGACCCGGGCGGGGCTGCTGCTCATGCTCGGCGCGCTGGCGCTGTCCGTGACGCCGCTGTTCATGCGGGGCGAGGCGGGCATGATCGGTCCGGGCATCGCGTCGATCGTCGCGGTGATCGGCCTGGCGCTGGCCGGTCCGCGGCTGGTGCAGGGGGTGGCCAGGGCGGTGGCCGGGTCGCGGCTCATGACGCGGCTGCCCGGCCCGCTGTGGCTGGCGGTGCACAACTCCCACGGGTACGCGCTGCGCACCGCCGGGGCCGTGGCCGCCCTCGGCATGGTCCTCACGCTCGGCCTCAGCGTGGTGCTCTCCCAGACCACGATGGAACGGGCGCGCTCCGACGAGGTCGCTTCGGGCCTGCGCGGCCTCGTCACGATCACCGCTCCGGAGCTCGGCGGCGTCCCGCGCGACCTGCTGGCCGACGTGCGGTCGCGGACGAAGGCGGCGGGCATGGCGATGACGACCGTGGTCACCGAGCCGCTGCTGACCGGCGACAGCCCCGCCCTGATGGCCAGGCCCGCCATGGCGCTCGGCCCGGACGCCGAGGGCCTGGTCGACCTGGACCTCGCCGACGGCGGCCTGTCCGGCCTCAAGGGCGCGGCCGTCGCCGTGGAGGAGGGCCTGGGCCAGGTGGGCCGGACCATGGACGTGATCATGGGCGACGGCGCGCGGGTGCGGGCGCGGGTGGCCGCCACCTACCGGCGCGGCCTCGGGTTCGGCCCGATCGTGGTCTCCCGCGACCTGGCCGCAGCGCACACGACGACCGGCCTGGACAGCGCGGTGCTGGCCCGTCCTGCCGACTTCGGCGACCTCGCGAGCCGCCCCGGGCTGCACTTCGACAGCCGCGCCGCGGGACCGCAGGCCGCCATGGCCTCGGCCCAGACGCTGGTGAACGTGGCCGTGCTCGCCGTGCTGCTGGGCTACGTGCTGGTGTCGGTGGCCAACCGGCTGGTGGCGACGACGACCGCGCGCCGGGAGGAGTTCGCCGGGCTGCGCGCGATCGGCCTGACCCGGCGTCAGCTCAGCCGGGTGGTGCGCTGGGAGGCGCTGCTCGTGGGTGCCGGGGCGTCGCTGTCGGGGCTGGTGCTGTCGGCGGTGCCGCTGGTGCTGCTGAGCGTGGGCTTCCTGGCCCGCCCGCTGCCTGCCGGGCCATTGTGGCTGGTCCCCGCCTCTATCCTGGCAGTGATGACGATTGTGTCCCTCGCCATGGAGCTACCCGCCCGGAAGATCATGACGTGACGTGAAAGCTCTGTGGCGGTTCGTTCGGTATCACTTGATCGTGTTCGCGTCGGCCCTGGCGGCGATGGTCTGGCTGGCGGTGCTCGTCGCCGGCGTCCTGCTCGTCCCGGTGGGCGGGGCGGGGCTGGTCCTCGTGCCGCGCATGATGGCGGTGCTCCACCGGTGGACCGAGTGGCAGCGCGTGCAGGCCGGCGCGGTGCTGGGGGTCGCCGTGCCGGCGCGTCCGGCGCCGCCCGCCGTGACCGGGGTGCGCGACCAGTGGCGGCAGCTCCTCATGGGCACGCGGGCCAGGCGTGACCTGCGCTGGACGGCGCTGCACGTCGTCGTGGGCCTGCCTGCGGCGCTGGCCGCGCTCGGGGTGGCCGGGCTGCTGGTGAACCCCGTGCTGGAGGCCCCGCTGTGGTGGCTGTTCCCCGCGGACGACCCGCTGCGGCTGCTGGTGGCCCTCCCGGTCACCGGATGGGAGCAGGCGATCGGCATGGGCGTCGCGCAGGTCGTCCTGGCCGCGCCGCTGGCCTGGTGGGCGCTGCCGCGGCTGGCCCGGCTGCACGCCCGCGCCTGCCTGGCCGCGCTCGCCCCCTCGGAGGCCGACCGGCTGGCCGAGCGGGTCGGCGAGCTGACCGAGAGCAGGTCGAACGTCCTCGACGCGCACGCCGCCGAGCTGCGCCGCATCGAGCGCGACCTGCACGACGGCACCCAGGCCCGGCTGGTCGCCATCGCGATGCGGCTGGCCATGGCCCGCGAGGCGCTCGACGACGACGGCGGGCCCGTCGGCCGGCTACTGAAGGACGCGCACGAGGGCACCGAGGAGGCGATGACCGAGTTGCGGCAGGTGATCCGCACGATGTACCCGCCCGTCCTGGCCGACAGGGGGCTGGCCGGCGCGGTGGCCGCCGTGACGGCCAAGGCCGGCCTGCCCGTCGAGACGGACGTGAGCGGCCTCGGCGCCGTGCCCGCCGCGGTCGAGACGGCGGCCTACTTCATCGTGGCCGAGGCGGTCACGAACGCCACCAAGCACAGCGGCGCCGGCCACGTCACCGTACGGCTGGCGTCCGGACGCGTGCTGCGCATCGAGGTCTGCGACGACGGCAGGGGCGGCGTGGACGAGAGCCGCGGCACCGGCGTCACCGGCATCCGCAGGAGGGCCGCCGCGCTCGACGGTACCTTGTCCATCGACAGCCCTCCAGGAGGGCCCACCCGTCTCGTCGTGGAGCTGCCGTGCGCGTCGTGATCGCCGAGGACAACGTCCTGCTGTCCACCGGGCTGGAACTGCTCCTGAGCAGCAAGAACATCGAGGTGGCCGCGGTCGTGCCGGACGCCGGCGCCCTGCTGGACGCCGTCACCGAGCACCGGCCCGACCTGGTGATCGCCGACGTGCGGCTGCCGCCGTCGTTCCGCGACGAGGGCATCAGGGCCGCCGTCGCCCTCCGGCGCGCCGACCCCTCCCTGCCCATCCTGGTCCTGTCCCAGTACGTCGAGCGCATCTACGCCCGCGAGCTGCTGGCGCACGGCTCCGGCGGCGTCGGCTACCTGCTCAAGGACCGGGTCAGCCGGGTGAGCCAGTTCGTCGAGGACGTCCGCCGGGTGGCCGCGGGCGGCACGGTCATGGACCCCGAGGTCATCGCCCAGCTCATGGTCGGGCGGGGCCACGGCCTGGACAGCCTCACCGGCCGGGAGCGGGAGGTGTTGTCCTGGATGGCCCAGGGCCTGAGCAACGCCGAGATCGGCGAACGGCTGACGATCACCGACAACGCGGTGCACAAGCACATCGGCAGCATCTTCGCCAAGCTCGGCCTGGCCGTCTCGGACGGCGGCCACCGCCGGGTGCTGGCCGTGCTCACCTTCCTCGACGACCAGTGACCCGCCTGCCCTACGCCGGGCCCAGGCGCGCGCGGACGGCCGCGTCCACGTCGGGCGGCAGGGGGCCCTTGCCGGCGGCGGCGACGTTGGCCCGCAGGTGTTCCGGCCGGGCCGAGCCGACGATCACCGAGTGCAGCTCCGGATGTCCGAGGATGAACCGGAGCAGCAGTTCGGTCACCGGCGCGCCGTCCGCCAGCTCCTCCAGGCGGGCGGCGGCGAGCCGGGCGTGGCGCTGCGCCAGCGGCCGGCGCACCGGCTCGGGCACGGCCTCGGGCGGCGGCGCGAGCGAGCGGGCCACCGCCCCGCGGGCGATCGTGCCCGCCCCGCTCGCCGCGGCGGCCCCGACGAGCCCTTCGTGGGAGCGGTCGAGCGCCGAGTAGGGCAGCAGGAACACGTCGAACGCGCCCGTCGCGATGTGCTCGGGAAGGTGCGGCAGCTCCCCCGACATGCCGGTGAAGCGGATCAGGCCCTCGTCCTGGAGTTCCCGCATCCCGGCGATGGTGTCCTCGGCCGCCATCACCGAGACGCTCGGGCTGAGGTGCACCATCAGGACGTCGAGATGGCCGGTGCGCATCCGGCGCAGGCTCCGCTCGACGCCCGCGCGCACGTTCGCCCTCGTGTAGTCGTGCGCGGGGTCGCCGTCGGCGAGGGAGCAGCCGCACTTGCCCGCCAGGACGAACTCGTCGCGGCGGTGCGCGATCCAGCGGCCGATGTGCTCCTCGGCGTCGCCGTAGTCGGGTGCGGTGTCGATGAGGTTCACCCCGGCGTCGAGGGCCTCGTTCAGCACGGCGCGGGCCGCGTCGTCGGACACCGGCGGGCCCCAGGCGCGGGGGCCGCGCAGTTCCATGGCGCCGTAGCCGAGGCGGCTCACGCGCAGGCCGGTGCGGCCGAGTGCAGTGGTGGGGAGCGTCATGTCAGTGCTTCGCGTAGTGGCCGGCGACGGCGGCGAAGGCGGCCTTGGGGTCCCAGGGCAGGCCGGGGTAGGCGGTGCCGGAGCGGTCCTCGTAGACCTTGACGACGCCGTAGCTGGCCAGGTCCAGGTCGTCGCGGGGGTCGCCGTCGGGGCGGTGCGGGTGGTCGCGCAGCGCGAAGGTGAACACGAAGGTGCTGTCCACGCCGGCGGCGTCGAAGAGCTCCAGCAGCTCGCGCACGTACGCCGCCTGGCCCTCCTCGTCGCGGACGTGCTCGCCGGTCAGCCGGACGGGCTCGCGGGTGCCCGAGGCGTACTCGACGATCTCCAGGCCGAGCGCGCCCCGGTCGCCCGCGCCGCGGTAGGTCGCCGAGCCGAACTCGGTGATCGCGACCGGCCTGCCCTCCGCGACGAGGCCGCGCACGCCCTGCTCGAACACGTCCACGATCTCGGCCGACCGGTAGAGGTCCACGGAGACGAGGTCGAACGGCGTCCAGTCGACGCCTTCGAGCGGCACGGAGGCGTAGGTCACCCGGCCGCCGAACCGCTCGCGCACGACGGCCACCGCCCGCCCGAGGAAGTCGTTGACCCGCGTGCGCACGCCGCCGACCAGCTCGCGCACCCGTTCCGGACGGCTCAGCAGGGCGACCCGCTCGTCGATGTCGTCCCCGGGCAGGAAGCCCTTGCTCATCAGGCACAGCTCGGCGCCGGTGACGAAGACCACCTCGGCGCCGCGCCGCCTGAGCCGTTCGGCGCGCTCGGCGCAGTCGGCGAACAGCGCCAGCATCTCCTCCTCGGTCAGCTCCAGCGGATAGGGCGAGAACCAGACCTCCAGCCCGAGGTCGGCGGCGTGACCGGCGGCGATCTCCAGGCGGTCGGGGTCGCCGCCCATGACGCGGACGGCCGTGCAGTGCAGGTCGTCCCGGATGACGCGCATCTCGCGCGCCACCACGTCGGGGTCGAACCCCGGGTGGCCGATCGTCCCGTTGACGACGAAACCGGTGTCGTAGCTGATGCCTTTGGCACGCATGGGTGTTCCTTCCAGCTTTACGGTACTGGCCGTACCTTAGCCTATATGAGGTACGGTCGGTACCCTCAGACCGAGGAGGGTGGCGATGGCCGAGGCAGGCGGGCGGACACGGCGGCGCGGGGCCGCGCTGGAGGAGGCGATCCTGAGCGCGGCGGCCGACGAGCTCACCGAGTCGGGCTTCGCCGGGCTGACCATGGACAAGGTCGCCGCCCGCGCCGGCACCAACAAGAACGCCATCTACCGCCGCTGGCCGGGCCGCCTGTCCCTCGGCGTCGCCGCCTACAAACGGCTGGCCACGACGGTCTCGCCGCCCGACACCGGCGAGCTGCGCGGCGACGCCCTGGAGCTGCTGCGCCGGGCCAACCGCTACTGGAGCTCGCCGCTCGGCGCGATCCTGCGCGAGCTGATCGCCGCCGCGGGCGGCGCCGCCGAGCTGCTGACCGAGCTCCAGGAGCAGTCGGACGACGCGGTGGCCGCGCCCTGGCTGGCCGTCCTCGAACGGGCGGTGGCCCGCGGCGAGGCCGCCCCCGAGTCGCTGCGCCCGAGGGTCGCCACGGTGGCCATCGTGCTGCTGCGCAACGAGTTCGTGGTGCGGGGGGCGCCCAGCGCTCCTGACGACGTCCTCGTGGAGATCGTGGACGAGGTCTTCCTGCCGCTGGTCCGGCGAGGTCAGGACGGCTGAGGCGGGCTCACCAGAGCCGGTCGATCTCCCCCGGGTGGAGCTCGACGCGCGCGTGGTGGAACGACAGCCGGTGCGCCCGGCCGTGGGGTGAGGGGAAGTCGCCCATCGTGACCTTGTCGAACCCGGGCAGGTCGCTGGGGAAGGGCGCCTGCGGGGTGCCGCCGACCAGCACCGCGCCGGGGATCGCCGACCAGCCGGCGCTCTCGTAGAAGCCCTGGAGCGGCCGGTCGCAGGTGAACAGGGCGACGTCGAAGCCCGCGTCGGCGATGGCCGCGCGCGCGGCGCCCACCAGGCGGCGGCCGTGCCCCAGGCCGCGGGCGGCCTTCCTGGTCACCACGGTGCTCAGGCCCGCGGCGCGGAACCGGTGGCCGGCGTGGGTGAGGGTCTTGGACAGGATGTCCAGGGCGGCCAGGACCGTGCCCTCGTCGCGCCCGTCGCCCTGGTCGAGGAGGAGCATGGTGCGGGGGGCGAGGGCGGGGTCGTGCGCGGGGCCGCCGCCGTCGGGCGCGGGGAAGTCGTGGCCGGGCCAGGCCTCCCGTTGCAGGTCGCGCACCTGGGCCAGCAGGTCCGTGGGCACGTCCGGCTCGGGGAACGACCTGATGGGCATGGTTCCCGAGTGTGCCGTGCGACGGCTCTCCAGGCAAACGGGGGCCGGTCGGACAGGTCAGGGGTGGGTGGCGGGCGAGGAGGGGCGATCGTCGTCCTGGCCGCCGGGCGTGGCCGCCAGGATGTCGGTCAGGACCGTCAGGATGCGTTCGGCGTCGGTGAGCAGGCTGCCGCTCAGCGCCCAGCCGGCCGGGTGGGCGACCTCGCCCTTCTGGATCTCCGTCGTCATCTGGTCGTGGATGCGGCTCGCCTGCGCCTCCGCCCGGCCGAGCAGGGTGCGGGCCCTTCCGAGGTCGGGGTCGCGGCGTACGGTGGCGGTCAGGGCGTCGCCCAGCACGTCCAGGAGGTCGGCGTAGTCGCGGGCGTAGTCGGGGCTGACGTCGGTCGAGGGCCCGTCGTGGTGTTCCAGGTGGGCCAGGGCGTGCACGATCGTGTGCACGTGCGCGGCCAGCGTGGTCAGCCGGCGCAGCACCTGCTCGTGGTCCTGGGCGGCCGTGACCGGGTGGAGGCTGTGGCGCAGGTTGTAGCGGCGGCTCTCCGCGCCGTCGGCCACGGCGGCGGCCGCGTCGGCCAGGTGCTCGTCCAGCCGGACGGCCTGGCGTTCCCAGTCGGGCAGCGCCGAGAGGTTCCACTCGTCCCGTAAGCCCTCGGCGACGGAGGTCAGCAGCGCGGCCGTCTCGCGGGCCAGGCGGCGCACGGCCGCGTCGGGCCGATCGCGGTACAGCGGCGGCCACAGCACGCTGTTGACCAGCGCCCCGCTCAGCGCGCCGATGCCCGTGGCCAGCACGTACGCCAGCAGGTAGCGCTCCTGGGAGGCGGCGGCGAAGGAGAGCAGCAGCACGGCGGTGGTGGCGACGTCGGAGCCGTGGTTGCCCATGCGGTGCCAGCGGGCGGCGACCAGCGCGGGCGGCACGACCAGGACCAGGCTGAGCACGCCCAGGCCGAGCAGGTGCCCGATGCTGCCGGCCAGGATGACCCCGGCGCCGACCGCGGCGACCCGGCGCAGGCCGTTGGTGAGCGTGCGGTACACGGTGGCGTGGACCATGATCACCGCGGTGGCGGGGGCGATCCAGGTGGCGCCGAGCGCCAGCAATCGGCTGGCCGTCAGCCAGGCCAGCACCGCCGCGAGCGTCGCCTTGGCGATCTGCAGCGCCTGCAGCCGCTGGTACGACCCCGGCTTGGCCAGCCCGGCGGCCTGCCCGCGCACGTACGACAGCTCACGCTTGACGGCCCCGGACAACCGGCCACTCCAGCCACGCCACATGACGTGACATTTACTCACATTTAGGGCAAGCCGCAAGCATCTCCCCGTCGGAGGGCCCGCCACGGCCGGCATGAGAGGATCACCGGCCATGGAGATGATCGACAGCGGCCGGTTCGAACCCGCCCCGGACGGTTCCGCCAACTTCGCCGAGCACCTGAGCGTGCCCGCGCTCAGCTTCGGCACGTACTCCATCCCGGCCGGCGCCGTCGACGGCCAGTCGCCGCACGCCGAGGACGAGATCTACGTCGTCACCAGCGGGCGTGCCTCCTTCACCTCGGGCGGCGTCACCATCGAGGTCGGCCCCGGCACCACCCTGTTCGTCCCGGCCCGCGAGGAGCACCGCTTCCACGACGTCACCGAGGACCTGGTGACGCTGGTGTTCTTCGGGCCCGCCTACAGCGGCGTCCCCACGTCCTGACGCACCCGGCCGTCAGGCGCGCGAACTCGTGGGCCGCGAGCGCGCCACGAGCGCGCCGGGCTGAGGAGACTGGAGGGCGGGGGCGGCCGGCCGGTCGTTCCCGTCGCGTGACCGTCGCCCACCGTTGCCGCCCGGCCCTGACGAGATGAGAGCCCTCATGACTGTCACCCCCGCCCAGCTGCGCGACCTCGCGCGCCGCGCTCAGGACCTCGCCGCCGAGGTGCGCTCGCTGTGCGACACCGAGCCCGCCGGATCCCCCGAGGGCGACCAGCTCCGGGCCGCGCGACACGCCGCCGACTGGCTGGACCGGGGCGGCGAGGACCTGCAACGGGCTGCCGGCGACCTGGCCCGGCTGCGGGCGCAGCGCGAGCAGGTCTGCGGCATGCCGTGGGGCGTCTGCCCCGAGCACGGCAACACCCTGTCCTACCGGGCCGACGTCACCGAGTGCCGGGTCTGCCACCGCACCTGGCCGCAGGACCGGGCCGGCCGGCCCTGCCAGGAGCTGGTCCGGTGGAAGGTGACCGACCAGGCCGGGACGGTGACCAGGATGTGCGACGGGCACGTGCTCGGCGCCCGCGCCGTGCTGCACGGGGCCACCTTCACCCGGCTTGATGCCGAGGGCGCCCAGGCCTGAACCTGCCCGACAGGACGGTGGCGCTGTTGATCACCGAGACGTGGCTGTAGGCCTGCGGGAAGTTGCCGACCTGCCGGTGGTGCACGGTGTCGTACTCCTCAGACAGCAGGCCGACGTCGTTGCGCAGGCCGAGCAGCCGTTCGAACAGCTCGGTGGCCCGGCGCCGGCGGCCGGTCGCGGCCAGGGCGTCGGCCAGCCAGAAGGAGCAGGCCAGGAAGGTGCCCTCGCCGCCGGGCAGGCCGTCGATGTCCTCGTCCTCGGCCCGGTAGCGCAGGACGAGACCGTCGTGGACGAGGTCGCGGGCGATCGCGTCCACGGTGCCGACGACGCGCGGGTCGTCGGGCGGCAGGAAGCCGAGGCGCGGGATGAGCAGCAGGGCCGCGTCCAGGCCGGTCGAGCCGTAGTACTGGGTGAAGGTGTTGCGTTCGGCGTCGTAGCCGTGGGCGCAGACGTCCTGGTGGATGCGTTCGCGCAGGGCGCGCCAGCGGCCGACCGGGCCGTCGCGGCCGAACGCCTCGACGGCCTGGATCATGCGGTCGGCCGCGACCCAGGCCAGCACCTTGGAGTGCACGAACTGGCGGCGCGACCCCCGGGTCTCCCACAGCCCGTTGTCGGGCCGGTCCCAGATGCCTTCGAGGTAGTTCATCAGGGCGTTCTGGACGTCCCAGGCCTCGTCGTCGATGGCCAGGCCGGACCGGCGGGCCAGGTGCAGGCAGTCGAGGGTCTCGCCGTAGACGTCGAGCTGGAACTGGCCGGAGGCGGCGTTGCCGACGCGTACCGGCTGGGACCCCTCGTAGCCCGACAGCCAGTCGGCGGTCCACTCGGCGATGCGCCGGCCGCCCTCGACGGTGTACATGATCTGCAGGTCGGCGGGGTGCCCGGCGACGGCCCGCAGCAGCCATTCGCGCCAGGCGCGCGCCTCGGCGTCGTAGCCCGCGGTCATCATGGCCTGGAGGGTGAAGCTGGCGTCGCGCAGCCAGCAGTAGCGGTAGTCCCAGTTGCGCGGGCCGCCCAGCCGCTCGGGCAGCGAGGTGGTGGCCGCGGCGACGAGCCCGCCGGTGGGGGCGTAGGTGAGGGCTTTGAGGGTGAGCAGGCTCGTGCGGACGGCCTCGTCGTAGTCACCCTGGTAGCCGCACCGGCGGGCCCACTCGCGCCACAGCCGCTCGGTGTCGGCCAGGGCCTCGGGCGGGTCGACCGGTTCCGGGCGCGGCAGCCACGACTGCTGCCAGGTCAGCGCGAACGGCACCCGCTGCCCCTCCCCCACCGTGAAGGAGGCGGTGGTGCGGTGCCGGTCGGCGTCCGGGCACAGCTCGACGGGGGTGCGCAGCCAGGTGGCGTCGCCGCCGGCGACCGCGGACAGCACGCCGGGCTCGTAGCGCAGCCAGGGGACGTCGTGGCCGTAGTCGAAGCGCAGCACCAGTTCCATGGTCATCTCGACCCGGCCGCGCACGCCCTCGACGATCCGCACCACGTCGGGGGCCTCGCCGCGGGGCGGCATGAAGTCCACCACCCGGACGCTGCCGCCGGGGCCGTCCCAGGTGGTCTCCAGGATGAGGGTGCCCTCGCGGTAGCCGCGGGAGGTGGCCCGGCCGCCGCCGGCGGGGGCCAGCAGCCAGCGTCCGGCGGACGGGCCGTCGAGCAGCGCGGCGAAGCAGGCGGGCGAGTCGAAGCGGGGCAGGCACAACCAGTCGATCGAGCCGTCGCGGCCGACGAGCGCGGCGGTGTGCATGTCGCCGATCAGGGCGTAGTCCTCGATCCGCATCGGCGCCCGCTCCTTCCGTCAGGTCACGCGGTGGCGTTCGGCGGCGGCGGCGCGCAGCTCCAGCCCGTGGCCGGGGGCGTCGGGCCGGGGGCGGGCCAGGCCGCCGGAGGGGTCGGCGGCGCCGTCGAACAGCTCGGCCTCGATGCGCTGGTGGTCGTGGAACCATTCGACGTGGCGCAGGTTGGCGGTGCTCGCGGCGGCCGGGAGGTGCAGGTTGGGCGCGCAGTGGGCGGACACCTGCAGGTTGTGGCCCGCGGCGATCGCGGCGGCGGCGAACCATCCGGTGTAGCCGCCGCAGCGGGTGGCGTCGACCTGGAGGCAGTCGACGGCCTGGGCCTGGCACATGCGGGTGAAGTAGGCGGGGTCGCAGCCGTACTCGCCGGCGGTGACGTCGGGGGCGGCCCGCTCGCGGACGAGCCGCAGGCCCGGCAGGTCGTCGGAGGAGACGGGCTCCTCGAACCAGGTCACGTCGTGCTCGCGCATGCGCGCGGCCAGGCGGACGGCCTGTTTGGCGGTGTAGCCGCCGTTGGCGTCGACGTACAGCTCGGCCCGGTCGCCGATGACGCGGCGGGCCAGGGCCACGCGGTGCAGGTCGCGGTCGGGGCGGGTGCCGGACGACTCGCCGATCTTGATCTTGACGCGGCCGATGCCCTGCTCGTGGACCCAGTGGGCGAGCTGGGCGGTGGTGGCCTCGTCGTCGTAGGTGGTGAAGCCGCCCGAGCCGTACAGCGGGACCTCGGCCCGGGCGGCGCCGAACAGGCGGGTCAGCGGCAGGCCGAGCAGGCGCGCCTTGAGGTCCCACAGCGCCACGTCGGCGGCCGAGACGGCGTAGCCGGCGACGCCGGGACGGCCCGCGTTGCGCACCTGCCGGACCATCGCGGCGTGCAGGGCGGGGATGTCGGCGGCGTCCGCGCCGGTCAGGACGCCGGCCAGCAGCTCGGTGACGACCGACGCGGCGGCGGCCGGGGCGTAGGTCCAGCCGGTGCCGGTGACGCCCGCGGCGGTCAGGGTGACGACGACCATGGTGGTGGACCGCCAGGCCAGCGTGCCGTCGCCCTCCGGCTGGTCGGTGGGGATGCGGTAGGCGGCGGCCCCGGCGTTCTCGATCGTGCTCATGACACCCCTGGCCCTACCCGGTGGCTCCCGGTATGACGCATCGGCCCCCGTTCAAGCAACCTGAATTGCCTGGCCCGGGGGCGGACGCCTAGGGTGGCTGGAATGTCAGTCAAGGAGCCCGCGGACGCGCTCGCCGCCGTGGTCGCGCTGCGCCGCCTGGCCGACCAGCTGGAGGACGCCGCCGTGGAGCAGGCGATGCGGGCGGGCTGGAGCTGGCCGCAGGTGGCCGAGGCGCTCGGCGTCACCCGCCAGGCGGTCCACAAGAAGCACGCCAAGCGGCTCATCGCGGCCGGGGTCGAGCTGAGGAGGCGGGCATGAGCGGCGCGTTCGACCGCTACCTGCACGACGTGCTGATCCGGGGCGAGGCCGAGGCGCGCGCGGAGAGCTCCCCCACCATCGAGGCCCACCACCTGCTGCTGGCCATGGCGGCGCCGCAGGACACCGCGGCGCGGGCGATCCTGGCCGGGGCCGGGCTCGACCAGGCGGGGGTGCGGGCGGCGTTGCGGCGGGAGTTCGAGCACAGCCTCGCCGCGGCCGGGGTGTCGGCGGCCGCCTTCGACCTGCGTTCGACGCCCGACCCCGAGCGGCGTCCGCAGCTCGGGGCGTCGGTCAGGCTGGCGATCGAGCGGCTGGCCGCCACCCATCGCAAGAAGGATCTGCGGCCGGTCCACGTGCTGCTCGGCGTCCTGCAGGCCGAGGTGGGCACGGTCCCGCGGGCGCTGGCCCTGGCGGGGGTCGACCGCGCCGCGCTGGCCGAGCGCGCCCGCGCCGCGCTGTAGGTCCGGCGCGAATCTTTCCTCCCGGCGGTGTCGATCCGGGCCCCCGTCCTTCGTATAGAGGGCAGAAGGAGGCATGACGACATGACCGAGACGAAGACATTGGTGACCGGGCTGTGCGTGGGCGAGTCGCCGCGCTGGCACGAGGGCAGGCTGTGGTTCTCCCACTGGGGGTGCAGGAGATCGTCGCCGTCACCCCGGACGGCGAGCGCGAGGTGGTCGCCCGCGGCCCGAAACCGGCCGGGTTCTGCCTCGGCTGGCTGCCCGACGGCCGCCTGCTGGTGACCGGCGAGCACGAGCTGCTGCGCGTGGAGCCGGACGGCACGACGTCCGTCCACGCCGACCTGGGCGAGCTGCCGGCCGGGCCGAACGAGGTCGTCGTGGACGGCCGCGGCCGGATCTACGTGAACTGCGTCGGCTTCGACTTCGGCCGGGCCGACTTCGCGCCCGGCGTGATCGCCCTGGCCGGCCCCGGCGGCGAGGCCCGGGTGGTCGCCGAGGACCTGTACTTCCCCAACGGGATGGTGGTGACCCCGGACGGCTCCACGCTGGTCGTCGCCGAGTCCTGGACGCGGCGGCTGACGGCGTTCGACATCGGCGCGGACGGCGGGCTGTCCGGCCGCCGGGTGTGGGCGCCCATCGGCGGCGACGGCATCTGCATGGACGCCGAGGGCGCGATCTGGACCCAGGTGGACGACGAACAGGGCGCCGCCTGCGTACGGGTGCGCGAGGGCGGCGAGGTGACCGACCGGATCGAGCTCGACCGGGCCTGCTTCGCCGCCGCGCTCGGCGGCCCGGACGGCCGGACGTTGTTCATGACCGTCGCGGTGTTCCCGGGCGTCGAGCGGATGGCGGAGATGTTCGCCGGCCGGACGGGCGAGGTCAGGACGGCCGACGTGGCCGTCCCCGGGCTCGTCTGAGCCGGTGGGGCCCGCGCCGTCAGCCGAAGTCGGCCTGGAACAGGTCGGCGCAGGTCCCCAGGAAGTCGCCCCAGTCGCCGTTCACGTTGGCGACCAGGGTGTGACTGCCCTGCCGGTCGCCCATCGCGTACGTCATCGACCCCTGGATGTAGCCGCCCCCGCCCCACAGCGTGACGCCGGACGGGAACCGCTGGGAGTAGACGCCGAGCCCGTACCGGGCGCCGGGCACCCAGCCGGCGCCCTCGGTGGGCACGGTGGTGAACATCTCCTCCTGCTGGGCGGGCGGGAGCAGCCGCCCGTCCAGCAGGGCGGCCAGGAAGCGGTGGAGGTCGGCCGTGGTCGAGACCATGCCGCCGGCGGCCCAGGCCCATGACAGGTCGGCGTCGGTCACGTCGTGACGGACGGTCTCCTGGCCGGTCTCGTCCTGGCCGGAGTAGTGGCGGGCGTGCGGGTCGCGCAGCCCTTCGCCGGCCGCGGGCAGGTACGTCCCGGTCAGGCCCAGCGGGACCGCGACGCGGCGGTCGATCTGCTCGGCGAGCGTCGAGCCGGACGCCGCCTCGACGATCATCCCGGCCAGGTTGTAGTTGACCTTGGAGTAGACGAACCGCTCGCCCGGCTTCCCGGCGGGCGGGGTCTCCACGCCGGGGATCACGTCCGGCAGGCCGCTGGTGTGGTTGAGCAGCAGCCGCGGGGTGATGCGGGCGGCGTCGGCGCCGGGGAAGTACTCCTCGACGACACCCGGCAGCCAGGTGGTCACGGGGGCGTCCAGGGCCAGGTCGCCGTCGGCCGCCAGGCCCAGCACGACGGTCCCGACGAACGCCTTGGTGAAGCTGCCGATGCGGAAGTGCTCCCCGGGGCCGCGGGGACGGCCGGTCTCCAGGTCGGCCATGCCCGCGGCGCAGAACCACGGCGGCTCGTCGCCGTCCCGGACCTCGGCCACGACGCCGGGCCCGCGGTCGCCGGCCACCAGCCGGTCGAGCACCTGCCGCAATCTCGGACGATCGGCGTGAACCATGGACATGCTGCCTCCAGCGCCACGAAAGGGATGCGCGAACGCGAGCAACCGTAGTTGACTATCCTGAACATAGTCAACTGCGGTTGCTCATCGAGGGCGCGCGGCGGAGGAGGTCAGGCGTCGCGACGGGCCGAGGCGATCAGGCGCATCAGCGCGGCGTGCAAGTCCTGGAGCTCGTCGAGGTCCATGCCGAGCCGGGCAACGATGGCCGGCGGAATCTTCTCCGCCTCGGCCCTGAGCTGCCGGCCGGCGGGCGTCAGGGTGACGGCCAGGGCGCGCTCGTCCTTGCTGTTGCGCTCGCGATGGACGTAGCCCAGCGCCTCCAGCCGCTTGAGCAGCGGGGACAACGTGCCGGGGTCGAGCTGCAGGAGCTCGCCCAGTTCCTTGACCGACAGCGGCTCCTGCTGCCAGAGGGCCAGCATCACCAGGTACTGGGGGTGGGTCAGCCCGAAGGGTTGCAGCAGCGGCCGGTAGAGGCCGATCACGCTGCGCGAGGCGATGCTGAGGGCGAAGCACACCTGCCGGTCGAGCGCCAGCAGGTCTGTCGCCTCCGTCACAGGCTCCATGCGTGTACGCCTCCGATGCCGTCTGGTAACTTACTTTGTGTACAAACTAATAGCCTGCAAATCGATGCCACACAAATCGTACCCGTGGCCGGGCCGCCGAAAGAGGGACACCTCATGTTTCACCGCAAGCCGCTGGAGGAGCGCATCGCCGAGCGTCAGGCCAAGCTGCCTCCGCTGAAGGAGGGCAAGCACTTCGAGCACGGCCCGGCCAAGTTCGTGTTCGTCACGCTGCTGGTCGTGGTGGTGGTCACGCACCTCGTCGGCCTGGCCATCGTCATGCACTTCGCCTGATCTGCCGGGAACATCCCGGCGGCGGCCGCCGTTACATTCCTCGTGGCCGGTGTGCCCAGTGTCCCCGGGCCTCACCTATCGCCTTCGCGGACTACCGTTCGGCTGGAGCCGCGTTGTGCCCCTCGCCGAGAGGCGACACGCACACCGGTGCCCACGCGTTGAGGGCCCCCCGCCCGTCCCGGCGGGGGGCCCTCGCGCGTGTCCGGGACCGGGCGGCCCGGCTCAGGCACGCGGCCAGGGGCGGCCGGCCAGGCGTTCGATGTCGGTGTTGAAGCGCCTGAGATAGGCGGCGAAGGCGGCGACGTCCTCCGGCGACCAGTCGGCCATCACCTTCTCCAGGCCGCGCACGTTCCGCTCGCGCTCCTCGGTGAGACTGCGCTCGCCCTCCGGGGTGAGGCGGAACTTGCGGGCGATGCCGCCCTCGGGGTCGGGGATGCGTTCGACCAGGCCGGCGCGCAGGAGGGCCGAGGTGTGCCGGTTGAGGGTGGAGACGTCCAGGCCGAAGGCGTCGCTGAGCTGCCCGATGGACATCGGGCCCGAGCCGTGCAGCCGCCGCAGCAGGAGGTGGGCACTGCGGTCGTAGTGCCGGTGCCGGCCGAGCAACATCGTCTCGAACTCGATGAGATGTGTGGGCTTTTCCATCCCAATCCCCCCTTTCGCGAGATATGTGCACCTTACATGAATTGTGTACGTAACACATGATGTGTAGCGTGCACATCCTTCGACGACGGGAGAACAACGTGGGGGGCTCCACATCCACCGCCCGCCCCGGCGGCATCGTCAGCGTGATGGCGGTGGCCGGCATCGTCGCCTCGCTCATGCAGACCCTGGTCGTGCCGCTGATCGGCGAGCTGCCGCGGCTGCTGCACAGCACCGCCTCCGACGCCTCCTGGGTGATCACCGCCACCCTGCTGGCCGGCGCGGTCGCCACGCCGGTCACCGGACGCCTCGGCGACCTGTACGGCAAGCGCCGCATGATGCTCGTCTGCACCGCGCCGCTGATCGCCGGGTCGGTGATCTGCTCGCTGGCCGGGTCGCTCGCCCCCATGATCGTCGGGCGCGGGTTACAGGGCATGGGCATGGGTCTGATCCCGCTCGGCATCAGCGCCCTGCGCGACCTGCTGCCGCCCGACCGGCTCGGCCCCTCGATCGCGCTGATGAGCTCGTCCATGGGCATCGGCGGGGCCCTCGGCCTGCCGGTCTCTGCCGCGGTCGCCGAGTACGCGAGCTGGCGGGTGCTGTTCGGGGGCTCGGCCGTGCTGAGCGTGCTGATCGCGGTGCTGATCCGGGTGCTGGTGCCGCCCACGCCCCCGCTGCCCCGCGCGGGCGCGGCCGGGCGGCTGGACGTGCCGGGCGCGCTCGGCCTCGGCGCGGGGCTGGTGTGCCTGCTGCTGGGGGTCTCCAAGGGCGCCGACTGGGGCTGGGCGAGCGGCACCACGCTCGGGCTGCTCGGCGCGGCCGCGCTGGTCCTGCCGGCATGGGCCCTGTGGGAGCTGCGCGCCGCGGAGCCGCTGGTGGACCTGCGGGTGACCGCCCGGCGGCAGGTGCTGCTGACCAACCTCGCCTCCATCATGGTCGGCTTCTCGATGTACGCCCAGGCGCTGATCGTCATGCAGATCCTCCAGCTCCCCGCGGCCACCGGCTACGGGCTGGGCCAGTCGATGCTGGCCGCCGGCCTGTGGATGGCCCCCTCCGGCCTGATGATGATGGTGGTCTCGCCGCTCGGCGCCCGGCTGTCGGCCGCCCGCGGCCCGAAGGTCACCCTGATCGCCGGGAGCCTGGTCATGGCGCTCGGCTACGGCTCCTCCATGGGCCTGCTGGGGTCGGCGTGGGGCATGCTGGTCGTCACCTGCGTGTGCAGCCTCGGCGTCGGCCTGGCCTACGGGGCGATGCCCGCCCTCATCATGGGCGCGGTGCCCCGGTCGGAGACGGCCGCGGCCAACAGCTTCAACACGCTGATGCGCTCGATCGGGACGACGGTCTCGGCGGCGGTCGTCGGCGTGATCCTGTCGCAGCTGACGATCCGGCTGGGGACGCACACGCTGCCGTCGGAGGCCGGCTTCCGTACCGGCATGCTGGTCGGCTGCGGGGCTGCGCTGGCCGCGGCGGCCGTCACCATGGCGCTGCCGGGCCGTCCCGATGGCCGGGCGGCCGGGGACGAGGCCGCCGCGCCGGCCTCACCCGCCCGCCGCTGACGGCGGACGGGGCCGGTCGCCGCTGACGGCGGACGCGGCCGACCGTCGGGGCCGACCGTCGGGGCCGCGGCGGTTCGGACGGCTCAGCCCGTGAGGTCGCTCTTGTAGAAGACGGTCGCCCGGAACTCGTCGGGGCTGCCGCTGATCTTGCTGGAGAAGCCGAACGCCAGGCGCGGCCCGTCCGACGATCGCCAGATCGCCATTCCCTGAGGCTCGCGACCGGGCAGGGACTCGCCCGCCCTCGTCCGGTAGACCTCCTCCACCGAGGCCCCGGCCTTGTTCATGTCGAGACGGACCAGGTAGGAGGGCTTGGCCGGGTCCGTGGGCCTGGCGGGCGGGCCGCCGTAGGAGAGGTACACGTACTGGCCGTACGAGGTCACGCCCTGGAAGTGGTCGGATTCGGCGAGGCCGAGCTGGGCGTTGGTCGGCAGAGCGCGCTTGGCGAGGACGGGAGTGGTGTCGCTGATGCCCTTGCCGATGACGGCGGGAAGGTCGAACAGCGCGAGGCGCCACGGGCTCGTTGTTCCCATGTAGCGGACGAGCAACCGGTTGGTGTAGGGATCGATCGAGGGTCTCGGACAGTCCCGGAAGTCGGAGAGGCCGATCGGGAACTTCCGAACCCCCGCGTCCTTGTAGGCGAGCGCGCCCCCGTCCCGGTACTTGACACGGCAGATCGTGTGGCTGTTCGGAGCCGCGCCGGAGGACAGGCTCCTCCAGTCGCCCGCCAGCCAGACATAGGGGGATTCGGCCGTGTCCGGCTGGATCGCCATCGACGAGCCGTGATCGAACCCGTGCAGCGCCATGGCGCCCAGCACCTTGCCGTGCAGGTCGGTCCTGGTCACCCAGAGGTCGCCGTTCGTGCTGCCGACCTTGGTCTGCACGAAGTAGATGTGCCCGTGGACGTGGTCGAAGGCGAAGGACTGCATCGCCCAGTAGGGCTGGTGGAGTGTGGCCCGTACGACGGGGTCGCCGCCGGCCCCTTCGAAGACGAAACGCTGCGATGCCGGGACGGTCGCGTACGCCGGTTCGGCCGCGAACAGCGAGAGGCCGCCGCCCGCGGTGGCGGCCGCGACCCCCGCCCCGGTTCGGAGGAGCGCGCGACGGCTCACGGCAGATGTTCCGCTGATGTGGGGATT
Source organism: Nonomuraea sp. NPDC049758 (assembly GCF_040674635.1). NCBI lineage: Bacteria > Bacillati > Actinomycetota > Actinomycetes > Streptosporangiales > Streptosporangiaceae > Nonomuraea > Nonomuraea sp. NPDC049758. Next base: position 66,152 of record NZ_JBFAMZ010000008.1, read on the forward strand.
TTCACTCAAGTGCATCACCCTGCTGGTCGTTCGGCCGTTGTGGTGGATCAAGATCAACCTAGCGGTCGGACCGAGGGGCGTCGAAGACGGCGCCCGAACGAGCGGAGCGGCTCCGGCCTCTTGAATTACCTACACTGTTGGTAGGAAAGTTAGGCAATAGCGGTTCTCGTCACTGGGAGGAAAACGGTGCCCTTGCCTGATTTCCTGATCGCGGGAGTGCCCAAAGCGGGGACGACGGCGCTGCACACCGCGCTGCACCCGCACCCCGACCTGTTCCTGTCGCCCATCAAGGAGCCGAAGTTCTTCCTCACCGACGGGCCACCGCCCGGACGGGGCGGACCGGGCGACGCCGAGACCTACCGGGAACACGTCTGGCGGCGCGCGGACTACGAGGCGCTGTTCGCCGCCGCTCCCCCCGGCGCCCTCGCCGGCGAGTCCACCCCCTTCTACCTGTACGACCTGGACGCCCAACGCCGCATCCGGGAGACCATCCCGCACGTCCGGCTCATCGTGAGCCTGCGCGACCCGGTCGAGCGCGCCCACTCCAACTGGACCCACCTGTGGTCGGCCGGCCTGGAGCCGATCGGCGACCTCGTCCGCGCCTGCGAGGCCGAGCCGGAGCGCATCGCGGCCGGATGGGCGCACTTCTGGCACTACACCGCCCTCGGCCGGTACGGCGGGCAGCTCGCCCACCTGTTCACCCTGTTCCCCCGCGACCAGGTGCTCATCTTCCGTTACCGGGACATCGTGGACCGTCCGGCCGAGACCCTGGACCGCATCTGCGGCTTCCTCGGCGTGCGGCAGGGGCTGCTCACCGGCGTCCCGAGGGAGAACGTGACCGCGCACCCGGACCCCGGCGCGCGGCACGCGTTGCTGTCCACCCTGCGGCGTACCCTTCCCGCGTCCCTGTCCGGGCCGCTGGAGCGGCTGCTCCAGCGGCGCGGCCGGGCGCGCCGGCCGCTGGAGTGGGCGCAGCGGCAGCGACTGATCCCCTACTTCGCGGCGGACGTCCAGCTGCTCCAGCAGGTCACCGGCGAGGACTTCAGCGACTGGCTGCGGCCGCGGGAACGTTCGGGCGGGCTGGTCGGCAGCCGGCCGCCCGGCCAGCGCCAGGCCAGAAACGGCCGCGCCCCCTGACCGCGGGACCCTGACCGCGGGCCGTGACCGCGCCCCCTGACCGCCACGCTGCCCCGGGACGGGCCCGTGAGCGGGCCGGTCAGCGGGGCGGGCGGAGTTCCGTGCGCAGGTCGTGGGCGCCGTCGGCGCGCGTGTACTCGTAGTAGAGGCGCAGGCCGCCGTCCGGCAGGTCGACGAAGGTGAGGTAGCGCAGGCCGCCGCCGTGGTGCGGCGACATCGCGGCGGGCCGGTCGCCCAGGGCGGCCAGCGCGTCGGGGTCGGCGCCCACGGCCACGCCGGTGCGCTCCTCGTAGTTCTCCTCCGCATTGCCGCGGCCGTCGTAGAAGGCCACGAGCCGGTCGCCGTCGAAGCGGACGGCGCTGATCCGGACGCCGCGGGCGTCCCACAGGCCGGGGCGGCCGGTCAGGGCGGTGCCGTGCCAGGTCCAGTCCAGGCCGTCGGCGCTGGTGGCGTAGTCGGTCACCATCCGGTCGGCCTCGTCGGGGTCGGCCAGCGGGTGGCAGGAGGCCCACAGGTGCCACACGTCGCCGCGCCGCACGATCACGGTGTCCTTGACCCCGGTCTTGGGGTCGCCGGGCAGCACCGTCGTGCGGGTGCGCGGGTCGAACGCGGCGGGATCGGCGGCCTCGACGACCTCCACCCGCCAGTGCTTGGTGCCGGGTGTGGCGCAGCTCAGGTACAACCGCCAGCGTCCCTGCGGGGTGCGGACCAGCGCGGGCCGCTCCAGCGACTCGGCGTCCATCTCCTCGCGGGTGATCGTGGTCAGCGGCTCGAAACGCTCGCCGTCGGACGAGCGGGCGACGACGACCGCGTACCCGCGGCCCTCACCGACCGGGCGGCGCAGGCGGTAGGCGAGGTAGATCAGCCCGTCCGCGGCGACGGCGCTCGGCGCCCCGGCCCAGTGGCCGTGCGCCGGGACCGGCGGCTCGACCGCCACGACGGCGCGGCCGGGGTCGGGGAGCAGGGCGTTCTCGTCGATCGACATGGAACCGAGGCTAGGCCAGGACGTGGAACCGGACATGGCTGCTTACCCCTCCTTGGGATTATCCTTATTACCTATAGACTTTATGGGGTTATGGCCGTCCGCCGCATGCCCGGCACGCCGGAAGTGCGGGCGCGTTTCGCGGCGCCGGGCGCGCAGCGACTCCCTCCGGCGGCCGGCGTCCCACGCATATGCTGGTCCGATGCCAACCCCTGAGTTCGTCCTCGCGCTGCGCGAGAAGATCGGCACCGAGCCGCTGTGGTTGTCCGGGGTGACCGCGGTCGTGCTGCGCGAGGACCAGGTGCTGCTGGTCCGCCGGAGCGACACCGGCGCCTGGACGCCCGTGACCGGCATCATCGACCCGGGCGAGCAGCCCGCCGACGCCGCGTTGCGCGAGGTGGCCGAGGAGACCGGCGTACGGGCCGTCGCCGAACGGCTGGCCCTGGTGCACGTCACCCGCGAGGTCACCTACCCCAACGGCGATCGGGCCCGCTACCTCGACCTGGTGTTCCGCTGCCGCTGGCGGTCCGGCGACCCCTATCCGGCCGACGGCGAGAACAGCGAGGTCCGCTGGTTCTCCCTGCGGGAGCTGCCGGACCTGAGCGCCGACATGCGCGCCCGCCTCGACGCCGCCCTCAGCGACAACCCGGCCGCCCGCTTCCACACCACCGACCACTGACCGCGCGCCCCTTAACCGCGGAGCCCCCCACCGCGCAATCCCTCACCGTGCGACCCCTTACTGCGGGGCCCCTCACCGCGCGGCCGCGGGCCGCCCCCGGCGTGGCGGGTGTGCTGCCCCGCGATCTATGGTGGGGGCCGGATGCGGAAGGATCGGGCCCATGGCGGGAAAGACCATCGTCCTGACCGGCGCCAGCGATGGCATCGGCCGTGCCGCGGCACGCGCCCTGCGACAGCGGGGCGACGAGGTCGTCCTCGTCGGCCGGTCGTCCGGCAAGACCGCGGCGCTGGCGAAGGAGCTGGCGGCCGACCACCACGTGGCCAACTTCGCGCGCCTGTCAGAGGTACGCGATTTGGCGGCCACCCTGCTCGACCGCCACCCGGCCATCGACGTGCTGGTCAACAACGCCGGGGCCATCATGGGCTCGCGCACCACCACGCCCGACGGCCACGAGGCGACCTTCCAGATCAACCACCTGGCGCCGTTCCTGCTGACCACGCTGCTGCTGCCCCGGCTGCTGGCCGCCGGCGGCACGGTCGTCACGACGTCCAGCCTGATCAACACCCGCGCCCGGCTCGACCTCGACGACCTCGACGCGGTGCGCCGCTACTCGGGCAGCCGGGCGTACGCCAACTCCAAGCTGGCCAACATCCTGTTCACCCGCGAGCTCCAGCGCCGCCACGGCGCGGACGGCCTGGCCGCGGCCTCCTTCCACCCCGGCGTGGTGGCCACCAACTTCTCCGGCGGCGGCGACAGCACTGCGCGGCTGCTCTACCACACGCCGCTGAAGCGGTTCCTGCTCACGCCCGAGCAGGGCGCCGACACCCTGGTCTGGCTGGCCACCTCGCGGCCGGGCGCCGACTGGGCACCCGGCGGCCACTACGAGAAGCGCCGCCCTTCGGCCGTCCACCGCCTGGCGGACGACCCCGACCTGGCACGCCGCCTGTGGGAGCGCAGCCAGGCCCTCGTCGAGCCCGCCTGACCGGTCCCACGGCCGCGGGCGTGAGTGGTGGGCGGCGGAGGGCCGACCCCGTCATGCCGGTGTTAGGTCGGTGGCGGCATCCTGGAGTCCCCGGAAGGAGACAGATGCCGCCACGTCCCAGGCTGCCCGCACGTACGGTCCGCCTGCGCTTCACCCTCCTGTACGGCGGGCTGTTCCTGGCCTCCGGCGCGGGCCTGCTGGTTTTGGTCAACCTCGTCGGCATGCCGCTGTCGCGGACCGAGCCGGTGCCGGTCCGGCCCGGCGGCGGGCCGGCCCCGGCCGCCGCCGAGGAGTACATCGCCCTGCTCCAGGCCCAGCTCGCCGACGTGCACGCCACGCAGTCGCGTCAGCTTCTGGCGGGGTCGGTGCTCGCGCTGGCCGTCATGGCCGTGGTGTCGATCGTGCTCGGCCGGGTGGTCGCGGGCCGGGTGCTGCGTCCGCTGCGCACGATCACCGCCGCCACCCGCCGCATCTCCGCCGACAACCTGCACGAACGCCTGGCCGTGCCGGGGCCGGCCGACGAGGTCAAGGACCTGGCCGACACCATCGACGGGCTGCTCGCCCGTATGGAGGGCGCCTTCGCCGCGCAGCGCCGGTTCGTCGCCGACGCCTCGCACGAGCTGCGCACCCCGCTGGCCACCATGCGGGCGCGGCTGGACGTGGCCGTGGCCAAGCCGGAGCCCGTACCAGACCAGACGCTGGCGCTGGCCGACCGGCTGCGCACCGACCTCGACCAGGTCGACCGGCTCCTGGAGAGCCTGCTCGCGCTGGCCCGCGCCCAGCACGGCAGCCTGCCCGACGCCGCCGCGATCACGCTCGGCGACCTGGTGCGGCAGACTCTGGACGCCCGCGCCGCCGACCTCGCGGCCCGTCGCCTCACCCTGGACGAGGAGGGCGTCGCGGAGGGGGTGCGGACGCGGGGCAGCGTCGCGCTGGTCACGCGTATGGTGCACAACCTCGTCGACAACGCGATCGTCCACAACCAGGACGGCGGCTGGATCAGGGTCGAGGCCGCGGCCGACGGCCGGTGGGCATGCCTGGTCGTGGAGTCCGGCGGGGACCGGCTCGACCCCGGACAGGTGGCGCGGCTGGCGCGGCCGTTCCAGCGGCTCGGCGCGGACCGCACCGGGTCGGCGGACGGCTCGGGGCTCGGCCTGTCGATCGTCGCGGCCGTCGCGCAGGCGCACGGCGGCGGCCTCGACCTCGCGGCCCGCCCCGAGGGCGGGCTGCGCGCCACCGTGCGGCTGCCGGCATGAGGGTGCTGGTGGTGGAGGACGCGCGGGCGCTGGCCGCCGTGCTCGCCGAGGGCCTGCGCGACCAGGGCATGGCCGTGGACGTCGCCCACGACGGACTGGAGGCGGCGGCCAAGCTCGACCTCGCCCCCTACGACGTGGTGCTGCTCGACCGCGACCTGCCGGGCATCCACGGCGACACCCTCTGCCAGATGCTCACTGACCAGGACGAACGCCCCATGGTCCTGATGCTGACCGCGGCCGGCTCGCCCGGCGACCGGGTGAGCGGGCTGACCCTGGGCGCCGACGACTACCTGGCCAAGCCCTTCCACTTCCCGGAGCTGGTGCTGCGGGTGAGGGCGCTGGCGCGCCGCCGTCCCGGCGCCCGGCCGCGCACGTTGCGCGGGGCCGGGATCGAGCTCGACCCGCTGCGGCACACCGTCACCCGGGACGGCCGTCCGCTGGAGCTGTCGGTCAAGGAGTTCGCCGTGCTGGAGGCGCTGCTGCGCGCGTCGCCCGGCTTCCTGAGCACCGAGGCCCTGCTCGACCAGGTCTGGGACGAGCACGCCGACCCGTTCACCAACACCGTGACCGTCACCGTCGGCCGTCTGCGCCGCAAACTGGGCGAACCGCCGGTGATCAGCACCCGGCCGGGCGTGGGGTACCGGATCGGATAGCAGGGCCGTCCGGTGCCCGCAGGTGGTCTTCACCGACGGGGGCGCAAGGTCAGACCAGGGGCTGATGCGCGGCGGGGTTCCGTCTGCGATCGTGAGGGCGTGAGGACGGCTGGGGGCGCACCCTGGCGGTGATCGTCCGCGCGACGGGGCCGGTCCGCCCCTGGTGAGCAGGCAGGAGGAGACGCCGTGATCAGATTCGGCTATGCCGACACCCCGTTCGGCCAGATCCACCACGCCTCGTGCGGCACGGGCGAGCCGGTGCTTCTGCTGCACCAGACCCCCCGCTCATGGGACGAATACCGCGAAGTGCTCCCCCTGCTCGGCCGCACCCGGCGAGCCATCGCCATGGACACGCTCGGCTTCGGCAACTCCGCCCGCCCACCCGAGCACTCGATAGAGACCTACGCCGCCGGCGTGTTAGCCCTGATGGACGCCCTCGGCCTGCCGCGAGCCGCCGTGGCCGGGCACCACACGGGCGGCGTCATCGCGGTCGAGACGGCGGCGCGCGCGCCCGACCGCGTCACCGCCCTGGTGCTGTCCTCCACGCCGATGGTCGACCCCGACGGGCGGCGGCGTCGTGCGGGCCGTCCCTCCATCGACGCCGTGCGCGAGCAGTCCGACGGCTCCCATCTGGGCGAGTTGTGGAGCCGGCGGGCCCCCTACTACCCGTGGCCGCTGCTGACCCGGTTCGTCCGCGACGCACTGACGGTCCTGCCGGAAGTGGAGCGCGGGCACGAGGCGGTGGCCGCGTACCGGATGGAGGAGCGGGTCGGGCTGGTCCGCTGTCCGGTGCTGGTCGTCGGAGCCACCGACGACCCCTTCGCCTTCCCCGAGCTCGAGCGCCTGGCCGCCGCCCTTCCCCACAGCACCCAGGCCGTGGTCAAGGGCGGCTTGATCCCGCTGGAGCACCAGGCGGCGGAGTTCGCGACGCTCGTGGCGGACTTCCTGGACCGCCAGGCCCGCGAGACCGGCTGAGGCGGCCCCGGTCAGGCGGGAGCCACCCACTCGACGAACTGGATGACGATCCCGTTGGGGTCGGTCACCTGGAACAGGCGCTCACCCCAGGGCTCCTCACGCAGCGGCATGGTGATCTCGACGCCCGCGTCACGCAGCAGCTTCTCCTGCCCGTGCAGGCCGCCGTCCAGGGTGAAGGCCAGGATGAGACCGGAGGCGTGCTGGTCGCGCTGCTCCGGCGGCAGGACCTCGATGCCGCGGGCGAGCAGCACGACGTCCATCGCGTCGGCGCGAGTGAGCGAGGCGAACCCGTCCGCGGCGACCCGGACGGTGTAGCCCAGGTGTTCGGTGAAGAACGCCTGGGAGGCGGCGACGTCGGCAACGGTGAGCGAGACGGTGGACGTGGCGATCTGCAAGAAGGTCTCCATGAGAGATGAGAACGGCTGAACGAAACACGAGCCGCCGGTTAGGACGGCCCTGCCCGACGTCGACCACGACAGCCAACAGGCCCATGGACGCGGCCCACCGTGGACGGCATCAGCGGGCGGCGGCGAACGCGGTCAGGGGCGAGGGGCGGTCGTCGCAGGGAGGGTGGGGATCAGTGAGCGCGGCGGCGGGGGAGGTTGCGGGTCACTTGCGGGTCCTGCCATCCCCGTGCGCCATGGTCGGCGGACGGTCTGCGGACTCCGCCGCCCGGGAGGTAAGAGTGCTGCGACTTGCGGTCGCGGCCCTCCGACACCCCAAGGTCGATCTTGAAAGCTACAGCCGGGAAGAGCTTGAGTTCCAAGCAGTTTCTCCTTTTCGTTCGTCGGTCGCAAACTTACGATGGACGTAAATATAGCCCGAGGGTTCGAGGGATGTCAACGTAAAAATACAACGAGGGTAAGATTCATTCATGGCTCACGAGACCTCGCCCGCCCCCGGCCTCCGCGAATCCAAGAAGCAGGAGACCCGGCAGCTCATCTCCGACCACGCCACCAGGCTGTTCATCACCCAAGGGTTCGAGCAGACCACCATCGCCGAGATCGCCACCGCCGCCCGCATCGCCAAGAAGACAGTGACCAACTACTTCCCGCGCAAGGAGGACCTGGCCTTCGACCATCAGGAGGCGTTCACGTCCGCCCTGGCCGACGCCGTCACCGCCCGCGGTCCCGGCGAATCGGCCCTGTCCGCTCTACGACGTGCCTTCCTGACCTCCGTCGCGGCCCAGGACCCGGTGGCCGGGTTCTCCGGACCGGAGTTCGCCCGCATGATCGCCGACAGCCCCACCCTGACGTCCTGCCTGCGCGGCCTGCACGACCAGCGCGAACAGCACCTCGCCCGGGCCCTCGCCGACGCCACCGGTACGACGGCAGACGACATCACCGTCCAGACCGCCGCCGGGCTGCTGGGAACCGTGCACCGGGTGCTGTTCCAGCGCATCCACGAGCTCACCCTGACGGGCCTGCCCAACGACCGCATCGCCGACACGATCGCCACCGACGCCACCCGCGCCTTCGACCTCCTCGAACCCGCACTCTCCAACTACGCCCCCGCCTGAAACCCCGCCTCAGAAGGCCGCCTCCCCAGTCCCGGTAGGCCGCCCCTGGCCTCAGGAACCGTCCTGGCCTGGGCAGCCGTCCTGGCCTGGGCAGCCGTCCTGGCCTCAGGAGCTGCCTGGATGTGGCCGGTGGGAGCCGGGGGGAGCTGCTCGGTCGCCAGAGCCTGGGCAGCGCCGCCAAGGTCGGGGGCGGCCCGAGTCTCGTGGGCGGCCCCCACTCAGGGGCCGCCCGCTCAGGGGCCCCGCACACTCAGGGGCCGTCCCAGTGTCAGGAGTCCTGCGGGTCGGGGGCCAGCGGTGGGGTGGGTGGGGTGTGCCAGGTTGTCAGGAAGGCTTTGGCCAGGGTGCAGGCGCCGGCGTACGGGCCCTCGGCATGGGACAGGGCGGCGGCGGTGATCTCCGCGACGCGGTTCTCGACCAGGTGGCCGACCTCGTCCGCGGTGGAGACCGTTCCCGCCCGTTCGGCGAGGTAGCCGATCGTGGCACCCGCGCCGCAGACGAAGTCCGCCAGCGTCACCACGCCCCGCTCCCCCAGTGTCCGCAGCCCCCGGGCGGTGTAGGGCACGTTCGCGGCCGGCGCGACCAGGCCGGCCCGCACCGTCGCCGCCCGCCGCGCCGACAGGGTGCCGGCCCGCGCCCCGGGGACCAGCACGTCGGCGGGCACCTCGTACAACGCCTCGGGCGGCAGCACGGGCAGGCCGAGCCTGGTCACGCAGGCGTCGCCGTGCTCGGCGCGCAGTTCCTCAAGGGCAGCGACGTCCAGCCCGGCGGGGTCGCTGACGCACCCGTGCAGGGTGGACAGGGCGACCAGCCGCGCGCCGCGCCGCGCCGCCTCGCGCACGACGGCGCTGCCCACCTTGCCGAAGCCCTCCACCGCCAGCGTCCGCCCGGCCAGGCCGCCGAGCGCCGTCGCGGCGGCCACGACCACGCCCAGCCCGGTGACGACGGTGTCCACCAGCTCGCCGCCGGCCTCCCCGTGCATGATCGAGTCGGCCCGGTAGCCGGGCAGCGGCGCGAAGTCCTGCGTCCGCGTGCCCAGGTCCGAGGAGGTGAGGAAGGTGCCCTTCTCGACCAGCGGCGCGACCTCCTGGCAGAAGCGCGCCACCGTGCCCGCCCGGTCGGCCGGCGAGGCCCGCAGCACCGCCTTGGCCCCGCCGATCCGCTCGCCGAGCACGGCCAGCTTGTACGTCATCGCCCGCGCCAGCAGTCCCGCCTCCTCGCGGGTGACGTCCGGCGCCAACCGGGTGCCGCCCGCGCTGACCGGGCAGTCCAGGTCGAAGGCGATGCAGCCGTCCACCGAGACGAGTTCCATGATCCTCATCCGCGCTCCCCGCGTCCGTACGAACCGTGCCTGCCGCCCAATCTCTGCGCCGCCCGGCCGCCTGTCCATGGGTCACCGTCGATCGGAATGACCGCCCGGAACGCACTCCAGCGCCCAGGCCTCTGGCCATGGCTCCAGCCCTGGCCGGGAAGCCCGGACGCCTGTCCAGGGTCAGGGAGCGTTGTATCCCAAGGTGTACGGACCGGTGCCCGAGTAGGAGTGCACCCGGTAGCGGTAGTAACCGGCCGCGCCGGTGTAGGTGAGCGTCTCGTCGGCTCCCGACCCGGCGCTCTGCGCGACCGTCGCCCACGTGGACCCGTTCCAGCGCTGGAGGTACAGGTCGAAGTCGGCGCCGGCCGGGCCGTCCAGGCACGCCTGGTGCGGGCCGGTGACGGTGGTCTGCAGATACCCGCCGTCGGGCTGGTACTGCTCCGCCCCGGAGGCCAGCGTCCCGGACTTGGTGGTCTCGTAGCCGGAGCAGCCGCCCGCGACGGCCACGGACAGGGCGAAGGCGACCGTGTGGGTGGTGGCGGGGCCGGTGGCGGTGACCGTGATCGTGTACATGCCGCCGGGCGTCTGCGCGGAGGTGGAGATCGTCATGACGGACGTGCCGCCCGACTGGACGGTGGGCGGCGCGAACGTCGCGGCGGCCCCCGCCGGCAGCCCCGTGGCGGCGAACTGCATCTGCTGGGGACCGCCGCGCGTGACGGCGGTGGAGATGGTGCTCGTGGTCGACCCGCCCGGTGTGACGCCGCCGCTCGTGGGCGTGAGCGAGATCGCGAAGTCGCCGCCGCCGTTCGGCGGGGTGTTGTCGATCATGCCGGAGATCTCGTTGTACACCTCGGTGATGCGCGTCCCCCAGTTGGGGCAGCCGCCGAGGTGGTGCAGCGCGATCACCTTGTGGCTGGAGGCGGCGATCAAGGGGGAGCCGGAGTTCCCGCCGGAGGTGTCGCAGCGGTAGCCGGTGTTGACGCCCGACGACACCACGTCGATCTTGCAGGCCGCGCCGCCCTGCGTGTCCTCGTACAGGGACAGGCGCTTGGGCAGGGTGTCGCCGTGGCCGGGGATGTAGATGCGCTCGCCCGCCACCGGGGGACGCGGATCGAGGTACAGGGTGCCGAACTGCTGGATCGCGGCGAAGTCGGCGACGCTGAAGAGCGTGTAGTCGAGCGCTTCGAGTGCGCTGGTCTTCAGGAACTGGCCGCCGCCGACCTTCGTCCCGGCGCCCGGGTTGTCGCCGCCGCAGGTGGCGCAGTCGTAGTCGAACTGGAACTCGCTGGCGCTCAGGTCGGCGGCGCTCTCCATGCAGTGGTGGTTGGTCAGCATGCGGTTGGTGTTGCCGACCCGCCAGGCCGTGCAGTAGCCGAGGCCGTTGAGCAGCTGGCGGGCCACGGCGCGGCTGCGGGCGTACTCGGTGGGGTTGCTGTCCTTGTAGCAGACCACGTCCCGCCGCGCGTCGGTGCCGCAGACGCTGAACGTCCGCGGCGTCAGGGCCGCGGCCTCCTGGGTGGTGTAGCCGCGGAAGTACCGGTCGATGCGCACGCCGAAGCCCTGCCGGGCCAGCCGGACGGCGTCGCGCGGCCCGGACGCGTGCAGGGTGACCACCGCCGTGTCGCCGTCCACGGAGAGCGCGGCGAAGCCGGGGACGCCGTGCAGCGTGTACCCGGAGCCGGTCGGGTAGCGCCCGCGGGTGGGGTCGCCGTAGTAGGTGTGGGTCTCGCGGCCGTCCGGCGACGCGACGGTGACGTAGTCGCCGGGCACGAGGGTGAGCGCGGCGAAGTGCACCTTGACGTAGCGGGAGCCGGGCCGGGTGACGCGCGTGCTCCAGCTCCGTCCGGCGGCGCCGTAGGGCAGGGACAGGTCGGCGAGCACCTCCTCGCCGGCCGGGGAGACCCGGCTGTCGAGCTGCGCGTGCAGGGGTGCGGCGGCGGGGGCCTGCGCGAGGGCGGGGGCCGGGGTCGCCGGCGCGACGACGGCCAGCGCGGCGATCAACGCCGTGGCCGCCGCTCTCCATCGGGAAGGACTCATGCGGGGGACACCTCCACGTGAGGGGTGACCGAAGCAGGCCGCCGGTCGCCGGGAGCCGGGCCCGGTCCGGGCGCGTAGGCCGCGCCGGCCAGGGGCCGGCGGAGCCGGCGAACAGGCGGCCCGCCGTGGTGGGGGGTGGGCAGAGGGTAACTCCACCTCCCATCCGTACCGTTATCGGTAGCGATACCGATATTTCGGGTTATCAGGCGGAAAGTCCCAGCGCGTCACTTCGAGCGGCTCCCCAGGACCATCCGATGTACAAAATCATTGACACGATGTCCGCCTTCTTTTACGTTCATCATGTCTACTTTCTTTGACATGGAGACCCGCCTTGAAGGCCATCACCCGGCACGTCTACGGCCCCCCGGCCCTCACCGACCTCGACCGTCCCGCCCCCGGCCCCGGCGAAGCGCTCCTGCGCGTGCACGCCGCCTGCCTCGACCACGGCGTCTGGCACCTCGGCGCCGGGCTGCCCTACCCCGTCCGCCTCGCCACCGGGCTGCGCCGTCCCCGCTCGCCCCTCCTCGGCCGCGACGTCGCCGGGACCGTCGAGGCCGTCGGCCCTGGGGTCACCGGTCTGGCGGCCGGCGACGAGGTCTTCGGCGTCTGCGACGGCGCGCTCGCCGAGCACGCCGTCGCCCGCGCGGACCGTCTCGTCCCCAGGCCGGCCGGTCTGTCGTCCGAGGCCGCCGCCGCCGTCCCGACCAGCGGCCTGACCGCGCTCCAGGCGCTGCGCGACCACGCCCGCCTGCGTCCCGGGCAGCGCGTGCTGGTCATCGGCGCGGGCGGCGGGGTGGGGACGTTCGCCGTCCAGCTCGCCAAGGCACAGGGCGCGCACGTCACCGGCGTCTGCGGCCCCGGCAAGGGCGACCTCGTCCGCTCACTCGGCGCGGACGAGGTCGTCGACTACACCCGCGAGGAGCCGGCCACCGGCCGCCACGACGTCGTCCTCGACACCGCGGGCAACCGTCCCCTGCGGGACCTGCGGCGGATGCTCACCCGCCGGGGCACGCTCGTGATCGTCGGCGGCGAGAACGCCTCCGGCCGCTGGCTGCACGGCACCGGCCGCCAGCTCCGGGCGACGGCGCTGTCGCCGTTCGTCCGGCACACCCTGCGCGCCCCGATCACCCGGACCGATCCGGCGGACCTGCGCCACCTGGCCGGTCTCGCCGCCACCGGCGAGCTCACCCCCGTGGTCGGCAGGACGTTCGAGCTGGCCGGCTTCTCCGACGCGATGGATCACCTGCGGACGGGCCATGTGACCGGCAAGGTCGTCATCGTCATGCCCGGCCCGAGGTAGGTCACCAGTCGCCGGCCTCGACGCGGGTGTTGCGCAGCGGTTCGCCCGCGCCCTCGGCGGGCGCCGCCCACAACACCGCGTTGGCCAGGATCCGCCGCACGCCCGGCTGGTGGAAGACCGGGTAGTTCTGGTCGCCGGGGCTGAAGTAGAAGACGCGTCCCTTGCCGCGCCGGTAGCAGCAGCCGCTGCGGAACACCTCGCCCCCGGAGAAGGAGCTGACGAACACCAGCTCGTCGGGCGCCGGGACGCCGAACGGCTCGCCGTAGGTCTCCTGCTCGGGGATGACCAGCGGCTGGGGCACGCCCGCGGCGATCGGGTGGGCCGGCTCCACCGTCCAGACCAGCTCGCGGTCGGCGGTGTCGCGCCAGTTGACCGTGCAGGTGGTGCCCATGAGGGCGCGGAAGACCTTGGAGTAGTGGCCCGAGTGCAGCACCAGCAGGCCCATCCCGGCCCAGACCCGCTCGCACACCCGCGCCACGACCTCGTCGTCCACCTCCTCGTGCGCCGCGTGCCCCCACCAGGTGAGCACGTCGGTGCCGGCCAGCGTCGCGGCGTCGAGGCCGTGCCCGGGGTCCTGCAACGTCGCGGTGCGCACGCGCACCCGCTCCCCCAGGTGCTCGCGCAGGCCGCCGGCGACCGCGCCGTGCATGCCCTCGGGGTAGCGGCGGCGCACCTCCTCCTCCCGCTGCTCGTGTACGTTCTCGCCCCAGACGGTCACGTTGATGCTCACGCGCGATGTTCTCCCTCCGGACCTGCCGCACCTGCCGTCCGGTCCTTACCCGCCCGCCCGCCGGTTCCGTCTCCGATGGGCGGGCGGAAAATGTCTCGCGGAAGGAAGGACGGTTTGGGTAGGTTCGCCAGTGACCATGGAAGTCATGCGAAGCCGCGCGCCCGACGGCCCTCCTGTCGAGATCGCCTGCGACGAGTCCGGCGCGGAGGGCGAGAAGCTCGTCGGCGGCAACACCGACGTGTTCGCCCACGCCGGCGTCTCCCTCGACGTGGGCGCCGCGGCCGACTGCGTGCGCGAGCTGCGCCTCAGGGCGCCCTCACCGGTCACCGAGTTCAAGGCCGAGCACGTGCTGCGCGAGAAGAACCGGGCCACCCTGGTCTGGCTGCTCGGCCCGTCGGGCCCCATCCTCGGACGGGCCTGCGTGCACCTGACCGACAAGGCGTACTTCGCCGTCAGCAAGGTGACCGACCTGCTCACCGGCCATCACTCCAGCCTCGGCCTCGACCGGCACGAACGCTCGGCCGCCCTGGCGGCCACCCTCTACCAGGAGGGCCGCCGCGCCTTCGGCCCCGCCCGCTGGACGGCCTTCCTCGACGCCTTCAACCACCTGCTGCGGGCCAGGAACGGCCGCGGCCCCGAGATCTCCGCTGAGTCGGCCTTCGAGCTGGTCGCCGACCTGCGCACCACCCCCGGCCCGGCCGGCGAGATCATGGACGAGCTGTGGGCCGCCCGGCCGCTCGTCGACGCCTTCACCGCCCGCCTGCTCGACGACCCGCACGTCTTCCCCGCGCTCGACCCGCTGATCCCGGCCATCGCGCACGCGGTCGCCCACTGGGGCGCGGGCGGCCGGCCCGTCTCGGTGGTGCACGACCGGCAGACGACGCTGACCGAGGAGCGCGTCGAGCGGCTGCGGCTGCTGCTGGCCCGCCCGGACGGCCCCGCCGGCCCGCTGGTGCTGACGCGCCTGACGCTGGTCGCCTCGCACCTGGACCCGCGCGTCCAGGTGGCCGACATCGTCGCCGGAGTGGCGCGCAAGATCGCCTCCGAGGAGCTCAACGGCCGCGGCGACCCCGAGCTGACCGGCCTGCTCCGCCCGTACGTGGACCTCGCGTCGGTCTGGCCGGACGAGCGCAGCCGGGCCGCGCTGATCGCGGGTCAGCCCAGCCAGGCGCGCGCCTCGGCGGCGGCCTCCGGGCCGAGCACCGGCTGGGAGTAGACCTCGATCAGCGTGCGCATCAGCAGGCGCTCGCCCTCCGGCGTGGACAGGTCGGCGCCCATGCCGCGGCTGACGTGCGGGTACAGGACCGTGACCGACAGCGCCATCGCGGCCATCACCGCCGCCCGCGCCCGCGGCGGCACGTCCGGCGGATCGGCGCGGTCCTGGTCGGCGGCGGCCAGCCAGCGCTCGCCGAGCCGGGTCATCTCGTCGAACAGCGGCGCGGCCCAGCCCTCGGTCAGCGCCCGCGCCAGGTAGGCGCGGTAGGGGCCGAGCGCGGCCACCGGGTTGAAGCCGGCCGGCGGGCGGCCGGCGGCCTCGGCGTTGAGCCGGCGGACCGTCTTCATCAGGTGCTCGTCGCACGCCTCGCGCAGCGCCTGCTTGGCGCCGAAGTGGTGGCGGACCAGGCCGAGCGAGACCCCCGCCGACTCGGCGATGTCGCGGATCGTGGCCCGCTCGAACCCGTGCTCGCCGATGTGCCGGATCGCCGCGTCGCGGATGCGGGCCCGCGCGGTGAGGTCCTCCGGGTCCTGGACGGTTGTCATCACACCACCGATTCGTACAGCGGACTGTTCACCGGACAAGCATCCTATACCGGCGTGCAGCCCCGCCCGGCCCCGGCCGCGCGGGAGGGGCCGCCGGGCGACTACGCTCCTGCCCTGTGCCGACGTTCGAACTGCCCCTGCGCCTGGACACCACGATCCGGCCCTACGACTGGGGTTCCGTCACCGCCATGCCCGAGCTGTTCGGCACCGAGCCGACCGGCCGCCCGCAGGCCGAGCTCTGGATGGGCGCCCATCCCGCCGACCCGTCGATCGCCGGCGGCGTGCCCCTCGACCGGCTCATCGCGGGCGACCCCGTCGCCGCCCTCGGCGCGCCGGCGGTCGCGAGGTTCGGGCCCGCGCTGCCGTACCTGCTGAAGGTGCTCGCGGTCGCGCGGCCGCTGTCGCTCCAGGTCCACCCCACGATCGCGCAGGCCGAGGCCGGGTTCGCCGCCGAGGAGGCGCGCGGCGTGCCGATCGGCGACCCGGCCCGCACCTACAAGGACCGCTCGCACAAGCCGGAGATGGTCTGCGCGGTCACACCCTTCCACGGGCTGTGCGGCTTCCGCTCCCCCGTCGTCACCGCCGGGCTGCTCGCCCGGCTCGGCGTGCCGGGCCTGCAGCCCTGGATCGACGCGCTCGCCGTCCGCCCCGCCGGGCAGGCCCTGCGCACGGTCTTCGCGCAGATGCTGGACGACGCCTCCGCGCCGCTGCGCGCCCAGGTCGAGGACGCCCTCGCCGCCGGCTCCGACCCGGACCTGGCCCCGTACGCCGACATCGCCGCGGCCTGCCCCGGCGACCCCGGAGTCGTGGCCGCCCTGCTGCTCAACCACGTCGACCTGCGGCCCGGCCAGGCCCTCTACCTCGGCGCCGGCGTGCCGCACGCGTACCTGGGCGGCGTCGGCGTGGAGATCATGGCCAGCTCCGACAACGTCCTGCGCTGCGGGCTGACCACCAAGCACGTCGACGCGCCGGAGCTGATGCGGGTGGTCGACTTCACGCCCGCCGAGCCGCACCTGGTCGAGCCCGAGCGCCCGGCCGACGGGGAGCGGCGCTACGTCCCGCCCGCCCCCGAGTTCGCCCTCACGCGCTACGACCTGGGCGAGGCCGCCTCCTTCGAGCTGCCTGCCGGGCCGCCCCGGATCGTGTTGTGCCTGGAAGGCGAGGCCCGTCTCGGCGAGCTGACGCTGCGGCCGGGCGAGTCGGCGTTCGTCCCGGCCGCCGTGGGCGCGGGCCTGTCCGGCAAGGGCGTGGCGTACGTGGCCCAGCCAGGCGCCTTTACGATGTAGATCAGCACGACGGGGACGTTTCGACCGGCGGTTGAACGTCGTGTTCCTAGGCTCCTGCCATGAACACGGCAACCCTCGGCCACGTCGCCATCGAACCCAGCATCCTCTACTTCGGCACCCCGGTCGTGCTGCTCACCACGGAGAACCCCGACGGCTCGGCCAACCTGGCCCCGATGTCGTCGGCCTGGGCGCTCGGCCGGACCGTCGTGCTCGGCCTCGGCGCCGACGGGCAGAGCGCGCGCAACCTGGCCGACCGGCCCGAACTGGTCGTCAACCTGCCGGCCCCGCACCTGTGGCCGCAGGTGGAACGGCTCGCGCCGCTCACCGGCCGCGACCCGGTGCCCGACACCAAGGCGGCCGGCTGCCGCTTCGAGCCCGACAAGTTCGGCGCGGCGGGCCTGCGCCCCGAGCCCTCGCAGACCGTACGTCCGCCGCGCGTGGCCGAGTGCCCCCTCCAGCTGGAGGCGGCCGCGGCGCGAATCACGCCGAACGAGTCCGAGGACTTCGTCATCGTCGAGGCCGTCGTGCGCAGGGTGCACGCCGACCCGCGGATCGTCGTCCCCGGCACCCAGCACGTGGACCCGTCCGCGTGGAGCCCGCTGCTGTACAACTTCCGCCACTACTTCGGCCTCGGCCCGGAGCTCGGCCGGTCCTACCGGTCGCAGACGGCCTGAGCGCCGCGGCGGGGTCAGCCGGCCCGCGAGGCGCACCCGGCGTACGACCCGGCCGGCGACGAGACGGACGACTGGGCCGAGGCCAGCGCAGACGGCTCCTCCAGCCCGCGCGGCGGCGGCGTGGGACGGTCGGCCGCCACGGTCAGCACGAGCGGCCCGAACCGGCGCCACCACCCGTGCGCCACCCCGCGCCCGCCCGCGCGCACGGTCAGCCCGCTCCACCCGTCGCGGGGCCGCCCGCAGCCCAGCGACACCTCCAGCGCCCGGTGCCCGGCGCGGCGCAGCACCTGCGCCGCGCTCTCCTTGGCCGACCACAGCAGGCTGCCCAGCAGCGGGTCGTCGCCGGCGATCCGCTGCTCCTGGCGGGTGAACCGGTCGGCGACGAACCCCGGGCCGCGCGGCTCGACCAGTTGCAGGTCGCAGCCGACGGCCCCCGGCTCCAGGCCGAGCAGGCACACCGCCCATCCGGCGCGGCTGGTGATCGAGATGCCCACCGGCAGCGGGCGGCCGTCCCGCCACGCCTGCGCCGCGCCGTCGGGGCGGCGCCGCACGTCGGGGTCGCCGGCGGGGCCGGGGCAGACCAGGTGCAGGGCCTGACTGACGGTCCAGCGGGCGAGCGGGTGCTCGGCGGGCCGCCCGTCGCCCGTCCGGTCCTCCCCCGCCGGGAGTTGCCCCTCCCCGCGAGCCAGCCACCTCATCGAGCCTCCATTCCGCGCTCCCGCGCTACGGATGACCTCCGGCCGCGGCACGGCGGCCGGGATCGCGTGATCGACCGACCCGGCCGCCACGCCCGGACGGCCGTCTCGCGCAGCTTCTCCGCCCGCACCTCCTCGAACGCCTCGAACGCCGCGCGCGGCGGCGGACGCGCCGAGCGCCGCCCCGCGTGCGTGCATACCCGTACGTGCCCGCGCTCCGCCGCCGGACACCCGCGGGACCTCTCGACTAGTGTGATCTTGTGACCGGAATTTTCACAGTGTTCCCAGCCTCGCCGGGCGACGGTGAGACGCTGGGAGAGATCCACGCCGAATCCTGGAAGGCCGCCTACGCCGGCTTCTTCTCCCCCGACTTCTTCGACCAGGCCGTGCGCCACCGGCGCGGCAAATGGCACGACGTGCTCGCCGAGACCCCGGCGGGCCTGGTGCTGGCCGCGCTCGACGGGCGCCGGCTGGCCTTCGCCCACTTCGGGCCCTCGCCGTCCCGGGCGGGCGCGGCGGAGCTCCGCGGCTTCTACGGCCATCCCGACGGCTGGGGCACGGGCGTGGCCGCCGCCCTGATGACCGACACCCTGCGCCGCATCCGCGACGATGGCTTCACCCGGGTGCACCTGTGGACGTTGCGCGACACGCCGCGGGCCCGCCGGTTCTACGCCAAGAGCGGCTTCACCGAGTCCGGCGCCGCCCGCACCCACGACTACGGCGACGGCAACCCCGTCGAGCAGGTCGAGTACGAGCTGTCCTTCCCCTGACCGCGGCCTCCTTCCCACGCGTGCCGACTTGACAGAGTTCCCCGGCGTATTTCGCGGTGAATACCCCGGCGCGGGCTCTCTCGTTGACCGTCTCCATGGCCCATGGCAACCATTCTTGAGTATGGCCAAGCGGGCACGAGAAACGGTCGAGTGATCGCGTGAGAGGAATGGCATGAGCGCGAATGCTTTGTACGCCGGTCGAGACTGGAAACTCGACCACGACAAGCGAGTCAAGGTCAGCAACGCGGAACTTCGTTACACCGTCGTGGGGCGCGGCGAGCCCGTCCTGTGCATCCACTGCACCTCCATTTCGGACGGTCTCATCACGCCGCTCCTGAAGTACAACCCGGAGCTGCTGGACAAGTACCAGTTCATCAGCTATTACCGCGCCGGTTACAACGGCAGCACGCTGGAGAAGGACAGCCTCAGCATCGAGGAGGGCGCCGAGCACGCCAAGCAGCTCCTCGACCACCTCGGCATCGACAAGGCGCACGTCATGTCGTACTCCTTCGGCGGGGTGATCGGCTTCCAGTTCATGCTCTCCTACCCCGAGCGCACGCACTCGGCGGTGCTGCTGGAGCCGTACCTGCCGCGTGAGGGCGCCGAGGCCGAGAAGGCCAACAACGACGCCGTGATGACGGCCATCGAGCTGGTGCAGAAGGGCGACAAGCTCACCGCCGCCTGCGACTTCATGGCCGCCGTCTGCGGCCCGAGCTACCTCGGCTCCGTGGACATGACCTGCCCCCTCGACGTGTGGGAGCGGGTCGAGGAGTGCGCGGACGTCACGTTCAAGGTCGACTTCCCGGCGCTGGGCGGCTGGGGCTTCCGCATGTCCAAGGCCGACCAGCTCGTGCCGGACAAGCCGCGGATGCCGGTGCTGGCCGTGATGGGCCTGGACAGCGAGGCGGCCATGCCCGGCTTCCGCGAGGCGCAGCACTTCCTCATGAACTGGCTGCCCCAGGCCGAGCGCTGCGGCATCGTCGGCGCCACCCACGGCCTGCAGATCATGAACCCGAGAGCGGTCGGCGAAGGCGTCTCGGCCTTCCTCGCCAAGCACCCGATGCAGTAGCACCCGAGGCAGTGAGAGGAGAGCGATGTCGGATCTGACGGCTGAGCGACTGGCGGCGGCACATCAGGCGCTGCGCTCCGGCGACCGCGAGCGCGCGCTGGAGTACTGGCACCCCGACGTGCGGTTCCAGTCCCCCGGCAACCACCCGTACGCCGGCTGGCACGACGGCCTGGACGCCTTCATGGGCTTCATCAAGACCTGGCAGCGGCTGGCCGGCGGCACCCTGCGCATGGAGCAGATCGCCTGCCTGGTCAACCCGGTGGACGGCTACACCATCGACGTCAACCGGTGCACCGCCGTGCGCAAGCGCACCGGCTCGGACGGCACCTCCTTCTACGAGCACCTGCAGATGGAGGGGGTGGACCTGATGCGGTGGGAGAACGGCCGCATCGTGGAGGGCCGCGGCGGCATCTTCGGCGACGGGACCGCCAACTTCAGCTCGTTCTTCGGCCCGATCGGCCCCGACGGGCGCAGATCCGACGACTGAGCGGGCGATCCCCGGCGGGCCGGTCGTCACCGGCCCGCTTTCTCATGCCCGCGGGCCGTCCCGGCCCTCCTTCGTGCCCCTTTTTCCGCAGGAACGCGCCCACAGGAGAAGACATGACCCGTTTCCGTGGCGTCCTCCGCGCCTCCGCCGCCGCCCTGGCCGTCACCGCCGCGCTGGCGGCGGCGACGCCGGCCCAGGCCCTCCTGGCCCCGTCCTTCCGGGCCGTGGACCCGCCCGGCGACCCCACCACCCTCTGGGACGTCGACGTGCTGGACGCCGCCCACGCCTACGCCGTCGGCTGGCGCGGCTACGACGGCTCGCCGGACACCTCCGTGCTGCGCTGGGACGGCTCGTCCTGGAGCAGGCTGCCGCTCACCGCCGGGTACGACGTACCGAGCCCGTGCTGCGTCGCGGCCGTCGCGCCGGACCAGGTGTACGTCACCGGCAGCAGGACCATCGCCGACGTCTCCTGGCCGCGCTCGGCGTACTGGAACGGCGCGGCCTGGTCGGAGATCCCGCCCCCGCCCGGCTGGACGCCCTCCGTGCCCGGCGACGAGTGGACCGGCCCGATCGCCGCCACCAAGGACGGCTCGCTCTGGTCGATCAGGTACAAGAACACCGGCGGCACCGACATCCTGCGCCTGCGCCAGGGCTCCTGGACCGTCTACCCGCGCACCGAGAACCTGGGCCTGCTGCGCGCCGTGGACGGCGGCGACCAGATCGTCTTCGCCGCCGAGAACGGCGTCGTCCTGTGGGACGGCACGGCCCTGCGCTCACTCGGCAGACCGGGCGTCAACCCCCGGGGCGTGTACGTCGAGGGCCCCGGCAGGATCTGGGTCAGCGGCTACCAGCCCCGTCCCGACCGGCCCGCGACTCCGGCGATCGCCCGCTACGACGGCGCCCGCTGGACCGTCTCGGCGCTGCCCGGCGCCCCGGGCAACGGCTCGGCGAGCATCAGCGGCGACGGCCAGGGCCACCTGATCCTGCCGACCGGCGGCGGCACCAGCTCGCCCGCCTACCTGTACTTCGACGGCGCGTCGTGGACCCGGGTCGGCGGCCCGGCCCGCCCGTCGGCCGGGTACGCGGGCGCGTACGCGGTGGACCGGGTGCCCGGCGCGTCCACGATCCTGTCGGTGGGCGGCGCCAACGTGACCAACCTGACCGGGTTCGCGATCAGTGAGCTGATCAGCCCCCGCTGAGCGGGCGGCGCGGACCCCGTGAGCGGGGAGGGGCGGCAGGCCCCTCCCCGCTCACGCGCGCCTGCGGGCCGCGCCGCCGGCGCGGATCGCGGCGAGGAGCGTGCCGGCCAGCAGCAGCGCCGAGGTGACCGTCAGGACCACGCCCAGCCGGTGCAGCCCCTCGTCGGTGGCGCGCTCGCCGTAGGTCACGCTGATGAGCAAGGCCGAGCAGATGGCCCCGGCGTACTGCGAGGTGCGCAGCAGGCCGGCGGCCATGCCGATCAGGGCGGGCGGCGCCTGGGTGTACATGGCGGCCTGGTTGCCGACGATGTTGAGCCCGTTCTGCACCCCGAAGACCATGCTGAGCAGGCACAACGACAGGATGGACGCGCCGCCGTCGAGCGCCGGCAGCCAGGCGCAGCCCGCCAGCAGGGCCGCGGCGCCGGCCGGCAACATCCAGCGCGCCCAGCCGGACGCGCCGTCGGCCCGCGCGGCCAGCCCCGAGACCACCGCGCCCACGGCCGAGGTGGGCATCAGCAGCAGCCCGGCGACCGCCGCCGTCAGCCCCCTGCCCTGCTCCAGCCACTGCGTCCAGCCGTACAGGAAGCCGTAGGTGGCCATGAAGGTCACCGCGTTGCGCAGGTAGGTGACCAGCAGCGGCCGGTTGCCGGCCAGGTCGCGCAGGCTGCCGCCGCCGCCCGCGCCGGAACGCTCGTACGGCTCGTCGCGCGGCAGCCACAGCAGCGCCGAGACCACCCCGGCCACGGCCATCGGCAGGTTGACCAGGAAGATCCAGCGCCAGCCGCCGAGCGCGTCGAGCAGCCCGCCGAGCGGCGGCCCGAGCACCATGCTGACCTGCCCGGCCATGGCCAGCGCGCCCATCACCGAGGCGGGCGCGGCACCGCCGGACCGCTGCGACCTGCGGCGGACCATGCTCATGGCGGCCGGGTAGGCGGCCGAGGTGCCGAGGCCGATCACCACGCGGGCGGCCACCAGCACCCCGAGGGTCGGCGCCCAGTAGCCGAGCAGCCCGCCGGCCGCGACCGTGACCAGCCCGGCCAGGTAGACGCGGCGCGGGCCGAGCCGGTCGGCCAGCCGGCCCAGCACCGGCTGGCCGACGGCGGTGGCCAGGTACAGGGCCGACACCAGCCAGGAGGTGGCGTCGGCGCCCACGCCGAAGTGGTGGGCGATGGGCACGAGCGCGATGGCGATGATCGAGGAGTTGATCGGGTTGAGCAGCGAGCCGACGGAGACCGCCGCGACGAAGCGGGGGCCGAAGGCGGCCTGGCCGGGCTCGCTGTCCGGCCGCGGCGGCGCGGTCACAGCTGGTACTTCTCCTCTAGCTTCTCGTAGATGTCGATCTTGTAGTCGATGGCGGCCAGGTCGTCCTTGAGCTGGTCGATGCGCTTGGCCACCTCCTCGCGGTGGGTGAGCAGGATCTGCTTGCGCTCGGCGGTGGTGCTCTCGCCGGCGCGGACCAGCTCGGCGTAGCGGCGGACGTCGGCGATGGACATCCCGGTGCCGCGCAGCCTGGTCAGGAAGCGGATCCAGGCCAGATCACGTTCGGTGTAGCGGCGGTGCCCGTTACCGCCGCGCGGCGGCGTCTCCCGCATCAGGCCGGCTTTCTCGTAATAGCGCAGCGCGTGGGCGCTGAGGCCGGTCTCGGCTGCGACTTCCGCGATCGTCAGGCTCTGACTCATACCGATCATTGTCGCCCTTCGAGCGCGATCCAAGTCAAGTGCATTCGCTGGAATTCCGGTGAATGCGGGTTCGGACTTGACGGAATGGGACCGGCTACCTCCATACCGCCCGGTGACCGCCGGGCGGCGCGTTGACGCGTTTTCCGGCGGCTGAACATGATTCATCCGTAGCGCCGGACGAAATGGTGGTGCCAATGGCGAAGAGCGAATTCGTGAGATTCCTCGGCGACCTCCGGGAGAATCCGCAAAGACGCGCTGAGTATAGCGCGAGAAATCTCAGTCAATTGTTGTTCCACGCCTCCGACGAGGGCTTCCGGTTCACCGCCGAGGAGCTGGTGTCTGTGGTCGGGGCCCTGGAGATCGAGGTCATCGTCGCCAAGGACGGCGAGTCCGTCGACGGCGGCAGCACGCTCTGGCGGCACATGTGGGGCAGGCGTTACCTGGACTACCTGCTCGATCACGTGGTGGCCAGGTTCGGCGAGCAGGAGCTGCGCGGGTTCGCGGCCGACGAGAGGCGGCCGGTGGCATGAGCGGGACGAACCTGATCGCGTTCCTGCGCCTGGCGGGCTCGCGCGCCGACGTGCTGGAGTCGCTGAAGGCCAAGAGCAAGGCGGAGGTCGTCGCCGCCGCGGCCGAGCACGGGCTGCCGTTCTCCGAGGCCGACTTCAACGGCGTGGTGTGGGAGCTGGAGGAGCGCCTTGCCGACCTGCGCGGCGACGCCTTCGACGCCACCTTCCCGCTCTGGCGGACGATGTGGGGCCAGCATTACCTGGAGTTCCTGGTCGGCGACCTGCTGCCCGCGCTGGAGCGGGCCCGGCTGCTGGAGCCGTCGTGAGCGCCTACGACTACATCGTGGTGGGCGCGGGCAGCGCCGGGTGCGTCCTGGCCAGGCGGCTGCTGGACGCGCTGGGCTGCCGGGTGCTGCTGCTGGAGGCCGGCGGCCCGGACGACGCCGAGTGCGTGCACCGGACCGACGTCCCGTCGATGACGTCGATGTGGGGCTCGCCGGAGTTCGTGTGGGACTACGCCAGCACCCCGCAGCGTGAGCTGGGCGGCCGGGTCGTGCCCATCCCGCAGGGCCGGGTGACGGGCGGCGGCAGCTCGGTCAACGCCATGATGTACGTGCGGGGCAACCGCCGCGACTTCGACGGCTGGGCCGCGCTGGGCAACGACGGCTGGTCCTACGACGACGTGCTGCCCTACTTCAGGCGCTCGGAGGACTACCCGGGCGGCTCGCCGGAGTACCGGGGCGGCGGCGGCCCGCTGAAGGTCGTGGACTACGGCTCGCCGTCGGACGCCTCGCGCGCCTTCGTCCGGGCGGCGATCGCCCGCGGCCGCGCCGACGGCACGGGCGACTACAACGGCCCCCGGCAGGAGGGCCTGGCCTTCTTCTACCAGTCCACCCGGGACAAGGACGGCCGCCGCTCCAGCACGTCGGAGGCGTTCCTGAGGCCGGTGCTCGGCGAGCCGACCCTCACGCTGGAGACCGGCGCCGTGGTCACCCGCCTCACCGTCGAGGGCGGCCGGGCCGCCGGCGTGGAGTACGTCAAGGACGGCCGTGCGCACCGGGCCACGGCCGCGCAGGAGGTCGTCGTGGCCTGCGGCGCGCTGGGCTCGCCGGCGCTGCTGCTGCGCTCGGGCCTCGGCCCGGCCGCGCACCTGCGCGAGCACGGCGTCGAGGTGGTCGCCGACCTGCCGGGCGTGGGCCGCAACCTGCAGGACCACGTGCTGTTCGGCATCGGCTACGAGAGCCTGCGCGAGCTGCCCTTCCCCGAGCTGCTGGCCGAGGCGGGGCTGTTCACCAACGTGCTGGGCGGCGACGGGCCTGACCTGCAGTTCTTCTTCGGCCCGGTGCAGTTCATCGACGACCGGTACAGGACGGACGGCCCGGGGTTCACCTTCGCGCCGATCCTGCTGCAGCCGGAGAGCAGGGGCGAGGTGCGGCTGCGCCCCGGCGACCCGCTGCGTCCCCTCGTCGACCCGCACTACCTGGAGGCCGCCGCCGATCTGCGGCTGCTGACCGAGGCCGTCGTCCTGGCCAGGGAGCTGGTCTCGGACGCGGCCTTCGACTCCCTGCGCGGGCGGGAGCTGGCCCCTGGCCCCGGCGTGACCAGCCCGGCCGCCCTGGCCGAGTACGTGCGGGCCAGCGCCTCGACCGTGTGGCACCCGGCCGGCACCTGCCGGATGGGCCCCGACGACGAGGCGGTCGTCGGGCCCGACCTGCGGGTGCGCGGCGTGGACGGGCTGCGCGTGGCCGACGCCTCGGTCATGCCGGTCATCACCCGGGGCAACACCAACGCGGCCACGATCATGATCGCCGAGAAGGCCGCCGACCTGGTCGCCGCATCGGCGCGGAGGTGAGCTGAGATGACACAGAGCTTCG
Organism: Nonomuraea sp. NPDC049758; assembly: GCF_040674635.1. Lineage (NCBI taxonomy): Bacteria > Bacillati > Actinomycetota > Actinomycetes > Streptosporangiales > Streptosporangiaceae > Nonomuraea > Nonomuraea sp. NPDC049758. Next base: position 91,717 of record NZ_JBFAMZ010000008.1, read on the forward strand.
ACTTCGTCGTCGTCGGCGGCGGCACGGCCGGATCGGTCATCGCCGCCCGGCTGAGCGAGCTGCCCGGGGCCAGCGTGCTGGTCCTGGAGGCGGGCGACACGAAGGTCACGGACGCGGTCGAGGACCCGAGCCGGTGGAACGAGGTGCTGCTGACCGAGCTGGACTGGGCGTACATGAGCGAGCCGCAGCCGGGGCTCGGCGGACGCCAGGTCTACTCGGCGGCGGGCCGCGGCCTGGGCGGGACCTCGAACGTCTACCACATGATCCACACGCGCGGCCGTCCGGCGGACTTCGACGCCTGGGCCTACGACGGCTGCCCCGGCTGGTCCTACGCCGACGTCCTGCCCTACTTCCGGCGTCTGGAGGGCCAGCGGGACGCGACCAACCCCACGGCGGGCCACGACGGCCCCATCAAGATCGTCAACGCCCGGGACATGGGCAACCCGGTCTCCCAGACGTTCGTGGACGCCTGCGTGGAGCTCGGTTACCCGCAGGTCGAGGACTTCAACGCCGACAGCTTCGGCGTGAGCTGGCACCACGTCGACATCGACATGGACATCGACGCCGACAAGGGCACCCGCTGCGGGGTGCGCGCCTCCTACCTGGAGCCGGCGCTGGAGCGGCTGAGCGTCGAGGTGGGCGCGCTGGCCACCCGGCTGCTGTTCGAGGGCGAGCGCTGCGTGGGCGTGGAGTACCTCAAGGACGGCGAGCTGCGGACCGTCCGGGCCGAGCACGAGGTGATCGTCAGCGCGGGCGCGATCCAGTCGCCCAAGCTGCTGCAGCTGTCCGGCATCGGCGAGGCCGGGGCGCTGGCCGCGCTCGGCATCCCGGTGGTCGCCGACCTGCCCGGCGTGGGCGCCAACTTCCACGACCACCCGCTGGTCATCGGCCCGATCGGGTACATGGAGGAGGCCGCGCCCGACCCGCGCGGGCAGGTCACCGAGGTCGGCCTGTTCTGGGGGTCGGAGCCGGGGCTGCCGGTGCCCGACATGGAGATCTGCCTGGTGCACCGGGCTCCGTTCGGCGACCAGTTCTTCGCCAACGTCATCAAGCGGGTGGAGACCGGGCAGCCGCTCACGCCGGTGCGCGAGCTGGTCGACCCGAAGATCGTGCTCACCCTGCCGGGGCTGGTCCGCCCGCTGTCACGGGGCAGCGTACGGCTGGCCGGCACCGACCCGACGGCCTACCCGCGGGTCAGCGCGAACTACTTCGCCGAGCGCTCGGACCTGGAGCGCACGGTGACGATGGTGCAGATCGCCCGCGACATCTACGCCAGCTCCGCCTTCCGGCGCGACTGGGGGCTGACCGAGGTCGCCCCCGGCCCGGACGTGCGCACCCGGGAGCAGCTCAGCGCCTGGGTGGTGGAGAACGTCGGCTCGTACTACCACTTCGCCGGCTCCTGCAAGATGGGCTCCGACAGCCTCGCCGTGGTGGACACCCGGCTGCGGGTGCGCGGCGTCGAGGGGCTGCGCGTCGCCGACGCCTCGATCATGCCGACGATCGTCTCGGCCAACCCCCACACCACCACCGTGATGATCGGCGAGCGCGCGGCCGAGTTCGTCGCGGCGGACTTCCTCCCGGCCCGACAGGAGGCCACGCGATGATCCACCAGTTCATCTTCGGCGCCCCCAAGCCCGGCTTCACCGCCCAGCAGTTCCAGGACTACTGGGTCGACGTGCACGCGGTGAAGTTCGCCAGCAAGATCAAGCAGATCAGGCAGTACCTGGTCGACACCCGCATCCCCTTCGACGGCGACGTGGGCCGGCCGGCGCTGCCGCACCAGGGCATCGCCGAGATCTGGCTGGCCAGCGCCGAGGAGCAGCTCGCCTCGCTGCAGAGCGAGGAGTTCCTCCAGGGCGCCCGGCTGGACGAGCCCAACTGGGCGGCGTTCTGGTCGACGATCGTGGTGGACACCGTCGCCCACGAGCTGGTGCCCGGCCCCAGGCCGCGGCCGGACAGCTGGGTGAAGGTCACCACGCTGATCAAGCGGCGGCCCGGCCTGCCGCTGGACACCTACCGCAAGCAGTCCCTGGAGTCCTACGCCGCCGCGGTGGCCGGGCTGCCGGGCCTGCGCAGGCACCTGCACTGCCACACCGTGGACGGCGCGTACACCTTCGGCGAGGCCGGCTTCGACGCCGTGGACCAGCTCTGGTTCGACGACGTGGACGCGCTGCGCGCCGCGCTGGCCTCGGCCCACCACGCCCGCCGGGTCAAGCCGGAGCTGGAGGCGATCGCCGACCCGGCCCACGTGTTCTCCATGACCTGCAAGGAAAACTGGATCATCCCCGGGGAGTCGGCATGACCAAGCGCGTTCTCGTGATCCTCTCGGAGTTCGGCTACTGGGGGGAGGAGCTCGTCGGCCCGCTGTCGGCCTTCGACGAGCGCGGCTACGACGTCGTGTTCGCCACGCCGACCGGCAAGCAGCCGCACGCCCTGCCGCCCAGCATGGACCCCGACTACGTCGACCCGCCGCTCGGCCGCTCGGTCACCACGCCCGAGGTGGCCAAGCTGACCCGCGACCTGGACGAGTCGGGCCGCCTGGCCAACCCGCTCAACCTGTCGGCCTGGGCGCCCGAGCGTCCCTACACCAGCAGCCCGGACTACCTGCGGCGGCTGGAGTCCTACCACCGGGCGGTGGCCAAGCTGGAGGCCGAGCTGGTGCCCTACGACGCGGTGCTGATCGTGGGCGGCAGCGGGCCGATCGTGGACCTGGCCAACAACGAGCGGGTGCACGAGATCGTGCTGGCGTTCGTGCGGGCGGGCAAGCCGGTGGCGGCCGAGTGCTACGGCGTGGCCTGCCTGGCCTTCGCCCGCGACTGGGAGGACCGCAAGAGCATCATCTGGGGCAAGCGCGTCACCGGCCACTGCAAGGAGTACGACTACAAGGACGGCACCGGGTTCTTCGGCGTGCCCGACTTCAACATGGGACCGCCGCCGTACCCGCTGGAGTACATCCTGCGGGACGCCACCGGGCCGCAGGGCCGCTACATCGGCAACTTCGGCAGGGAGACCTCGGTCATCGTGGACTTCCCGTTCGTCACCGGACGCTCCACGCCCGACTCGTTCCTGACCGGGCAGAAGATCGTCGAAGTGCTCGAGGGCGGCCTGCGCCGCTTCGGCTGGTGATGGCGGGCCATGGCCAGGGACGGCAACGCCGCGATCATCGAGCAGTTCCTCAGCGACGGCATCACGTACATGTTCGGCAACCCGGGGACGGTCGAGCAGGGCTTCCTCGACGCGCTGGAGGGCTTCGAGGACTTCCACTACATCCTCACCCTGCAGGAGACGGTGGCGGCCGGCATCGCCGACGGCTACGCCCGCGCCACGGGCGGCCCCGCGCTGCTGCAGCTCCACAGCGGCGTGGGGCTGGGCAACGCGATCGGCATGCTGTACCAGGCCAAGCGGGGGCACTCCCCGCTGGTGGTCGTCGCCGGTGAGGCCGGGGTCGGCTACGACGCGATGGACGCCCAGATGGCCGCCGATCTCGTGGCCATGGCCCGGCCCGTCACCAAGCACGCGATGCGCGTGATCGACCCGGGCTCGGTGCTGCGGGTGCTGCGCCGGGCGGTCAAGCTGGCGATGACGCCGCCGCGCGGCCCGGTGTTCGTGGCGCTCCCGCTCGACGTGCTGGACCAGCCCAACCACGAGCCGGTCCAGCCGTCGGTGGTGCCGCACACGGCCGCGCTGCCCGCCCCCGAGCTGGTCCGCCGGGCCGCCGGGCTGCTGTCCGGCGCCCGGTCCCCGATCATCCTGGCCGGCGACGGCGTGTCGGTCTCCGGCGCGCAGGCGGAGCTGACCCGGGTGGCCGAGCAGCTCGGCGCGGACGTGTGGGGCGTGGAGTTCTCCGAGGCGAACATGGACGGCCGGCACCCGCTCTTCCGCGGCCAGCTCGGCCACATGTTCGGCCAGGTCAGCGCGGACGCCGTCAAGGACGCCGACGCCGTGCTGGTGGTGGGCACGTACCTGTTCCCCGAGGTGTTCCCGTCGCTGAGCAGCCCGTTCGGCAAGGACGCGCGGATCGTGCACATCGACCTGGACTCGTACGAGATCGCCAAGAACCACCCGGTCACGCTGGGCCTGGTGGCCGACCCCCGGCTCACGCTGGCGGCGCTGTCGGCGGAGCTGGAGGGCACGCTCAGCAAGGCCGACCGGCAGGCGGCGGCGGCCCGGCTGGCCCGCCGGACGGCGGCGCCGCGCCCGGCGCCGGCCGAGGACTCGATACTCAACGCGTTCATGCGCGAGCTGGCGGCGCGGGCCCCCGAGGACGTGATCGTCTTCGACGAGGGGCTGACCGCCTCCGGCGTGATCGGCTCCTACTTCCCGCCGCGCGGGCCGGGGAGCTGGTTCCTGACCCGCGGCGGCTCGCTCGGCGTGGGCATCCCCGGGGCGATCGGCGCCAAGCTCGCCCATCCGGACCGCACGGTGATCGGCTTCACCGGCGACGGCGGCAGCATGTACACCTTCCAGGCGCTGGCCACCGCCGTCCGGTACGACATCGCCGCCAAGTTCGTGATCTGCAACAACCACAGCTACCGGCTGCTGGACAACAACATCGAGGAGTACTGGCGCGGCCGGGGCATCCCCGGTCACCGCTTTCCTCGCTCCTTCGACCTCTCCTATCCCGACCTCCAGTTCACCGACCTGGCCAGGGGCTGCGGCGTGGACGGGCTGCGGGTGGAGAAGGCCGACCAGATCGAGGAGGCCGTCGAGCGGCTGCTCGGCCACGACGGCCCCTTCCTCATCGACCTCGTCACCGAACCGGGGAGGCCATTGTGAGCGGCATCGAGCCACGGGCCGGCGCGGCGCTGAACGGCCGCAAGATCGCCGTCCTGATGGAGAGCGACTACGTCGAGCCGGAGATCTTCTACTACGAGCGGCGCTTCGCCGAGGCCGGCGCCGAGGTGCACTTCATGACCCGCCTGTGGGGGCAGTCGTCGATCACCTTCACCGGCCACGAGTGGCGGGTGCCGTTCACCGTGGACCGCGGCTTCGAGGGCATCAGCGACCGTGAGCTGCGCTCCTACGCCGCGGTGATCGTGCCCTCGGGGATCGTCTCGGACCGGCTGCGCTTCACCGACGACGTCAACCGGCTGGCGCCGGCCACCGCGTTCGTGCGGCGGGCGCTGGAGGAGCCGTCGATCATCACGGGCGTGATCTGCCACGGCCTGTGGCTGATGGCCGCCGCCCCCGAGACCATGCGCGGGCGCAAGGTCGTCGCGCACAACAACCTCGTGGGCGACGTGCGGAACATGGGCGCCGAGTACGTGGACCAGGACGTGGTCATCGACGGCAACCTGATCACCGGGCGCAGCGTGTACCACTGCCATCTGTTCGCCCACACCATCATCGGCCAGCTCGCCGAGACGCTGTAGGAGCAACGATGAACTTCACCTTCATGGACACCGTGGCCGGGCGGGTCGAACGGTTCGACGCCGGCTCCGGCTCCTTCCGGCTGGCGACCATCGACGGCCGTACGGTCGAGGTGCGCCTGGACGGCGAGGTCTCGGCCGAGCTGCTGCGCAACCTGGGCGAGCCGTACGTGGACGCGGGCGACCACGTGCGCGACATGCTGACGCCGGGCCGCCACCTGTTCGTCTACGGGATCTTCTACCCCGAGGGCGAGGAGCCGGTCTTCTCGGCCAAGCGGCTGATCTTCCTGGGCCGCGGCTCCGGCGAGTACCGGTTCGAGCAGCCCGACTGGTGGATCAACCAGCTCGACGAGATCGCCGCGTTCTACCGCCGCGCCCAGTTCGGGCAGGGGCCGGTCGACTTCCGCGACTACCGGACGATCCTGCGCCTGGGCGGCGACAAGACCGCCAGCCACGTGCAGGAGACCGACACGATCTCGCGGCTGGTGTACGGCATGGCCTCGGCGTACATGCTGACCGGCGACGACGCCTACCTGGAGGTCGCCGAGCGCGGCACCCGCTACCTGCGCGAGCACATGCGCTTCGTGGACCCCGAGAACGACGTCGTGTACTGGTACCACGGCATCAAGGTGGACGGCGAGCACGAGAAGAAGCTGTTCACCTCCGAGTTCGGCGACGACTATGACGCCATCCCGATGTACGAGCAGATCTACGCCCTGGCCGGCCCGACGCAGACCTACCGGGTCACCGGCGACAAGCGCATCGCCTCCGACGTCAACGCCACGCTGCGGCTGTTCGAGAAGTTCTTCCGCGACCACCGGCGCGGCGGCTACTACTCGCACGTCGACCCGATCCTGCTCAGCCCGCACCACGAGTCGCTCGGGCCGAACCAGTCGCGCAAGAACTGGAACTCCATCGGCGACCACGCCCCGGCCTACCTGATCAACTACTACCTGGCCACCGGCGACGAGCGCCACCTGGAGATGCTGGAGCGCACCTTCGACACGATCGTCGAGCACTTCCCCGAGCCGTCGAGCCCGTTCGTCAACGAGCGCTTCCACGACGACTGGAGCCACGACCTGACGCACGGCTGGCAGCAGGACCGCGCGGTCGTCGGGCACAACCTGAAGATCGCCTGGAACCTCATGCGCATGCACGGCGCCCGTCCCAAGGACGCCTACCGGGACCTGGCCGAGCACCTGGCCCGCACCATGCCGGCGGTCGGCAGCGACCAGCAGCGCGGCGGCTGGTACGACGTCGTGGAGCGGCACCGGGCCGAGGGCCAGCGGTGGCACCGCTTCGCCTGGCACGACCGCAAGGCGTGGTGGCAGCAGGAGCAGGCGATCCTGGCGTACCTGATCGTGGCCGGCGAGCTGGGCGGTGACGACCACCTGGAGCAGGCGCGCCAGGCAGCGGGCTTCTACAACGCCTTCTTCCTCGACCACGACGAGGGCGCGGTCTACTTCAACGTGCTGGCCAACGGCCTGCCGTACCTGCTCGGGACCGAGCGGTTCAAGGGCAGCCACTCGATGAGCATGTACCACTCCTCCGAGCTGTGCTTCCTGGCGACCGTCTACACGCGGCTGCTGGTCACGCGGCAGCCGCTCACCCTGCACTTCAAGCCGGGCCCGGACGCCGAGCGCATCCTGCGCGTCGCGCCCGACCTGCTGCCGGCCGGGCGGGTGCTGCTCACCGAGGCCGAGGTGGACGGCAAGCCGTACGAGGTGCTGGACCCGGTGGCGATGACCGTGGAGCTGCCGGACTCCGCCGAGGCGCTGCGCGTCAAGGTGACGCTGACCCCGGTGCAGGAGTGAGCGTGCCCGCCATGGAGATCACGACGGACACGATCGGCCCGGTCACCGTGATCGGGCTCACCGGCCAGCTCGACAGCAGGTCGGCCCCGGCCGCGCAGGAGCGCATCCTGTCGCTGCTGCCGGACAGCCGCCCGGTGCTGCTCGACCTGACCGGCGTCAGCTACCTGTCCAGCGCGGGCCTGCGCACGATGCTGCTGGTCTACCGGCAGGCGCGGACCCTGGACAGCTTCATCGCGCTGGTGGGCCTGTCGGCCGAGCTGCGCGGGGTGATGGCGGCGACCGGGTTCCTGCGCTTCTTCGTCGTCGCCGACTGCGTGGCGGACGCGCTGGAGATCGTCCGGGCCGCCGAGCCGCGGGAGGAGGCCACATGAGTGTGGAGACGCAGGGAGTGCCGGGCCGGATCGACTCCTTCCCGACGGCCGAGCTGGCCGGGTTCGGGGTGCGGGCGGGCCATCCGATGCCGTTCGGCGCCACGCTGGTGCCCGGCGGGGTGAACTTCTCGGTCTACTCCAGCGGCGCGAGCGCGGTCTCGCTGGTGCTGTTCCGGCGCGGCGAGCGGGAGCCGTTCGCCGAGCTGCCCTTCCCCGGCGAGTACCGGATCGGCGGCGTGTGGGCCATGACCGTGTTCGGCCTGGACCACGAGGGCGTCGAGTACGGCTACCGCGTCACCGGCCCGGAGACGCCGGCCCCCGGCGACCGGTTCGACCCGGCCAGGATCCTGGCCGACCCGTACGCCAGGGTCATGTCGGGCCGGGACGTGTGGGGCGCCGAGGTGGACTGGGAGGACCCCTACCCCTACCGGTCGGTGCTGGTCTCCGACGACTTCGACTGGGAGGAGGACCGGCCGCTGCGCGTCGCGCCGGAGGACCTGGTCGTCTACGAGCTGCACGTGCGCGGTTTCACGGCGGACCCGTCCTCGGGGGTGTCGGCGCCGGGCACGTACGCGGGGCTGATCGAGAAGATCCCCTACCTGAAGGCGCTCGGCGTCAACTGCGTGGAGCTGATGCCGGTCTTCGAGTTCGACGAGTTCGACATGAGCCGGGTCAACCCGGTCACCGGCGAGCGCCTGTACAACTACTGGGGCTATTCGACGCTGGGCTTCTTCGCGCCCAAGGCCGGCTACGCGGCCACCGGCCGGTACGGCATGCAGTCCGACGAGTTCAAGAACCTGGTCAAGGAGCTGCACCGGGCCGGGATCGCGGTGGTGCTGGACGTGGTCTTCAACCACACGGCCGAGGGCAACGAGAACGGCCCGACCATCCACTTCCGCGGCCTGGACAACGGCACGTACTACATGCTCACGCCGGAGGGTTACTACTACAACTTCAGCGGCACCGGGAACACCTTCAACTGCAACCACCCGGTGGTGCGCGACTACGTGCTCGACTGCCTGCGCTACTGGGCCGGCGAGTACCACATCGACGGCTTCCGCTTCGACCTGGCCGCGATCCTGGACCGCGGCCAGGACGGCGCGCCGCTGGCGAACCCGCCGCTGATCGAGACGCTGGCCCACGATCCGCTGCTGCGCGACTGCCTGCTGATCGCCGAGGCGTGGGACGCGGGCGGCCTGTACCAGGTGGGCTCCTTCCCCGGCTACCAGCGCTGGTCGGAGTGGAACGGCCGCTACCGCGACGCGCTGCGCCGCTTCCTGAAGGCCGCCCCCGGCTCGGCCGGCGAGCTGGCCACCCGGCTGGTCGGCTCGCCCGACCTGTACGCCTCCCGCGGCACGCTGGCCTCGGTCAACTTCGTCACCTGCCACGACGGGTTCACGCTGGCGGACCTGTTCGCCTACGACGGCAAGCACAACGAGGCCAACGGCGAGGACAACCGCGACGGCAACGACGACAACCAGAGCTGGAACTGCGGCGCCGAGGGCCCGACCCAGGACGCCGAGGTGCTGGCGCTGCGCGGGCGGCAGGCCAGGAACGCGATGCTGCTGCTCCTGCTCAGCCAGGGCATCCCGATGATCCTGGCCGGCGACGAGGTCGGCCGCACCCAGCAGGGCAACAACAACGCCTACTGCCACGACGGCCCGCTGTCGTGGTTCGACTGGGCCCTGACCGAGCGCAACGGCGGCCTGCTGCGGTTCGTGCGCGAGTGCGTCGCCTTCCGCGCCGCGCACCCGATGGTGCGTGACCGCCGCCACCCGTGCGGCGACGAGGGCGCCGGCGGGCTGCCGCAGGTGTCCTGGCACGGCGAGCGGGCCGGCCGGCCCGACTGGTCGCCGGACAGCACGCTGGTGGCGATGCTGCGCAGCGGCCCGGCGGCCGGCGGCGGCGCGGAGCACCTGTACCTGGCCGCCAACACCCACTGGCAGGCGCGGGAGCTGGAGCTGCCCGTCCTGCCGGACGGCGCGGTGTGGCACCTGTTCGCCGACACCGCCGCCGCCGCCCCCGGCGACGTCCACCCGCCGGGCCAGGAGCCGCCGCTGGCCGACCAGCGGCGGATCGTCGTCGGCCCGCGGGCCGCGGTCGCGCTGGTCGGCCGCGCCCACCACTGAAATCCCCGAAGGAGATCCCATGTCGTTCAACGCGATCCTGACCCACGACGGCAGCACCGCACTGATCACGCTGGAGGGCGAGCTGGACGCCCTGACCGCCGAGACCTTCAGGAGGGAGGTGGAGCGCGCGGCCGAGGCCGCGGCCGAGCTGCTGGTGCTGGAGATGTCGCAGCTCAGCTACATGTCCTCGGCCGGGCTGCGCGGGCTGGTGTTCGCCCGGCAGAAGCTGGCCGACGACGTGCGCATCGTGCTGGTCGGCGCCAACGACGCCATCGAGCAGACCATCCGGCTGGTCGGCTTCCACCACAGCGTGGACTTCAGCGATGCGATCCCCGAGTAGGCAGGCCATGGAGCGGCTCAGGCTCCCCGCCGAGCCCGAGTCGCTGGACGAGCTGATGGCCTACGTGCAGACGCTGAGCGCGCTCGGCGGGCTGACCCGCACGCGCGCCCACTGGCTGCGGCTGGCCGCCGAGGAGCTGATCGTCAACATCATCACGCACGGCCACCGCGACCGGCCGGGCGAGCTGGAGCTGACCGGCGGGGTGGAGCCGGGCCGGGTGTGGCTGCGCCTGACCGACTCGGCGCCGCCGTTCGACCCGACCGCCTACGAGGCCGTTCCCGACCTGGAACGGCCGCTGGGCGAGCGCCGGCCGGGCGGGCTGGGCGTCTACCTGGCCCGTACGGTCGCCGACCAGGTCCGCTACGAGTACAGCTCGGGTCGTAACCGGACGACCATCATCATGAACCGCGTCTAGGAGGTACCGATGGATGCGGAGGTGACCCTCGTCGTCAGCGGCCCATCACCAGCAGCGGAAGAGCTGTGCCTGCTGCTGGCCGCCGACGGCGCTCCCGTGGCCAGGCGCACCCCCGAGCAGCTGCTGGCCGAGGCGCCTCCGCCCACCGGTCTGCTGCTGGTGAACGCGAGCCTCGACGTGGAGGTCGTGCGCGAGGTGACGCGGGTCGTCCAGGCCGGCGCGCGGCCGCCCGTCGTGGTCGCGTTCACCGACGGCGACCTGCGTCAGCTGGAACCGCACGTGCTGGCCGGGCTGGACTACGTCGTCCCGCCCTTCGTGCCGGAGCTGCTGCACCGCAGGCTGCGGGCGGGCCAGGTGTTCGGGCGCTTCCCGGGCGCCGAGGAGGAGGCGGTGCTGAAGTACGAGCGCGAGCTGCAGATCGGGCGGGAGATCCAGGCGGGCTTCCTGCCCGAGGCGCTGCCGGCCCGCGCCGGCTGGCAGCTCACCGTCCGGTTCCAGCCGGCCAGGGAGGTCGCGGGGGACTTCTACGACGCCCTGGAGCTGCTGGGCGGGTCGCGGATCGGGCTGGTGGTGGCCGACGTGTGCGACAAGGGCGTCGGCGCCGCCCTGTTCATGGCCCTGATCAGGACCCTGCTGCGGCACACGGCCGCCCACGTGGAGACCGGCGAGGCCGGCCTGGTGCAGGACGACGCCACGCCGCTGCTGCGCGCGGTGATCGCGACCAACGACTACCTGACCGCCAACCACCTGCGCCAGGGCTACTTCGCCACGCTGTTCTTCGGCGTGCTCGACCCGGTCACCGGCGCGCTGGTCTACATCAACTGCGGGCACAACCCGCCCATCATCCGCCACGCGGGCGGCGGCCACACCCTGCTGCGTCCCACCGGGCCGGCGCTGGGGCTGGTGCCCGACTCCGTCTTCGAGGTCGGCAGGGCCCACCTGGACCAGGGGGACCTGCTGTTCGCCTACACCGACGGCGTGCCCGAGGCCAGGGACGAGTCCGGCCGCTTCTTCAGCGAGGAGCTCATGCTGACCCTCGTCTCGCAGCCCGCCACCGGCGCGGACGACCTGCTGGACAGGCTCGAACGGGAGATCAGCGCGCACATCGGGTCCGCCGAGCAGTTCGACGACATCACCATGATCGCTCTACGTAGGACACCCACGGGGAAGTACGGACAATGAACGAGATCGCCGGAATCGCATTGGCGGGCGGACAGGGTCTCAGGGCCCGGCCGCTCACCCTGGAGGCCCCCGGCCACCTGCGGAGCAAGGCCACGGTCTGCTTCGCCGGACGGCCGGTCATCGAATGGCAGATCATGGCCCTGCGCGACCAGGGGGTCAGCGACTTCTACCTGATCGCCAACGGCCGGGAGAACCGCTACCAGGCCAAGGACGTGCTCGGCCACGGCGAGGGGCTGGGCGTGCGCGTGCGCTACTCGCGGCCCCGGATGGACTGGACCAACACCGGTTCCGGCGAGGCGACGCTGAGCAGCCTGGACTACTGGCAGCTCGACGGCCTGGCGCTGGTCTTCCCGACCGACTCGCTGTTCGAGTTCGACCTGGAGGAGCTGGTCCGCCGCCACCGCGACAGCGACGCGGTGGTCACCGTGGCCGTGGTCGAGCGGCCGGCCGAGGAGGTGGCAGGCAAGTACGGCACGATGGTCACGGACGCGTCCGGGCAGATCCGGCGTTTCGTGGAGAAACCACCGCTGGCCGAGGTGCACGCCCTGGCCGCCGACCCGGCCCGGGTGCCCGTCAACGCCGGACTTTACCTGGTCGACTGCGGGCGGCTGCGGAAGCTGGCCGGGGAGCCGGCGCTGGCCGAGCTGGCCCGCCACCGGCTCGACTGGGGGCACGACCTGCTCCCGTGGCTGGTGGAGGCCGGGCACCGGGTCGGCATCGCGCCCATCGCCAAGCTGGGCGACCTGGGCAACCTGCGCGACTATCTCGGCACGCTGACCGACGCGCTGAGCGGCGGCTACCCGCACGTGCTCAAGGGCATGCTGCGCGCCTACCCGGGCAACGTGCGCATCCACGAGTCCTCGCTGCGCCAGCGGGACGCGACGTCGGGCATGACGCTGGCCGAGAAGATCAGCGCGGGCCTGGTCAGGATCGGGCCGAACGTGCACATCGGCCGGGACGTCGAGATCGGCCCCGGCGTGGTCGTCTCCGACTCCGCGATCGGCGACGGCGTCGACCTGCACACCGGATGCCGGCTGCAGCGGGTGGCCTGCCTGGACGGCGCGATCATCGGCCCCTGGGCGCGGCTCACCGACACGCACGTGGGGACGATGGTCACGGTGGAGTCGTTCGTGGACTGCGTGACCGTGCTGAGCGGCTACAGCGCGCTGGGCAACGGAGTGACGGTTCAGGCCGGCGTGCGGCTGTCCGGGGTGACGGTGTACCCGGGGCTGACCGTGCCGGCGCACTGCGAGGCCGCCGCCGGCACCTCGTTCGAGACCATCGCCGACCTGCAGGACGCGTGACACATGACTGAGACGCTGGTGTTGACCGAGATCTCCGAGATCGCCGCGGGCCGCGTGCCCGTCGTGGGCGTCCGGCCCGTCGTGGCGGGCGGGTGCCGGCCCGCGCGCGCGGTGCCGGGCGAGCCGTTCGAGGTGTCGGCGACGCTGTTCCGTGAGGGGCACGGCGTGGTGGGCGCGAACGTCGTGCTCACCGACCCCGACGGCAAGCAGGCCGCCTGGATCCCGATGGCGGCCGTCTCCCAGGGCTCCGACCGGTACGCGGCCGAGGTGGCCGCCCACCGGGAGGGCGAGTGGACGTTCCGGGTGGAGGCGTGGAGCGACCCGGTGGCGACCTGGCTGCACGTGGCCGAGGTGAAGATCCCCGCCGCGATCGACGTGGCCGTCACGATGGAGGCCGGCGCCCGGCTGCTGACCAGGGCCGCCGCCCAGCCCGAGGTGCCGCCCGCCGACGCCCGGCTGCTGCGCGTGGCCGCCGCGACGCTGCGCGACGGCGAACTGGACCCCGAGGCGCGGCTGGCGATCGCGCTGGCCGAGCCGGTGCTGCGGACGCTGGCCCGCCGGCCGCTGCGCGACCACGTGACGGCCGGTGAGGACCTGCCGCTGCTGGTGGAGCGCGAACGGGCGCTGTACGGGGCCTGGTACGAGTTCTTCCCCCGCTCCGAGGGCGCCGTGGTGGACCCCACGGGCTGTCACCCGCCGCGCTCGGGCACCTTCCGGACCGCGGCCGAGCGGCTGCCCGCCGTCGCGGCGATGGGCTTCGACGTGGTCTACCTGCCGCCGATCCATCCGATCGGCCGGACCAACCGCAAGGGGCCGGGCAACTCGCCCATCGCCGGGCCGCACGACCCCGGCTCGCCGTGGGCGATCGGCTCGGCGGCGGGCGGGCACGACGCCGTCCACCCCGACCTGGGGACGATCGACGACTTCGACTTCTTCGTGGCCAGGGCCGCCGAGCTGGGCCTGGAGGTGGCGCTGGACTTCGCGTTGCAGTGCTCGCCCGACCACCCGTGGGTACGGGAGCACCCGCGGTGGTTCGAGCACCGGCCCGACGGCAGCATCGCCTACGCCGAGAACCCGCCCAAGAAGTACCAGGACATCTACCCGATCTGCTTCGACGCCGACCCCGGCGGCATCCTGGCCGAGTCGCTGCGGGTGCTGCGCCACTGGATGGGCCACGGGGTGCGGATCTTTCGGGTGGACAACCCGCACACCAAGCCGGTGTTCTTCTGGGAACGCCTGATCGCCGAGATCAACCGCACCGACCCGGACGTCGTCTTCCTGGCCGAGGCGTTCACCCGGCCGGCGATCATGCACACGCTGGCCGCGGTCGGCTTCCAGCAGTCCTACACCTACTTCACCTGGCGCAACGCCAAGCCGGAGCTGGAGAGCTACCTGGGCGAGCTGGCCGGGGAGGCGGCGGCGTACATGCGGCCGAACCTGTTCGTCAACACGCCGGACATCCTGCACGCCTACCTGCAGGAGGGCGGGCCGGCCGCGTTCCGGGTGCGGGCCGCGCTGGCCGCGACGGCCTCCCCGACCTGGGGCGTGTACGCCGGGTTCGAGCTGTGCGAGCGGGAGCCGGCCGCGCCGGGCAGCGAGGAGTACAAGGACTCGGAGAAGTACCAGTACCGGCCGCGCGACTGGTCGGCGGGCGGCACGCTGGCGCCCTTCCTGGCCGCGCTGAACCGGGTCCGCCGCCGCCATCCGGCCCTGCGCCTGCTGCGCAACCTGCGTTTCCAGCACGCCGACGACGACGCCGTGCTCTGCTTCGCCAAGCAGGCGGGCGAGGACACCGTGATCGTCGTGGTCAACCTCGATCCGCACCACGTGCGGCAGGCCACGGTGACGCTGGACCTGCCCGACCTCGGGCCGTCCTTCCGGGTGCGCGACGAGCTGACCGGCGAGGTCTACCAGTGGGGGGCGCGCAACTTCGTGCGGCTGGACCCGTCCAGGCAGCCGGCGCACATCCTGACGGTGGAGCGGTGATGGACGTCCTGACCGGCGGGGGACCGTCCGTCCTGGGCGAGCTGGACCTGCACCTCATCGGCGAGGGCAGGCACGAGGAGCTGTGGCGGGCGCTGGGCGGCCGCACCCGGACGGTGGGCGGCGTGGCGGGCGTCTCGTTCGCGGTGTGGGCGCCGGGCGCGCGCGAGGTGCGGCTGGTGGGCGACCTGAACGGCTGGGACGGCGCCGGGCACGCGCTGCGCCGGGCGCCCGGCGGCGGCCTGTGGGAGCTGTTCGTGCCCGGGGCCGGCGACGGCTGCCGGTACATGTACGAGATCACCGGCGCGGACGGCCGGACCCGGCGCAAGGCCGACCCGCTGGCCCTGGCGGCCGAGCACCCGCCGCGCACCGCCTCGGTGGTGTTCACCTCGCGGCACCGCTGGCGCGACGGCGCGTGGCTGGCCGCCCGCGGCGACGGCCCGGCCCGCGAGGCGCCCATGAGCGTGTACGAGCTGCACCTGGGCTCCTGGCGGCGCGGCCTGACCTACCGCGACCTGGCCGAGCAGTTGCCCGGGTACCTGCGCGGCATGGGCTTCACCCACGTGGAGCTCATGCCGGTGGCCGAGCATCCCTTCGGCGGCTCGTGGGGCTACCAGATCTCCTCCTACTACGCGCCGAGCTCCCGTTACGGCACCCCGGACGACTTCCGCGCCCTGGTCGAGGCGCTGCACCTGGCCGGGATCGGGGTGATACTCGACTGGGTGCCCGCGCACTTCCCGCGCGACGACTGGGCACTGGCCCGCTTCGACGGCGGCCCCCTGTACGAGCACCCCGACCCGCTGCGCGGCGAGCACCCCGACTGGGGCACGCTCACCTTCGACCTGGGCCGCCCGCAGGTGCGCAACTTCCTCATCGCCAACGCCCTGTACTGGTGCGAGGAGTTCCACGTCGACGCGCTGCGCGTGGACGCCGTCGCCTCGATGTTGTACCTGGACTACTCCCGCCCGGACGGCGCCTGGCGGCCCAACGCGCACGG
This sequence comes from Nonomuraea sp. NPDC049758, assembly GCF_040674635.1. Taxonomy (NCBI): domain Bacteria; kingdom Bacillati; phylum Actinomycetota; class Actinomycetes; order Streptosporangiales; family Streptosporangiaceae; genus Nonomuraea; species Nonomuraea sp. NPDC049758. The sequence continues at coordinate 107,621 of NZ_JBFAMZ010000008.1, forward strand.
CGGCAGGGAGCATCTGGAGGCGATCGCGTTCCTGCGGGAGCTGAACGACGCCGTCCACCGGCGCTGTCCCGGGGCGCTGACGATCGCCGAGGAGTCCACGGCGTGGGAGGGGGTGACGAGGCCGACGTCCGCCGGCGGGCTGGGGTTCGACTTCAAGTGGAACATGGGCTGGATGCACGACACGCTCGGCTACATGCGGCGCGACCCGGTGCACCGGCCGTACCACCATCACGCGCTGACGTTCGGGCTGACGTACGCGTACGCCGAGGACTTCGTGCTGCCGCTCAGCCATGACGAGCTGGTGCACGGCAAGGGCTCGCTGGCCGGCAAGATGCCGGGCGACGAGTGGCAGCGGCTGGCCAACCTGCGCGCGTACCTGGCCTTCATGTGGGCGCATCCGGGCAAGAAGCTGCTGTTCATGGGCCAGGAGTTCGCGCAGGGCAGCGAGTGGTCCCATGACCGCGAGCTGGACTGGGCGCTGCTGCGCGACCCGCGGCACAAGGGCGTGCGCGACCTGGTCAGGGACCTCAACCGGCGCTACGCCGCCACCCCGGCGCTGTGGCGGCTGGACTGCTCCCCCGGCGGCTTCACCTGGATCGACGCCGACGACGCCGGTTCCAGCGTCTACTCCTTCGTGCGCCGGGACCGGTGGGGGGGCGCCGCTGGTGTGCGTGAGCAACCTGTCGCCGGTGCCGCGGCACGGGCACCGGCTGGCGCTCCCCTCCGGCGGGCGCTGGCACGAGGCGCTCAATACCGACGCCGCCTGTTACGGCGGCGGGAACCTCGGCAACCTGGGCTCGGTCATCTGCTCGGAGGGGGGTGCGGTCGCCGAGGTGCTGCTGCCGCCGCTGGCGACGCTCTGGCTGGTCCCCGGAGAGGGGGCGTCAGAGCGTCAGCGGTGACGCGGCCATGGCGGAGGAGGCGTCAGAGCGTCAGCAGTGAGGCGGCCATGGCCTTGTTCACCGCGTCGAGGCGGGAGGTGGCGTCGAGTTTGGTGAAGATGTTGCGCAGGTGACGCTTGACCGTGCCTTCGGCGATCATCAGCCGGGTGGCGATCTGGGCGTTGCTGAGGCCCTGGGCGGCCAGGGACAGCACGCTCAGCTCCCGCTCGGACAGCTTCCCGGCGCGCGGCCGGCCGGACATCATCAGGCTCTCCCGCGACACCGACAGGACCACGCGCTCGGCGTCCGCGCAGACGCCGCGGATGGCCTGCACCAGCTCCTCCCGGCCGACGCTCTTGAGCAGGTAGCCGCGCACGCCGTGGGCGATCAGCTCCTGCACCAGCACCGGGTCGTCGTACATGCTCAGCACGATGACGCGGGACCGGGGCGAGACCCGGTGGATGTGGGTGGTGGTGCGCACGACGCCGTCGCCGGGCATCTCCACGTCGAGCACCACGACGTCCGGCCGCAGCGCCTCGGCCGACTTCACCGCCGCGCGCGCGTCCCCCGCGGTGGCGACGACACGAAGGTCGGGTTCGAGCTCCAGCGTCTGCTTGAGCGTCTCCCGCAGGATCGTGTGGTCGTCGGCGATGAGGACGTCAATGCTGCCTTCTCTTTGCATCCGATGTTTCCTTCGGCCGCTCGTCCCGGACAGGCCGGACAGGGGCACGGAAGACGACCTCGGTGCCCTTCCCGGGGGTGCTCTCTATGGTCACCAGGCCGCCCAGAGCGACCCCGCGCTCGCGCATGGAGGTCAGGCCGTTCCCCTGTTTCGCGCGCCACCCCGAGAAACCCCGGCCATTGTCCCGCACAATTGCTGTGATCCGGTCGTGCGCAATCTTGACGCACACTTCGAGCAGGTCGGCGCCCGCGTGGGAGATGCTGTTGGTAATGGCTTCGCGTAATATCAGGAATAACTCGTCCCGAATACGCGGAGGCAGGCCCTCGACATCGCCGATAAGGGTGACGCGATGCTCCAGCCGCGGGTCCACAATGGTCGTCATGAGCCGCACGAGCGCTTGCTCCATTCCCGGCCAATGGGCGTGAACGCGCAGGTCGGATATGACGTCGCGGATTTCCTGGTGGGCTCTCAGCAGCGCGGCCTTCGCCTCCTTCACATGCACCGGGAAACCGTCCGTACCACGTGCGTGACCGATTTCGGCGAGCTCCAGCTGCCGGCTCGCCACGCTGATCTCGTGGCCCACCCGATCATGCAGGTCGCGGGAAATTCGCCGCCATTCCCGGGCGTCGCCGCGGCCACCGTCCATCGGCCCGGCCAGGGCCCCGGAAGAACGGTCCGTACTGGCCTTGAGCCGGGCCACCATCAGGTCGAGAAGCTCTTCCGCCAACTCCGCGCACTCGCCGGGAGCGGCCCCGGAAGTTGATTCTTCAATTTCGCCGCACAGCTGTGCCAAGATCGCAGCCTTATGGGCCTCGATCCGCTCGGCTATCACAACCGTGGGCTGGATGTTGCACTGCACTGGTCATCCCCCGTAGTGTGTGTCGCCTTACTCAGTCACCGGCGCAGATCCCCGCATCATATGATCACATGATTCCGGCGGATGCAAGAGTGCACTCCAGACTCATCGGGCGGCAAGTCCATTACCCGCACATCCTGACTGAGGCCGCGTGTGATGTAATACCGGGTTATCGATGAGCACCCGGTAGATGCCTCAGGGAGTACTCCCTTTAATACTCCCGGACAGCTCCGCTGCCACCTTGGTGTTACTCTCTTGTGCGAACCAAAACTTAACTGCGATCCTGACCGCGTTCGCCATTACGGATCTTCTCTAATGCAGGTGAGGGGCGGTCATGAGAGAACTCGCGGTGAACGAGCGCGAAGAGTTCGCGGAATTCTTCGGTACGATATTCGGTTCGCTGCCGCGCTCCGACCAGCGTAGCGCGGCCGAGTCGTACGTGCTGGGGCTGCTGCACGCGGGCGGGCGCAAGTCCATCCAGCGCATCGCCGACGAGGTGGGCGGCCCGCACAACGGCCAGTCGCTCCAGCAGTTCGTCAACCAGAGCCGCTGGGACCCGCGCCCGGTCCGCCGCACCGTCGCCGACGTGCTGGCGGCCGGCGCGCCCCCGGCCGCGTGGCTGGTGGAGGAGGTGGCCTTCGCCAAGCACGGCCGCTGGTCGGCGGGCGTCGAGCGCCAGTACGTGCGCGGCCTCGGCCGCACGGTCAACTGCCAGGTGGGCGCGGCCGTGCTGATGAGCTCGGGCGAGGCGGCCGTGCCGGTCAACTGGCGGCTGTGCCTGCCGCACTCGTGGGAGGCCGACCACGACCGGCGGGCCCGGGCGCACGTGCCCGACCAGGAGCGGCACCGCCCCTTCGGCGAGCACGTGATCGACCTGGTCGACGACCTGACGCTCGACTGGGGCACGCCCGTCGCGCCGCTGGTGGCCGACCTCACCCACGTCAGGGGCGTCGCCGACCTGCTGCGCGGCCTGGAGGACCGCGGCCTCGACTACGTCGTCGAGGTCGACGCCCGCCACCGGGTCAGGGCCTCGATGAGCGTGGTGCGCGGGGGCGGCCCGCGGGCCCGCGTCGCGCTGGCCGAGGCGGCGCAGGCCGCGGCCGGGGTGGAGCGGCGCACGGTGGCCTGGTGGGAGGGGCCGCGGGGGCGGTCGCTGCGTTCGCAGTTCGTCCTCCTGCCGGTCTCCGACGAACAGGCGCGCTCGCGCAGGCTGCTGGTGGAGTGGCCGCTCGGCCGGCCGCGGCCGCGGGCGTTCTGGCTGACGAACATGTCCGTGCCGGCGCAGGAGCTGGTCGCGCTGGCCAAGTCCCGCTGGCGGGCCGCCCACGCCATCGGCGAGCTGGCCGAGGGCTTCGGGCTGTTCGACTACGAGGGCCGTTCCTTTCACGGCTGGCACCACCACGTCACGCTGGCCTCGGCCGCCTACGCCTTCGACGTGCGCTGGCGGCTGGACGCGGGCGCCGAGCCCGCGTTGCTGCCCGCGTGAGCACCCGAACGACGTACGAGGAGTCACACCGCTCGATGAAGCCGAAAGCAGACAAGCAAGTCACCTGGGTCGAGCTCTTCTTCGACCTGGTCTTCGTGTTCGCCGTCACCCAGCTGTCCGACCTGCTCCACCGCGGCCACGGCTGGGGCAGCGTGGGGCAGGCCGTCGTCGTGCTGGTGCCGACGTACTGGGCCTGGGTGGGCATGGCGGTGCACGCCAACACCCGCGACGTCAACAACACCCCCGACCGGCTGGGCATCCTGGCGCTCAGCCTGTGCGGCCTGTTCATGGCGCTGGCCACCCCCCTGGCCTACGAGGAGCGCGGCCTGATGTTCGGCGCCGCCTACTTCGCCCAGCGCTCGCTGCTGGCCGCCCTGTACTTCCGCGGCCGGCCGTTCGAGCTGGTCAACCCCTTCACGCTCTCGGTGTGCGTGACCGGGCCGCTGCTGCTGGCCGGGGGCCTGCTGGACAGCGGCACGCGGGTGTGGGTCTGGGCCGCGGCCGCCGCCATCGACCTGGCCGCGCCGGTGCTGACCCGCAGCCACCTGGTGCGGGTCACCTTCCACCCCCATCACTTACCCGAGCGGTTCGGCCTGTTGCTGATCATCGCGATGGGTGAGCCGATCCTGGCCATCGGCGCGCAGGCGTCGTCGGCGCGCCCGCTGGCCGTGGGCTCGATCGGCGCGGTCGCCGCGACGTTCGTGCTGGCCTGCGCGCTGTGGTGGGTGTACTTCATCTTCGCCGCCGAGTCGCTGCCCAAGGCCCTGGACGAGGCCGTGATCCGCACCGACCTGATCCGGCGCGTCTTCTCCTACGGCCACCTGGCCTTCATCGGGTCGATCATGGCGATGGCAGTGGGCATGGCCGAGGTCGTCTCCCATCCGGGCCAGGTCTTCGCCCCACCCGTGACCGCGCTGCTGTTCGGCGGCTGCGCCCTGTACTTCGCGACGTTCTGCTACGCCCGCTGGCACATCTTCGGCAAGTGGTCGGGGCCGCAGCTCGCCATGCCGGTGGCCAGCCTGGCGATCATCCCGATCTCGTTGCAGGCGCCGGCGCTGCTGTCCGTGGCCGCCCTGGTGCTCGTGGTGATGACGTTCAACTTCCTGGAACATTCGCGGGCCAGATCCGAGTCCGACGCCTTGACTTAGCGCGCGCTCTAACCGGCAAGGTGAGGGCGGCGGCGCCCGTCGTGCGGGCCGCCACCAGGACCTGAGCCGGGTGGACAACTGAGGAGCGTCATGAAGAATCCCGCTGTTCGAGTCGCGGTCGCCTATCTGGTGTCCGCGGTCGTCGGCGCCGTGATCATCGGCTCGTTCGTCGGAGCGCTGCACCACCCGGTTCCGCACGGGGTGCCGCTCGCCGTGGTGGGCCCCGACGCCGCCCGGCTGGAGCAGGCCGCGGGCGGGGCCGTGGACGCGCGCCCGTACGCCGACGCGGCCGGCGCGCGGGCGGCGGTGCTCCGGCGCGAGGTCGAGGCCGCCTACCTGGCGGGCGAGGGCCGGCTGCTGGTCGCCAGCGCGGGCGGCGACACGGCGGCCCCGCACTTCACCGCCCTGATGCAGCGCGCCGCCGGACGGCAGCTCGCGGTCGAGGATGTGCGGCCGCTGGCCGAGGGCGACTCCTCCGGCGTGTCCGGCATGTTCTACGTGCTGGGCCTGCTGCTGACCGCGCTGGCGACGACCGTGCTCACGATGCGCATGCAGCCGATGATGCACCGGGGGCTGCGCCTCGCGGTGCTCGCGCTCGGCGCGGTGACCGGCGGCCTGGCGCTCACCTGGGTCGTCGACGGCCTGCTCGGCGCGCTCACCGGCGCCCCGCTCGGGCTCCTGGCCGTCTCCGGCGCGGTGATCTTCCTGGTCTCGGTGTCGGTGAACGGGCTGATGCGCCGCTTCGGGCCGCGCGGCGTGATCGCGGCGGCCGTGCTGTTCATCCCGATCGGCCTGCCGGCCAGCGGTGGCCCGTTCGGCGCCGCGTTCATCGAGCCCTGGTACGCGGCGCTCGGCTACGTGCTGCCCACCCGGTCGGCGCTCGAACTGGTGCGCAGCGTGGTCTACTTCGACGGCGCGGCCCTGGCCGTCCCGCTGACGGTGCTCGGGCTGTGGGCGGTGCTCGGCCTGGTGCTGACGGCGCTGCCGCCGCGCCCGATGCCCCGGCCCGCCGCGCCCGCCACGCCCGCGGTGCCCGTCGCCGGGGCTCACTGACCGGAGCCCGCCGGCCCCCATGACCGGCCCCCATGACCGGCCCCATGACCGGCGCGGCCGCGGGTGCGGGGGTCCGCGCCCGTGGTCGCGCCCTCAGTGTCAGGTCGCGCTCGGGGGCAGCGCGAGGACCAGCCGTACGCCGGGCCGCAGCGGCTCGGCGCGTACCGATCCGGCGTGCGCCTCGGCGATCTGGCGGACGATGGCCAGACCGAGCCCCGAACCCGGCAGGGAACGGGCCGACTCGGCGCGGTAGAACCGGTCGAACACGAACGGCAGGTCGTGGGCCGCGATGCCGGGGCCCTGGTCGGCCACCGACAACGAGCCCGCGGCGTCCACCCGTACCAGGACCACGCCCCCGGGCGGGCTCCACTTGATCGCGTTGTCCACCAGGTTGGAGACCGCCCGTTCGACCGCGTCGGCGTCGGCCGTCACCAGGCACTCGGCCAGCTCGCCGCGCAGCCGTACGTGCGGGGCGCGGGCCGCGGCCCTGGCCAGCACGCGTCCGGCCACCAGGTCGAGCCGCACGTCCTCCAGGTGCAGCTCGACGTCGCCGTGCCTGGCCAGCTCGACCAGGTCGTTGACCAGCACCCGCAGCTCCTCGGCCTGGACGCGGGCCTCGTGCACCAGGGCCGGGGCATGCGGGTCGGCCGTACCGCGTCCCTCCTCCAGCAGCTCCAGGTTCGTGGTGAGGCTGGTCAGCGGCGTGCGCAGCTCGTGGGAGGCGTCGGCGACCAGGCGCCGCTGGGCCAGCACCGACTCGCGCAGCGCGTGCGTCATCGTGGTGAACGAGCCGGCCAGGCGGGCCACCTCGTCCCGTCCGGCGCCCATGCCGTCCAGCCCGTCGGCGGTGAGGGTGCCGGTGGCGGTGACCCGCTCCACCACGGCCGTCAGCCGGGCGACGGGCCGCAGCGCCCGGCCGGCGAGGAGCCGCGCGCCCGCCGCCGCGACCAGCGCGCCGCCGAGGGTCAGTGCGGCCAGCAGCAGCTTCAGCGCGTTCAGCGTCTCCTCGTCGCGGTTCAGCGGGAACGCCGTGCGCACCAGGACGCCCTTGCCCAGGTTGAGCGGGGCGGTGTAGAGCCGGTAGCGCACGCCGTCGTGGGTGACGTCCCGGAAGTAGGGGGGCAGCTTGCCGAACGCGACCGCCTGGTCCTGCTCGGCCAGCGGCACGAACCCCTTGGTCGGGCCGGTCAGCGTCGGGTCGGGGCAGAACTGCAGCAGCGTGTTGCCCACCGGGAGGGGCCTGGCCGGCAGCGGCGAGTCGGCGGCCTTCAGCGACTCCAGCAGCCGCGGCGCCTGCCCGGCGGCCAGCACCAGCTCCCCGTCGTGCTGGCCGGCCAGCCCCGCCGCGGCCGCCGGGTAGACCACCAGCGAGACCGCCAGCAGCGCGGCGGCCACCACGGCGGCGACCGTCAGCGCGACCCTGGTGCGCAGCCTCACGGCTCCTCCCGCAGCACGTACCCCAGGCCGCGGACGGTCTGGATCAGCCGCGGCTCTCCCCCGGCCTCCAGCTTGGCCCGCAGGTAGCTGATGTAGACCCACAACGCGTTCGAGGACGGCCCGAAGTCGTACCCCCAGACCGAGTCGAAGATGACCTCGCGGCTGAGCACCCGGCCCGGGTTGCGCAGGAACACCTTCAGCAGGGTGTACTCGGTCCTGGTCAGGTCGAGCGGCCGGCCGCCGCGGCTGGCCCGGCAGGCGGCCGGGTCCAGCTCCAGGTCGGCGTGGCGGAGCAGCCCCTGCGCGGGCGCGCTGCGGCGCAGCAGCGCGCGCAGCCTGGCCCGCAGCTCCTCCAGCGCGAACGGCTTGACCAGGTAATCGTCGGCGCCCGCGTCCAGGCCCGCGACCCGGTCGCCGACCAGGTCGCGGGCGGTGAGCATCAGGATCGGGGTGCGGTCGCCCGCGGCCCGCAGGCGGCGGCACACCTCCAGGCCGTCCAGGCCGGGCATCATGATGTCCAGCACCACCGCGTCCTGACGTCCGCCGCCGGCCGCCTCCAGGGCGCGCAGGCCGTCGGCGGCGACGCTGACGTCGTAGCCCTCGCGGGTGAGCGCGTGGGTCAGGGAGCGGCGGACCGCCTCGTCGTCGTCGGCAACAAGGACGTGCATGGTGCCACTCTCCCCTCCGCACCCCCGGCTGAGGAAGATCGATGCCGGTCTCTATGCGGGCTCGGCACCGGCCAGCGCGCGTTTGACGTTCCGCAGCGCCTGCTCCAGCCGGTCCGGCGTGATGCCGAGGTGCTCGGCCACCGAGGCGAACCCGGCCGAGTCCGGGTCCACGCGGCCCTTCTTCGTCAGGGCGTCCAGCTCCTTGACGGCGTGCAGGGCGCGGTCGTACCCGACGCCCAGCTCGGCCGCGAGCGCCTTGGCGAACGCCTCCCGGGAGATGCCGTGGTCCTTCTTGTCTGGTTCACCCGGCTTTCCTTGGTGGTCCGTCTTCTCGGGGCCGCAGCCGGGCCTGCCGTCGCGCGGCTTCCCGCCGCCGGGGTCCTTCCGCACGTCGGTCCGTACGCCGGCCTTCACGCCGGCCTTCACGTCGGCGGTCTTCTCGCCCGCGTGGTCCTTGGCCACGTCAGCGGGCGAGCACGTCGACGAGACCTGGGCACACGGGCCGGCCGCCGCGGCCGGCACCGCCCCGGAGGCGGCCAGCGTCAGGGCCGCCGCCGCCCCGAGGGCCAGCGCGGTCTTTCGTGGGTTCATGTCGGTTTGCCCTTCTGGCGGCCGGTCCCCAGTGGCCCGGCCCGCTGCGGCAACTCAACCGCGGCCACCTTCACCCCACCGTCGGGGAACCTTAGGAACGCCATAGAAGCCGTCGGGAACCATCAGGAATGCCATGGAAAGCGCGCCGCCGCGTCCCGCGCGCCGGACCTCCGCCCTGCGAACGGGTTCCGGCGGCGGGGCATTGTGCCAGGCGCCCGGGGAAGAGACCGATCCGCCCAGCGGAAGGGAAGGGGAGGACCCGTGAGACTTCTGGTGATCTGCAACCGGCAGGCCGGCGGCGTCGGCGACGACAGCACGCGGGAGGTGCTGCGGCTGCTGCGGGCGGAGGCCGACGTGCGGGTCTGCGACGGCGACGCGCGGGAGGCCGCGCGGTCGCACGACGACCGGGTCCCGGTGGTGATGGGCGGCGACGGGAGCGTGCACGCGCTGGTCGCCGCGCTGCTGGAGCACGGCCGCCTGGACGCCGGCCCGGTCGGGCTGATCCCCATGGGCACCGGCAACGACCTGGCCCGCACGCTGGGCATCCCGCTCGACCCGGCCGAGGCGGCCCGCGTCGTGCTGGCGGGGCACGAACGGCCCGTGGACCTGCTGATCGACGACGACGGCGGCATCGTGGTCAACGCCGCGCACCTCGGCGTGGGGGCGCACGCCGCCGAGCGGGCCGCGCCGCTGAAGCCGCTGCTCAGCCGGGCCGCGTACGCGGTGGGCGCGGTGCTGGCGGGCGCGGGGACGGGCGGATGGCGGCTGCGGATCAGGGTGGACGGCGCCCAGGTGTGCACCGGCCGCCGCCGCGTGCTCATGGCCGGCGTCGGGAACGGCGCCACGATCGGCGGCGGCACGCCGCTGACCCCGGCGGCCCGGCCCGACGACGGGCTGGCCGAGGTGGTGGTCTCCTACGCCACGGGACCGCTGGCGCGGCTGGCCTTCGCCACCGGGCTGCGCCGCGGCCGGCACCCCGCCCGCCCGGATGTGCAGACCTTCCGGGGCCGGCGGATCACCGTGGCGGGCGGGCCCGTCCCGGCCAGCGTGGACGGCGAGCTGGAGCAGGTGGCGGAGCGGCGTACCTGGATCGTGCGGCCGGCCGCCTGGCGGGTCCTGGCGCCGCCGGTGTCCTGACCGGTCAGTGCTCCGGGTGCAGGGACTGGCCGAGGTACATGGCGGTGAGCATGGTGAACAGGTACGCCTGCAGGAACATGACGAAGATCTCGAACGCGGTCAGCAGGCACGTCATGAACACGCCCAGCACGCCCACCGCCACGCCGCCCACGGTCGGCCGCTCCACCAGGAACCAGTAGCCGACCGCGCTGAAGAAGGCCAGCAGCGTGTGCCCGGCGAACATGTTCGCGAACAGCCGCACGGCATGGGTGAACGGCGCGGTGACGAAGATGTAGAACAGTTCGAGCGGCGCGTACAGGGTGATCGCCAGGGCCTTGGGCAGGCCCTCGGGGAACATCGCGTTCCTGAGGTAGCCGGCCAGGCCCTGGCGCCTGAAGCCGAGGTAGAGCTTGAGCAGGTAGACCACCCCGGCCAGCACCCAGGGGAAGGCGACGTGGGCGGTGACCGGGAACTGGAGCAGCGGGATCACGCCCATCACGTTCCAGAGCAGGATCAGCAGGAAGAGCGTGAGCAGCAGCGGCATCCAGCGGTCGGCGTCGGCGCCGAGCGACGGGCGGGCGATCTGGTCGCGGACGAACAGGTAGGCGTACTCGCCCGCGTTCTGCAGGCCGCGCGGCACCAGCCTGGGCCGGGAGAAGGCGCCCCAGGCCAGCGCGCACACCACGAGCACGCCGGCGGCGGCCAGCAGCACCGGCTTGGTGAGCCAGAGCGGCGCGCCGTCCCACAGGGCGGGGTAGTCGAACAACTCCGGTCCGGGCGGGCGGAAGTCGTCGGAGGGCATGGCGAAGCTCCTCTTGAGAGGTTGCGGGGTTACGGGGTTACGGGGGGTGGCCGAAGGGTCAGAGCCAGCCGCGGGACTCGGCGACGCGGACGGCCTCGGCGCGGTTGCGGGCCCCGGTCTTGGTGATCGCCGAGGACAGGTAGTTGCGCACGGTGCCCTCGGTCAGGAACAGGGTGCGGGCGATGTCGGCGACGGTCGCGCCGCCGGAGGCGGTCCGCAGCACCTCGGCCTCGCGCTGGGTGAGCGGGCTCGGCCCGACGGTCAGGGCGGACACCGCCAGCTTGGGGTCGATCACCGTCTCGCCGGCCATCACCCGCCGCACGGCCGCGGTCAGCTCGGCCACCGGCGCGTCCTTGACCACGAAGCCGGACACGCCCGCGTCGAGGGCGCGGCTGAGGTAGCCGGGCCGGCCGAACGTGGTGACGATGACCACCCGGTGGCCGCGCAGGCGTTCGGCGACCTCCAGGCCGGACATGCCGGGCATCTCGATGTCCAGCAGGACCACGTCGGGGCGGTGCTCGGCCACCGCGGCCTCGACCAGGTCACCCCGGCCGACCTCGGCCACCACCTCGATGCCGTCCTCCAGGGCGAGCAGCGCGGCCAGTCCGCCGCGGACGAGGTCCTGGTCGTCGGCGATGAGGACGCGGATCACGGCACCTCCAAGGGCACTCGGGCGTGCAGCCGGTAGCCACCGCCGGGCAGCGGCCCGGCCTCCAGACGTCCGCCGGCGGCAGCGATCCGCTCAGCCAACCCAGTCAGCCCATTACCCCCAACCCCCCCGAACCCCTGAACCACCACTCCCCCAGCGCCACCCCCGCCGCCCCCAACCCCGTCGGCCCTGCCCCCTTCAGCACCGGAGAGGCCCCCCTCGGCCCTGGATCCGGCTCCGTCGGCTCCGATGCGGGTGGCGCCGCCCCTGCCGATGAAGCGTCCGCCAGCCGTGAGCCCGGCCCCCTCGCCCCTGGACCCGCCCCCTGCGGCTCCGGCGCCGGCGGCGACGCCTCCGTCGGCCACGCCCCTGAAGGCCGCAGGCCCGGCCGCCTCCGCTCTGGTCCCGAGCCCTTCGGGTCCGGGGTCGGGGGCGTCGTCGCCATGGGCCGCGGCTCCGGCGGATTCGGGGCCGGGGCCGTCGTCGCGGATCTCGACGGTGGCGGTGTGGTCGTCGACGGCGAGGTCGATGTGGCAGTGGCGGGCGCGGCTGTGGCGCACGACGTTCGTGGCGGCCTCCCGTACGGTCCAGGCCAGCAGCGTCTCGGCGGCGGCCGGGACGGGCCCGGCGGCGGGCGAGACCTCCAGCCGGATCCCGGCCAGGTCCAGGCTGTGGGCCGCCGTCCGCAGCTCGCCCGACAACGAGGGGGCGCGGTAGCCGGCGACGGCGTGGCGCACCTCGTCGAGCGCCTGGCGGGCGGCGCGTTCCACGTCGGCCATCTCGCGGGCGGCCCGTTCCGGGTCGGTACGGGCCAGCCGGGCGGCGAGCTGGCTCCTGATGGTGATCGAGGTGAGCGTGTGGCCGAGCGTGTCGTGCAGGTCGCGGGCGAAGCGCAGGCGTTCGTTGTCCACGGCGAGCCGGGCGACGTGGGCGCGGGCGGCGTCGAGCCGGGCGACCATCTCGCCCAGATGCTTCAGGCTCGCCACCGTCACCGCCTCGACCAGGATCACCAGCGGCACCCACCAGACCTGCTCGAACGACCGCCCGTACGCCGCCAGCGCGACCACCACCACGACCATCGTCACCGCCGCCGACACGACGAAGGCGACCCGCGAAAGGCAGGCGGACAGGGCGCTGACCACGAACACGAACCCGACGTACGCCCACGGCGCCCGCAGCACCGGCAGCAGCGCCAGCGCGGCGGCCACCAGCCCCACCGGCGCCCAGGTCAGCGTCGCCGCGCCCAGGGCGCTGAGCGCCCGCCACATGATCCGCAGCCAGCACGCCACGAAGAGCGCGACCGCCGCGACCACCCACGCCACGGCGAGCACGCCGGGACGCGAGGAGAAGAACGACCACAGCGGCCACACCACCAGCAGCAGCCACCCGCACGACCCGGCGCGCGCCGCCGTCCGGCCCCGGCCGAACTCCACCTCCCGCACCGCCGCCTCACCCGTCACAGGGCCCGACGGTAACGCCCGGCGGCCGGCGCGGCGACCGCCGGGGGCCGCCGTCCTTGAGTTTCAGCATGGGACCAGCCTGCTGGGAGTGGCGGCGCCGGGTGTAGTGCCGACCGTCAGAGACGCCTCCATGACAAACGTCATGATTGACTTCCGTCGGAAGCGGCACGCCCGGGATGGGGTGCGCGGTTCGTCAGCACGAGCACGCCCGCGGTGACGAGCCCCGCCGCGTGCAGACACAACGCGGGGACGATGCCGACGACCTCGCCGAGCACCCCGGCGGCCGCCATGCCGAGCAGGGAGGTGACGGCCTGGGCGCTCGCGAGCAGCCCGATGAGGCCGCCCCGGCGCTCGTCGGTGGTGGCCGTCTGGGCCAGCGTCGCGAACCCGGCCATCGCCGCCGCCGCCGGGAGCCCGGCCAGCGCGATCAGCACGAGTGCGGGCCACAACGCGTCAATGGCGAGGGGGTAGGCGAACAGCGCCAGGTCGAGCAGGCCGAACGCGACCGTGCCCCAGCCGAGGAGCACCCGTGGCGCGGGGTTGCGCCGGTGCAGGGCCACGGCCAGCCCACCGGCCAGCCCGCCGACCGCCTGCACCGACAGGAACAGCCCGTACGCGTCGCCCTGGCCGCCCAGCACGTCGGCCACGAAGGGGGCGGCGAGCGTGGCGAAGATCCCCTCGCCCAGCCCCGTGATCACCATGTACGCGACCAATAACCGGATGCCGGGATTCCCCATGGCCGACCGCAGCCCGGAGACCCACTGGGCGCGGACGGACGGCGCCCGCGCCACGACCGGCGACCTGGCCGGGACACGCAGGGTCGCCTGCAGGACCGCGGAGATCACGAAGCTGGCCATGTCGAGCAGGACGATCGCGGGCAGCCCGCCGTGACGGCGACGCCGCCCAGCATCGCCCCCAGCAGCCGGGCGAGCTGACCGCTCTGGCCGTGCAGAGCGTTGGCCCGGACCAGCCCGGACGCGGGCACGAGCTGCGGGACGAGCGCCCGTTGCGCCGGGGCGAGCACGGTGCCGAGCACGCCGGTCCACAGGGCGACCGCGTAGACGATCCAGACCTGGGCGGGGCCGCGGACCGCCAGCAGGGGCAGCAACCCGAGCCCGAGCAGCACGTCGGTGACGACCAGCAACCGGCGGCGGTCCCAGCGGTCGGCCAGCACCCCGGCCACGGACCCGAGCAGGACGTCGGGCAGCCGGGAGACCAGCAGCATGATCGCGGTGGACAGGGTGGAGCCGGTCAGGCGGTAGACGTGGAACGCCAGGCCGGTGCTGATCACCCAGTCGCCCGTCTGGGACACGACGGACGCGACCAGCAACCGCCCGAACCCCCGCCCGCCGCCGGGCGACACCCACCCGCCACCGCCCCGCGCCGGCCACCACCGCACCCCGGCCTGCCGCATCGGCCACCACCGCAGGCCGCCGTCCCGCGCCGGCCGCCGACGAGCCGCACCCTCCCGGCCCGGCGGCTCATCGGCCGTTCGCCCACCGGCCCGGCCGGTCTCCGCGGCCGGGGGACGTCGCTCAGTCACCGGAGGCCGTCGGGGCGAGCGGGATCACCATCTGCGTCACCAGCACGGGCCGGGCCCCTTCCGGACGGGCCGCCGCGTCGTCCACGCGGGCCATCAGCGGCCGCAGCAGGTCGGCGACGGCCTCGCCGAGCGCCGTGATCTCCTGCGGGGTGACGTAGAGGTAGGTGTTGCCGATGCCGCCGACGCCCCGCCAGGGCTCCTCCTCGCCCCGCCGCGCCTCCTGCCACTCCACCAGCCGTGACAGCGCCCGCTCGGCCAGGACCTGCTCCAGCAGACTGCGGGCGGCCGACCGCTCGGACCCGGTGACGTCGTCGTCCCACACCTGGACGCTCGCGGTCACCTTCCAGGGCCGCTCCCGCTCGTCGCGCGCCTCGGCCTGCTCCACCAGGCCGTATTTGGCCAGCTGCCGCAGGTGGTAGGAGGCCAGCGCCTGGCTGATCCCGACCTCGCGGGCGGCGTCGGCGGCGGTGGTCGCCCCCGACCGCAACAGCAGCTCGTGCAGCGCCAGCCGGACCGGATGGGCGAACGCCCGCATCGCGGCCGGATCGTCGAGCACCAGCCGCCGCCCCGCAGATTCCAAAGACATGCTTGGAATGTTCCGCCACCCGCCCCGGCGATGTCAAGGATTCCTTTGGAATACCGTCGGGATACCGCCGGGATACCGCCGGCGGTTACCTCCGGGGTAATCGACGGCGTTCAGGCGGGCCGCGAGACTGGGGGTATGAAGAGGGACACGCGGGACATCGTGCAGGAGTTGTTGCGGCGGATCGGCGAGGGCGATCCGGAGCGGGTGGCGGAGTTGTTCGCCGAGCCGGTCGACTGGCAGCTCAGCTGGCCCGTCGAGGGGCATCCGGCGGTGCCGTGGATCCGGCCGAGGTCCGGGCGGGCCGAGGTGGCCGAGCACTACCGTTCGCTGGGGGCGCATCACGTGCCGGAGCTGAACGGGACCACGGTGCGGCAGATCCTGGTCGACGGGCCGGACGCCGTGGTGCTGGGGCAGATCGTGCAGACCGTGCGCGCGACCGGCGTCGCCTACAGCACGCCGTTCGCGCTGCATCTGACCGTCGAGGACGGGCTGATCACGCGCAGCCACATCTACGAGGACAGCCTGACGGTCGCGGAGGCCATGACCGCCAAGGGGTGATCCCCTGGGAACGCCGGTGGGGGACGCGGGCGACGGCGGGATCCTCGCCTGATGATCCGCATTCGGCAATGCCCGCCACCGTTTTGCCCCTCGACCGGCGCACGGACCACGTCGCCCCGCCCAGTGCGGGTTACGGTGTTCGCCACAGTCCGTACGGCCGGAGGGATTGGGATGGACGGCCGCGCCCCGCTCCCCCTGCGCGTCAACGGCCGGCCGCACGAGCCGCCGGCGGACCCGCGCGTGTCCCTGCTCGACTTCCTGCGCGAGCAGCTCCGGCTGACCGGTACGAAGAAGGGCTGCGACCAGGGGGCCTGCGGCACCTGCACGGTCCTGGCCGACGGCCTGCGGGTCTACGCGTGCCTGCTGCTGGCCGTCCAGTGCGAGGGGATGGAGATCGTCACCGTCGAGGGCCTGGCGGACGACGAGGTGGGCGCGCGGGTGCAGGAGGCGTTCGTCCGGCACGACGCCCTGCAGTGCGGGTACTGCACGCCCGGCCAGGTCTGCTCGGTCGCCGGGCTGCTGGCCGAGCTGCGGGACGGCGTGCCCAGCGCCGCGACGCCCGACCTGACCGCTCCCCCGCGCGAGCTGACCGACGCCGAGCTCGGCGAGCGCATGGCGGGCAACCTGTGCCGGTGCGGGACGTACCACCACATCGCCGCCGCCGTCCGGGAGGTCGCCGCGACGTGAGGGAGTTCGCCTACCTGCGGGCGGCCAGTGTGGCGGAGGCCGTCGCGATGATGGCCGCGACGCCGCCGGACGGCGGCCCGACCCGCTATCTGGCCGGCGGGACGAACCTCGTCGACCTCATGCGGGAGGAGGTCGAGCGGCCGGGCCGGGTGGTGGACATCTCGCGCCTGCCGCTGTCGGCCGTCGAGGACCTGCCCGGCGGCGGGCTGCGGCTCGGCGCGCTGGCCGGCAACACCAAGGTCGCGGCCGACCCGCGGGTGCGGCGGCGCTATCCGGTGCTCGCCCGCGCCATCCTGGCGGGCGCCTCGCCGCAGTTGCGCAACCGCGCGACCGTGGGCGGCAACCTGCTGCAACGTACGCGCTGCCGTTACTTCTACGACACCGCCGCCGCCTGCAACAAGCGCGTGCCCGGCGCGGGGTGCGACGCGCTGGAGGGCTTCAACCGCGCGCACGCCGTCCTGGGGGCGAGCCCGAGCTGCGTCGCCGTCCACCCCTCGGACATGTGCGTGGCCCTGGCCGCCCTCGACGCGACCGTCAACCTGACGGGGCCGCGGGGGGCGCGGAGCGTGCCGTTCACCGGCTTCCACCTCCTGCCCGGCCGGACGCCGCAGGTGGAGACCGTGTTGCGGGACGGCGAACTGGTCACGAGCGTGGACCTGCCGCCCGCCCCGCCGGGGCGCGGGGCGTACGCGAAGGTCAGGGACCGGGCCGGGTTCGCGTTCGCGCTGGTGAGCACGGCCGTGCTGCTGCACGTCGAGGACGGCCGGATCGTGTTCGCGCGGATCGCGCTCGGCGGGGTGGCGCACAAGCCGTGGCGCGCCCACGCCGCCGAGGACCTGCTGACCGGCGCCGTCCCGGACGCGTCCGCCTTCGCGCGGGCCGCCGGCGTGGCGCTGGCCGAGGCCCGCCCGCTGCGGCACAACGCCTTCAAGCCGGTGCTGGCCGCACGGCTGCTCCGCCGCACGCTCACCGAACTCGCCCGCCCGTCGTAACTCGGCCGCACAGCACGAATCGGCCGCACTTGCGTGAATCGGCCGCGCGCCGGGCGGCCGGGGCGAGTAGGTCTGGTAGCCATGACGCTGATGACGTTCTACCCGCCCGTCGAGCCCTACGAGAGCGGCCTGCTCGACGTCGGCGACGGCCAGGAGATCTACTGGGAGACCTGCGGCGACCCCGGCGGCAAACCGGTCGTCCTGCTCCACGGCGGTCCGGGCGGCGGGCTGCTGCCCGTGCAGCGCCGGTTCTTCGACCCCGCCGCCTACCGGATCGTCCTGTTCGACCAGCGCAACTGCGGGCGCAGCCGCCCGCACGCCGCCGACCCCGGGGTCTCGCTGGAGACCAACACCACCTGGCATCTGGTCGCGGACATGGAGCTGCTCAGGCGGCGGCTCGGGATCGACCGCTGGCAGGTGTTCGGCGGTTCGTGGGGGGCGACCCTGGCCCTGGCCTACGCGCGCCGCCACCCGAGCCGGGTGACGGAGCTGGTGCTGCGCGGCGTCTACCTGGCGAGCGCGGCCGACGAGGCGTGGGCGTTCACCGGTTCGGGGGCGGCCCGGCTGTTCCCGGCGGAGTGGGCGGCCTTCCGGGACGCGATCCCGCAGGCCGAGCGGGACGACCTGCTCGGCGCGTACCACCGCCGCCTGTTCGACCCGGACCCCGAGGTGCACCTGCCGGCGGCGCGGGCGTGGGCGGCGTGGGAGCTGGCGGCCAACACGCTGCTGCCCGCGCCTCCCCCTCCGCTGACGGACCGGGAGGTGCTGGGCTTCGCCCGGATCGAGGCGCACTACTTCACCCGGCGCTGCTTCCTGCGGGAGGGCGAGCTGCTCGACGTGGCGGCGATCCGGGACGTCCCCTGCGTCATCGTCAACGGCCGCTACGACATGAAGACGCCGCCCGACGCCGCCTGGGAGCTGCACCGCGCCTGGCCGGAGGCCGAGCTGCGGATCGTCGAGGACGCCGGCCACGGCGGCGCCGAACCCGGCACGCTGCACGAGCTCGTCAGGGCCACCGACGGCTACCGTCCGAACGCCCGTGCACCACAGGATTCATGATCTACAATGCGAACTTGTAGTGGTTTTGCAGGACTTGCTGGTCTTGCACACTTCTGCTCACCGTTGTTGACATGTCACCTCGTTCGCAGCCTGCCGCGGAGCAAGACGTGATCCGGATCGCCGTGATCGACGACCACGAGCTGATCCGCCATGGGCTGGAGTACCTCCTGCACCGGCACGAGGACCTGCAGGTGGTGCTGCGGGGCTCGTCCGTCGGGGACCTGCGCGGCTTCGACGCCGGGTACGACGTGCTGATCCTCGACCTCTACCTGGCCGAGGACCGGCCGTGCCTGGCCGCGGTCAAGGAGCTGTCGGCCGTCACGCGGGTCCTCATCGTGTCGGCCTCCGGACGGCCCGCCGACGTGCTGGCGGCGATCCGCTGCGGAGCCAACGGCTACGTCACCAAGGACGCCCCCTCCGAGCTCATCGTCGCCGCCGTGCGCACGGTGGCCGCGGGCGGCTTCTACCTGTCGGCGGGCCTGGCCGACATCCTGCAGAGCGAGCTGGACGACAACACCCGCCCGCCCGCCGGAGCAGACGGCTCCGAGGACGGCTCGGAGGGCGGCTCGGAGGGCGGCGACGCCCGGCCCCGGCTGTCGGCCCGGGAGGAGGAGACCCTCTCCTACATCGCCCAGGGCTTCACCCACGCCCAGGTGGGCCGCCGGATGGGCGTCAGCAAGGCCACCGTCGACACCTACGTCGAGCGCATCAGGGCCAAGCTGCAGGTCGGCAACAAGGCCGAGCTCACGCGCGCGGCGCTCAACCGGCTCGAACGCCGCGACCGGCCGTGAGCCCCCCGCGCCCGCCGCGCCCGCCCGGGACGGCGGTCGCCGGCATGGAGCGCAGCCGGGCCCTCACCATGGTGGTCGTCCGGGTGGGCGCGCTGGTGTTGTGCGGGTCGCTGGAGGTGCTGGGCGACGGGCGGTGGCTGACGCTCGGGCCGCTGCCGTACCTGCTGGGGGCGATGGGCGCGGTCAGCCTGCTGGTGTGCGTGGTCACGGCGGCCCGCGCCGCGCTCGCGCCGCGCGCGCTGCTCTGCGTGGACCTCGGCCTGGTGACGGCGGCGGTGCTCGCCGCCGGTCACTACGCGGGCTCGCGGGTGACCGACGGCTGGCCGGGCACGGTCCTGCCGTACGTGCTGCTCGTCGGCATCATGGCCGGCATCTCCTTCCGCACGTTCCCCGTCGTGCTGGCGTGGACGGCGGCGCTGGGCGGCGCGCTGGTCCTCGGGTACGTCCAGGCGGACCTGGCGTGGTGGGCCGGGCTGCCGCACGTCGCCGGGCTGACGACGAACGCCACGATGGCCGCGTACGTCATGCGCATCCTGTTCAGGACCGCCGGCGACCTGGACCTGGCCAGGGCCGAGGAGCTGCGCCGCTCGGCGCAGCTGTCGCAGGAGCGCGAGCGCGGCAGGACGGCCCGCGTGCTGCACGACCGGATCCTGCAGACCATGGAGGCGCTGACCCGCGACGGCTGGATCGCCGACGACTCGGTCAGGGCACGGGTGGCGGAGGAGTCTCAGTGGCTGCGCGCCTTCCTGCGCGGCGACGACGGCGACCCGGCCGAGGACGTCGTCGCCGCCCTGGAGGAGGTCGTGCGGCAGGCGGTCGGCAGCGGGCTGCGGGTGGAGTTCAACGCGGGCCGGCTGCGTTCGGCGCCGGAACGCGAGGGCATGCCGGCCGAGGTCGTCGAGGCGCTGAGCGGCATCCTGCGCGAGGCGCTGACGAACGTGCGCAAGCACGCGGGCGTGCGGCACGCCGTGGTGCGGGCCGAGTGCCGGTCCGGGACGCTGGCGCTGAGCGTGCTCGACCACGGCAGCGGCTTCGACCCGGACGCGCCGACGACCGGCCTCGGCATCGCCCGTTCCATCCGGGAGAGCGCCCGCGCGGTGGGCGGCAGCGCAGACGTCGAGGCCGCTCCCGGCGAGGGGACGCTGGTGTCGGTGCGCATCCCGCTGCCGTCGAGCGAATGACGTCCCGCCAACACACCACAGATCGCATGACAGATCCGGGCGGGCCGGCCGGTCCACAATCGTGCCGACGAACCCGATCTCTCCCTGGAGGTGGCGGCATGCGATCACACCGGACGGTGGCCGTGCTGGCGGCGGCGGCTCTGGCCCTGTTCCCGGTCACGGGGGCGAACGCGGACGACGGCCCCGCGAACGGCCGGCCGGCCGCCCGGAGCTGCTCCGGCACGGCCTGCGACGGCAAGGACCCGGCGCTGACGGGCTGCACGACAGGCTCCTCCACCGTGGCGTCCAGGTGGGTCCGGGCCTTCGGCGGCTACCTCGAACTGCGGTACGGCCCCGGCAAGGACGGCACCTGCCAGGTCAACTGGGCCAGGTTCACCAAGCGGGGGCAGGGCGCGGACTACAACGTGTGGGTGGAGCGCAGGCCGGTCGGCCGCTCGGCCGGCTACGACGACAAGAGCCTCACCCAGTATTCGGGCGGCGACGAGGGCACCGGGGTCATCTACTCCGACCAGGTGTACGCGCCCGAGGTCCCGGCGCGGGCCTGCGTCGAGCCCGCCCGCGGCCGCCGCGCCGCCGGCTCGCCCGTCTGCACGGACGCCGTCTGACCCGGCCTGCGCGCCTCCCGCCGGTGGGGGACGGAAGGCGCGCTGTGGATCAGCCGAAGCCGTTGGGGCACAGGAAGCTCTTGATCGAGGCGGGCGCGCTCGCCACCAGCGCCGGGCGGTCCTCCAGGGAGCAGAAGTTGCTGCCGATCTGGGCGTCGAGGAACCGGGAGGCGTTCCGCCGGGCGATCAGGTCGATGGCGCCGACGCTCGGGGAGGACAGCTCGGCGGCGACCCAGGAGCCGACGCAGCGCTTGCGGGCGACCACGGCGTCCTGCGGGAGGCTGCCGCCGTTCAGCGCGGCGGCCTCGCGCAGGATCGAGCCCGAGGAGGCGCACGGCAACGTGCGGGGCCTGCTCTTGGTGGGCGTCGCCTCGGGCGTCTTCTCCGGCGTGTCGGTCTCGGTCGGGGTGTCCTCCGGGGTGTGGGTCTCCTCGGGGGTCTCGCTCTCCTCCGGGGTGTTCGTCGGGTCCGGGTCCGCGGAGGTGGCGGGCGGGTCGGTGTAGGAGGAGGTGGGCCCGTCGTCCGGGGACGGCAGCGCCTCCGGCGTACCGGCCGCGTTCAGCGCGAACGCCGCGCCGACCCCCACGACGGCGACGACCGCGACCACGGCGGCCGCCACCGACCCCAACCGCGCCCGCCCCCCGGACGACGACGGCGGCGTCAGCGGTCCCTGCGCCCCGGACGACGGCGGCCCCAGTGGTCGCTGCCCCCCGGACGAAGATGGCCCCAGCGGTCGCTGTCCGGCGGACGGGGGCGGTGTCAGGGGCAGTGTGCCGGGTGGGGGCGGCGGGGGTGTCAGAGGGAGCGTGCCGGACGGGGGCCGCGGCAGGAGGAGCGTGCCCGACCGGAGCGCGCCGAGCAGCTCCGCCGCCCCCGGCCGCGCCGCCCTGTCCTTGGCGAGCGCCGCCCGGACCAGGTCGCGCACGCCCTCGGGCACCCCGGACAGGTCGGGATCGACGCTCATGACCCGGTAGGCGAGCACGTCGGGCGCCCCCGTGCCGAACGGCGGCCGCCCGGTCGCGGCGTAGACCATCAGCGCGCCCCAGGCGAAGACGTCGGCGGCGGCGTCGGCCTGGTCGCCCCGGTACTGCTCGGGGCTGATCCAGCCGGGCGAGCCGATGAGCGCGCCGGTGCCGGTCAGCCCGCTCTCGTCGAGGGCGCGGGCGATCCCGAAGTCGAGCACCTTCGCCCCGGACGCGGCCAGGATCACGTTGCCCGGCTTGAGGTCGCGGTGGACGATCCCGGCTCCGTGGATGTCGGTGAGCGCCTCGGCGATGTCCACCCCGAAGGCGACCAGGTCGTCCGGCGGCAGCGGCCCGTGGTCGCGTACGTGCTCGGTCAGCGTGGGGCCGGGCACGAACTCGGTGGCCAGCCACGGCGGCGAGGCGGCGGTGTCGGCGGACAGGACCGCGACCGTGCACCGCCCGCGCACCCGCGACGACATCTCGACCTCGCGCACGAACCGGTCGTGGAAGTGCGGGTCGGCGGCCAGCCCCGGATGGATGACCTTGACCGCGACCCGCCCGCCGTCGGGCGCGACCCCGGCGTAGACCACGCCCATGCCGCCCGCGCCCATGCGGCCCACGATCCGGTAGGGACCGATGGGCTCGCGTTCGTCCATCTCCAGGGGGCCGAAGCCGCCGGGGTCGCTCATCGTGCTCCCGATCGCCGGATCTTCGCAACAGCGACGATCTTATTGACACATCGGTGTAAACCGCGCCCCCCTCAGGCGGTTGCCTCGTCGAGGAGCTCCAGGAGATGCCGGTAGGTCTGGCCGGTGGCGCGGGTCAGGCCCAGCTCGCAGGTGCGGTTGACCGAGGCGTGCGCGGCGCAGCCCGCCTCGGCCACCGACGCGGCCTCGGCGCGGGTGGCCGAGGCGGTCAGCTCGGGGTGCAGCAGGCCGCGGTCGCCGGCGAAGCCGCAGCACTGCCATCCGTCCGGGATCACGACCTGCTCGGCGACCGCCTCGGCGAGGCGGGTGACGGCGGCGTCCAGGCCGAGGCGGGTGGAGGAGCAGGTCGGGTGGAGCGCCAGCGACGGCAGGCGGCGCGCCTGCGGCAGGCGGGGCAGGACGTGCTCGGCGGTGAAGGCGACCGCGTCGACCACCTGAAGGCCGGGCACCAGGTGGGCGTAACCCTCGGTGCAGGAGGCGGCGTCGCTCACCACGGGCAGCCGGCCGCCGTCGGTGGCGCGCGCGAGCACGTCCCGGACGCGCTCGCCCATGGCCTCGTGGCCGCCGGCGAAGCCCTTGGACGACCACGGGGTGCCGCAGCACAGGCTCGCGATCTTCTCCGGGACGTGCAGCGTCAGGCCGGCGCGGGCGGCCAGGCGCTGGAAGGCGGTCATCACGCCGGGGCCGCCGTCGGCGGGGGCGAACAGCGTGTTCAGGCAGGACGGCAGGTAGACGGCGTCGGCGTCGTCCGCCGGGGACGGGCGGCGCCTGGTGCCGCCGCGCGGCAGGTCGCGGCTCCACCGCGGGACGTCGTCCGCCCCGGCCAGGGCGCGGGCGGCGCGCGAGGCGGCCTCGGGCAGCGCGGGCGGGACCGCGGCGGCGGTGTCGAGGGCCAGGTTCATGGCGCGGGTGACGCCGTCCCAGTGTTTGGCGGCGCTCTTCCAGCCCGCGCGGGCGGCGCGGCCGTGGCGTTCGGCGCGCAGGCGTTTGGTCAGGTCGCCGGTGTTGATGAGGACGGGGCAGGCGGTGGCGCACATGCCGTCCACGGCGCAGGTGTCCACGGCGTCGTAGGCGTAGGCGTCTTCCAGTTCGCGGGCCAGGGCGTGGTCGCCGGCCGCCTGCGCCGCGGCCAGCTCGCGGCGCAGCACGATGCGCTGGCGTGGGGTGGTGGTCAGGTCGCGGCTGGGGCAGACGGGCTCGCAGTAGCCGCACTCGACGCAGCGGTCGACCTCGGGCTCGACGGTGACGACGGTCTTGAGGTCGCGCAGGTGGGCCTCGGGGTCGTCGGTGAGGACGACGCCGGGGTTGAGCGTGCCGGCCGGGTCGCACAGGCGTTTGACCTCGCGCATCACCTCGTACAGCTCGTCGCCGTACTGGCGGCGCACGAACGGGGCCATGACGCGGCCGGTGCCGTGCTCGGCCTTCAGCGTGCCGCCCCTGGCCAGGACGGCCTCCACCATGTCCTCGGTGAACTCGGCGTAGCGGTCGAGGTCGGTGGCGAAGCGCTCGTTGAGCATGAAGTGCAGGTTGCCGTCCTTGGCGTGGCCGAAGACGACGCTGCGCTCGTAGCGGTGCTCGGCGAACAGCCGGGTCAGGTCGTCGCACAGGTCGGCCAGCGCGGGCACGGGGACGGCGACGTCCTCCAGCAGGGCGGTGGTGCCGCTGGGGCGGGCGCCGGCGACGGTGGCGTACAGGCCCTTGCGGATGTGCCACAGCGCGGCCCGGCCGCCGGCCTCCCTGCTCAGCCGGGCGGGGGCGGCCAGGCGCAGCCCGGCGAAGACCCGCTCGGCGGTCCGCTCCCGCTCGGTGAGCAGCCCGGCGTCGGACTCCTGCCATTCGACCAGCAGCGCGGCGTGCTCGGCGACGGTCATCGCGCGCAGCGTCTCGTCGGCCTTGGGGTCGGTCTGAGCGACGCGCAGCGACTCGGCGTCCAGCAGCTCGACGGCGGCGGGCCCGGCGGCGACCAGCTCCGGCACCGTGGCCATCGCCTCGCGCAGCGTCGGGAAGACGAGCAGGCCGGTGGCGGCCAGGCGGTGGGCCGGGACGGTGCGGAAGACGGCCTCGGCGACGAAGCCGAGGGTGCCCTCGCTGCCGATGACCAGGTGGGCGAGGATCTGCGCCGGGCCGTCGTGGTCGAGGAAGCTGTTCAGGCCGTAGCCCATGGTGTTCTTCAGCGAGAACTGCTCCTGGACGCGCCGCACCGAACCGGGGTTGCCGCGGACGCGGTCGCGCAGCCGTTCCAGGCCGGCCGCGAGGTCGGGTTCCAGGGCGCGCAGCCGCTCGTCGGCGTCGGGGGCGCCGGTGTCCAGGACGGTGCCGCTCGGCAGCACCAGCGTCATCGACTCCAGCGTCCGGTAGGTGTTGGCGTGCGTGCCGCAGGTCATGCCGCTGGAGTTGTTGGCGACGACGCCGCCGATCGTGCAGGCCGACTCGCTGGCCGGGTCGGGGCCGAGCTTGCGCCCGTACGGGGCCAGGCGGGCGTTGACCTGCCGCAGCACCGCGCCGGGCTGGACGCGTACCCGGGCGCCGTCGTCGAGCACCTCGATCGAGCGGAAGTGCCGGCGGGTGTCCACGAGTAGGTGCTCGCTGACGCCCTGGCCGCTGAGGCTGGTGCCGCCGGAGCGGAAGGTCAGCGGCAGGCCGGTGCGCAGCAGCGCGGCGACCTGGCCGGCGCTCTCGGCCACCAGCACGGCCTGCGGGGTCAGCAGGTAGTGGGAGGCGTCGTGGGCCATGCCGAGCCGGTCGCTCGCGCGGGCGCGGGTGATCCCCGGGACGGCCGTCTCGACCGCCGCCAGGACGGCGGCGTCCGGCGCGTTCAGCCGTCGCGGTTCACGGTGGGTCATGCTCGTGCTCTCTTCCAGGTTCATTGCCGGGGATCGATGTGGATCTTGGGCCCCGGGCCGGCGCCGGGCGGTCGCCGTCCGGCCAGCACGCCGGCCGTCTCGGCGAGCCCGACCGTGGCGGCCACCAGCGGACGGGCGTCCACCGAGCCGCCGGCGTAGGCGTCGATGGCCCCGGCCAGCCCCGCCGAGCCGCCCAGGACGCCGACCGCGGTGACGTCCTTGAGCACCAGCTCGCGGGTGTCGAGCGTGGACGGCGTGCCGGCCAGGCCGATGTAGACGACGCGGCGGGCGGGTTCGGCCAGGCCGAGGGCGAGCGCGGGCATCGCGGCGGCGTTGGTGGCGTCGATGACGGCGTGCCAGGGCAGGTCGGGCAGCGTCGCGCGGGTATGGGCGTGCCGGAACCCGAGGCCCGCGGCCAGGCGCAGGTCGGGCTCGGCGCGGCCCATGAGGTGCACCTCGGCCCCGTCGGCGCGCGCGAACAGCGCGGCCAGCAGGCCGATCGTGCCCGTGCCCAGAACCAGCAACCGCTCCCCCGCCTCCAGCCCCGCCGCGCGGACGGCGCGTAAGGCGTTGCCACCGGGCTCGACCAGCGCGCCCGAGGTAGCGTCCACCGTATCGGGCAGCCGGTGGAGCGCCGCGACCGGGACGGCGAGCCGCTCGGCCAGCGCTCCCGCGGCGCCCCGGCTGATGCCGAGCTCGGCCAGGTCGGGGCACACGTGGTGGCGGCCCTGACGGCAGCGGTCGCAGCGCCCGCAGCCGAGCATAGTGTCGCCGACGACCCGCCGCCCCAGCCACGACGGGTCCACGCCCGCGCCCAG
The DNA here is from genome assembly GCF_040674635.1 of Nonomuraea sp. NPDC049758. Classification (NCBI taxonomy): domain Bacteria; kingdom Bacillati; phylum Actinomycetota; class Actinomycetes; order Streptosporangiales; family Streptosporangiaceae; genus Nonomuraea; species Nonomuraea sp. NPDC049758. The sequence continues at coordinate 133,785 of NZ_JBFAMZ010000008.1, forward strand.
CTCCGCTACGCGCCCGCACCACTCGTGGCCGGGGCGCAGCGGGTAGCGGGAGCGGCCGGTGCGCAGGTAGCTCATCCCGCCGCTGAACAGCTCCATGTCGGTGCCGCACACGCCGGCGCGCTCGACGTCCACGACCACCTGGCCGGGCCCCGCCGAGGGGGGCTCGACCTCCTGGACCTCGGCCGCGCCCGGCCCGGTCAGGACGAGCGCGCGCACTACCGGGGCTCCACGACCCGCTGGCGCTGGCTGCCGAGCCCGTCGATGCCGAGCTCCATGACGTCGCCCGGCCGCAGCCAGATCTGCGGGTCGTGGCCCATGCCGACGCCGGGCGGGGTGCCGGTGTTGATCAGGTCGCCGGGCTCCAGCACCATGAACTGGCTCAGGTGGTGCACGATGACGTACGGGTCGAAGATCATCGTCTTGGTGCTGCCGGTCTGGCGGCGCACGCCGTTGACGTCCAGCCACATGCCGAGGTTGCGGACGTCGGCCAGCTCGTCGGGGGTGACCAGCCAGGGGCCGGCCGGGTTGAACGTCTCGGCCGACTTGCCCTTGCTCCACTGGCCGCCGCGTTCCATCTGGAAGGCCCGCTCGCTGACGTCGTTGACCACGCAGTAGCCGGCGATAGCGGCCGCGGCCTCCTCGGGCGAGTCCAGGTAGGAGGTGCGGCGGCCGATCACGATGCCGAGCTCCACCTCCCAGTCGGTCTTGGTGGCGCCGCGCGGGATGCGCACGTCGTCGTCCGGGCCGACCAGGGTGTTGGGCGACTTGGTGAACAGGATCGGCTCGGCGGGCACGGCCTGGCCGGTCTCGGCGGCGTGGTCGCGGTAGTTCAGGCCGATGCACAGGATCTGGTGCGGGCGGGCGATCGGCGCGCCGACGCGCTCGCCGGCGAACGCCTGCCGCGGGCCGGCGGCGACCCGCTCGGCGAGCAGGGCGGGGCCGCCCGCGGCGAAGAAGCGCTCGTCGAAGTCGGGGGTGAGGTCGGAGACGTCGACGTAGTGGTCGTCGTCCACGCGGACGACCGGCTTCTCGGCGCCGGGCGCGCCGATGCGCATGAGGTACAAGGGGATCTCTCCGGTTCTGTACGGGTCAGGGAAGGTGGCGCCCGGCGACGACGGCGCGGATGGCCGGCACGTCCTCGACGAGCACGCTCAAGGGGGTGCGGTAGGCCAGGCCGCTGATGCTGACCGCGCCGCTCGGCACGGTGGGCGAGGTCAGGTACGCCGGGACCGCCACGCAGTTGACGCCCGGCTCGTTCTCCTGGTCGTCGGCCGCGTAACCCTGCTCGCGGACGCGTACCAGCTCGGCGTGCAGCTCCTCGGCGGTGCCGACCGAGCGTTCGGTGGGCCGCTCCAGCCGCCGGTCGCCCACCCAGGCGCGCACGGCGGCCTCGTCCCGCAGCGTCCCGGCCAGCAGCATCTTGCCGACGGCGGTGCAGTGGGCCGGGTTGCGCCCGCCGACGACCGATGTCAGCCGGACCGCGCCGGACGGCGGGTCGAGCTTGGACCGGTAGACCACCGACGTGTCCTCCAGCACCGCGTAGTGCACGGTCTCGCCGTAGCGGTCGCACAGCGCCTGGAGGATCGGGGTGACCCGGACGTGGTCGGGCCGGGCCTCGTGGTGGGCGAAGGCCATGCGCAGGAACTCGTCGCCGAGCACGTACCGGCCGTGACCGTTCTGGACGGCGAGCCCGGCGCGGCGCAGCGCGGCCAGGGCGCGGTGGGCGGTCGGCTTCGGGCTGGACACGGCGCGGGCCATCTCCTCCAGGCCGATCCCGTCGGGGTGCCGGGCGAGCTCGGCCAGCACGGCCAGCACGCGGTCGGCCCCCACCAGCTTGGCGTCACCGTCGGACATGTTCCGAAGGTTAGACCACCGTTCCGGAAAACGGAAGTTTGCCCTGATCTCTCCCAGCATTGACGCAACCAACCGGTTGCCATAATGTGGCAACCGTTCGGTTGCAATTACTGGGAGGCCGCCATGAGTGTTCCTGTCGCGACCGTCGAGGCCGCCCCGCCGCGCCTCGACGGCAGACAGCGGTTGATCGCGTTCGTCCTGCTCGGCGCCGGTTTCATGCTGGCCGTCGACTTCTCGATCCTGAACGTCGCCCTTCCCCAGACCGGCGCGGGCGTCGGGCTGGCCCCGGCCCAGTGGCCCTGGATCACCTCGGCGTACGCGTTGCCGGCGGCCGGGTTCACCCTGGTGTTCGGCCGGACGGCCGACCTGTTCGGCAGGCGGAGGCTGTTCCTCGCCGGCATGGTCCTGCTGGCCGGGGCCTCCCTGCTCGGCGGCTTCGCCGGCGGGCCCGCGACGCTCCTGACCGCCCGGGTGCTGCAGGGCCTGGCCACGGCCATGACGGTCCCCGCCGCGTTGTCGCTGCTCACCACCACCTTCAAGGAGGGCCCGCTGCGCGCCCGCGTCCTCGGGCTGAACGGCGCCCTGCTGTCCGGCGGCTTCACCGTCGGCGCGCTGCTCGGCGGCGCCCTGGTCAGCCTGCTGAGCTGGCGGGCGGCGTTCCTGTTCAACGTGCCGGTCGCGGTGGCGATCGTGGTGCTGACGCCGTTCCTGATCCGGGAGAGCGTGCTGCCGGAGCGGGTGCGGCTCGACCTGCCCGGCGCGGTCACCGTGACCGGCGGCCTGCTGGCGGTGATCTACGCGGCCGTCGAGACGAACCTCCTGGCGGCCGTCGCGGGCGTGCTGCTGCTGGGCGCGTTCTGGCTGATCGAGCTGCGCGCGCCCGCGCCGCTCGCGCCGGTGCGCATCCTGCGGCGGCCCACGGTGAAGTGGGGGAACTTCGCCGGGTTCGTCATCTTCACGATGGAGCCGGCCATGATCTTCCTGGTGACGGTGTACCTCCAGCGGGTGCTGGGCCTGTCGCCGCTGGTCACCGGCCTGGTGTTCGGCATCCCCGGGCTGCCCTCGGTGGTCGCCGGGGTGATCGCCGGGCGGTTCGTCGGACGCTACGGCAGCCGCCGCGTCCTGGTCGTCGGCATGACGGTCCAGGCGCTGGCGACGCTTCCCGCCGTCTTCCTCGGGACCGGCTGGACGGTCCTGGCGATCCTCGTCCCCGCTCTGTTCGTCGGCTTCTTCGGGCACGTCACCGCGATCGTCGCCTACACCGTCACCGGCACCTCGGGCCTGCCGGACGAGGAGCAGGGGCTGGCGACCGGGCTGACGTCGATGACGCAGCAGGTGGCCGTCACCGTCGGCATCCCGCTGCTGGGCGCGGTCGCCGCCACGCGCGCCGGGGAGCCGGCCGGCATCCGCCTGGCCCTGCTGGTGGACGTCGCGGTGACGCTCGCCGCCGTCGTCCTCATCTCCTACGGCCTGCGCCGGAACGCACGGCCGGAGCGGTGACCGTCCACCTCTCGCCACAAGGTGTGGCAACCTTTTCCCTGCTGCATATGGAGGTCGTCATGGGATTCCCCGATCGGGTCGAGCGCACCGTCGAGCTCGCCCATCCGCCAGGCAAGGTGTGGGCGGCGCTCACCACCCCCGAGGGGCTGGCCGCCTGGTTCGGCCAGGAGGCGGCGATCGAGCTGCGTCCCGGCGGGCCGGCGCGGATGAGCTGGAGCGACGGGCACACCGTCGACCTGCGCGTGGAGCGCGTGGAGGAGCCGTCGGTGTTCGGCTTCACCTGGCCGGTCTTCGGCATGCCGGAGGGCGACCCGCGCCGCACGTACGTCGAGTTCACCCTCGAACCGGCCGGCGCGGGCACCCGGCTGACCGTCATCGAGACCGGCTTCGCCCAGTTGCCGGACGACCACCACCGCAAGGCGTACGACGCCCACACCGAGGGGTGGGCGAGCGAGCTGGGCGAGCTGGCCGGGCACCTTGACGCCGCCTGACATCGAGGCGGTCGCCGAGCAGGTCTTCGTCGCCCTGGCCGACCCGAGCCGGCGTGCCGTCCTGGCCGAGCTGGCCGCCCGGGGCCCGGCCACGGCGACCGACCTGGCCGCCCGCCTGCCGATCACCCGGCAGGCGATCGCCAAGCACCTGACGCTGCTGGGCGAGGCCGGTCTGGTCACGGCCGAGCCCGGCGAGCGCCGCCGCGTCCGCTACCGGCTGCGCTCGGCTCCGATGCGGGTGGCCCAGCAGTTCCTGGCCGCGCTGGCCAGCGACTGGGACGGCCGCCTCGACGCCCTGCGCGACCACCTCGACGGCTGACCGTCCGTCCCCTCCCCCGCTCACGCGGCCCGGCGGGGACGGGTGAGCCAGGAGAACGACCCGGCCATCACGAGCGCGACCAGCCCGCCCGCGACCATCGCGGCCGAGACCGAGAAGGCGTCGACGACCGTGCCGCCCACCAGCGCGCCGAGCGCGAAGGTCGCCTGGAACGACGAGGTGAACACGACGGTCGCCGCCTCCGGCGCGCCGGGCGCGGCCCGCAGGAACCACGTCTGGGAGCAGACCGGCACTCCCCCGTAGGCCAGCCCCCACAACACCAGCAGCACGACCGCGCCCGCCGGCGAGGTGCCGGCCAGGGGCAGCAGCAGGGTGGCCGCCGCGATCAGGCCGCCGCAGACCGCGAAGGCCAGGCGGGGTGCGGTGGCCACGGCCCGTCCGGCCAGGAAGTTGCCCGCGATGCCCGCCGCGCCGTAGGCCAGCAGGGCGGCGCTGACGGCGGCCGGGGACAGACGGGTGACGTGCTCCAGGAACGGCGTGACGTAGGTGTAGGTGCCGAAGTGCGCCAGCACGACGAGGAACGTGCCCAGCAGGGCGATCCCGGTGCCGCGGACCCGCAGCAGGTCCAGCAGGACGCGCGCGCCGGTGACCTGGCGGGCGGGCAGCGGCGGCAGCACGCGCAGCAGCGCGACCAGCACGAGGACCGAGAGCCCGGCCAGGACCAGGAACGCCGTCCGCCAGCCCGCCAGGTGGCCGATGAAGGTTCCGGCCGGCACCCCGAGCACCGAGCCCAGCGGCACGGCCGAGAAGATCACCGCCGTCGCGGTGCCCACGGCGGCCGGCGGCACCAGCCGGGACGCCAGCCCCGCCGCGATCGACCAGAAGCCGCCGATGGTGAGCCCGACGAGCACCCGCGAGGCCAGCACCACCCAGTAGGCCCCGGCCACGGCCGCCAGCACGTCGGCGGCGGCCAGCACCGCCATCAGGACGCAGAGCATCACCCGGCGGTCCAGCCGGGCGGTGGCCACGGTCAGGACGGGCGCCGCGACCGCGGCCACGAAGCCCGGCAACGTCATGGTCAGCCCCGCGGTGCCGTCGGTGACGCGGAAGTCGGCGCCGATGGTCGTCAGCAGGCCGATGGGCAGGATCTCGCTGGTGACGATGGCGAAGATGCCGAGGGTGATCGAGGCGACCGCGAGCCAGGAGATCAGCGGCGGGCGCGGCGGGGCGAGGGTGGTGGTGGCCATGGTTCCGTTCCAGGACAGGGGTTGATCTACGGCGAACCAGCCAACCAGCCACGACGCCCCCGGCACCGGCCGATTTCGGACCACACCGTCAACCGCCCCCGGCCCACACCGCCAGCCCTCGGACCCCACCGTCTACCGCCCCGGACCACACCGCCAGCCCTTCGGACCCCACCGTCAGCCGCGCCCCGGCCACGCCGTCAGTCGGCGTGGAGCGCGGTCCGCAGGCCGGCGAGCAGGTCGGGGGTCGCGGCGCCCGGCGTCCTGAGCCGGACCGAGAGCAGCCGCCCGTTCCACCGGGCCGGGACGCGGTACCGGCCGGAGACGGGCAGCCCGAGGTCGTGGCCGAGCCGCAGCCCGGCCCCGCCGTGCTGGAGCGCGACCGGCAGCAGGCCGTCGAACGCCAGGGTGCCCACCACGACCCCGCCCTGCGACAGGTGGAACGCCGAACCCGCGGGGCCCGTGGTGTGGACGACGTCCACGGACTGGCGGCCGGCGGGCAGAGGGCGGTCGGCGGTGAGCTCCAGCGGCTCCCCGGCGCGGGAGAAGGTGAAGGCCAGGCGGCCTCCGGTGACGTACAGGGCGAAGCCGCCGTTCCAGTCGCCCAGCGCGAACAGCACGCCTTCGGGCTCGCGGGCCGCCTCGATCTCGGCCGTCCAGCGGAAGCCGCCGAACAGCAGCGGCAACGACTCGTCGCACACGGGCGAGGCCCCGGGCCGGAACGTGCGGTCGTCGCCGGGCGGCCAGGCCGGCCCGATGAGCGCGCCGAGGCGGGCCACGAGATCGTCGTACAGGGGCAGGACGTTGTTGCGCCCGGCCTCCCGGTCCCACAACCGCCGCAGCTCGGCGACCACCTCCGGATGGCCGGCGGACACGTCGGCCGCCTCGGAGAAGTCGGCCGCCAGGTCGAACAGCGCCCAGTGGTCGGCGTCGAGGTCGCGGCTGCCGGTGAGCAGTTCCTCCTCGTCCAGGACGCCCGTGGACACGTGGTCGGTGGTGACCTTCCAGCGGCCGTGGATGAGGGAGCGCGAGCCCAGCATCTCGAAGTACTGGGTGGTGCGCGGCGCGGGCGCCCCGGGGTCGCCGAAGGTGGCCAGGAAGCTGGCCCCGTCCACCGGCTGCTGCTCGATCCCGTCCACGACGTCGGGCGCCTGGATGCCGATCGCGTCCAGCAGGGTCGGGAACAGGTCGTTGACGTGCACGATCTGGTCGCGCACCGCGCCGCCGCCGCCGATCCCGGCCGGCCAGTGCACGATGAGCGGCGTACGGGTGCCGCCGAGCCAGGTGTAGCGCTTCCACAGCCGCAGCGGCGTGTTCCCGGCCCACGCCCAGCCCCACGCGTAGTGGTTGTAGGTGCGCGGCCCGCCCCAGTCGTCGTGGTGGGCCAGGTTGTCCTGCGGGGACTCGCGGATGCCGGCGGAGAAGCGGTGCTCGTTGACGCTGCCGTCCACGCCGCCCTCGGCGCTGGCGCCGTTGTCGGAGAAGATCACGACGATGGTGTCGTCGAGCCGCCCGGTCTCCTCCAGGTGGGCGATCAGGCGGCCGAGCTGGGCGTCGGCGTGGGTGAGGAAGCCCGCGAAGACCTCCTGCTGGCGGGCGTACAGGCGGCGCCGGTCGGCGGGGAGGCCGTCCCAGGCGGGCACCCAGTCCGGGCGCGGGGTGAGCACGGTGCCGGGCGGGACGACGCCCGTCTCGGTCTGGCGCCGGAAGATCTCCTCCCGCCAGGCGTCCCATCCCTGGTCGAAGCGGCCCCGGTAGGGCTCGCTCCACTCGGGCGGGACGTGGTGCGGGGAGTGCGTGGCGCCGAGGCCGAGGTGGAGGAAGAAGGGTTTGCCGGGGGCGGCGTGGCGCTGGTCGTCGAGGTGCCGGACGGCCTGCGTGACGAGGTCCTCGGTGAGGTGGTAGCCCTCCTCCGGGGTGGCGGGCGGCTCCACGTAGTGGTTGTCCCGGACGAGGTTGGGCGCGTAGTGGTTGGTGTCGCCCTGCAGGAAGCCGTAGTAGCGCTCGAAGCCCTGGCCGAGCGGCCAGTGGCCGAACGGGCCGGCGGCCGAGCGCTCGTAGCGCGGCGTGAGGTGCCACTTGCCGATGGCGATGGTGGAGTAGCCATGGTCGCGCAGGATCCGCGGCAGGGTCGCGGCCGAGCGCGGGATGCGGGCGGTGTAGCCGGGGTGGTCGAGCGGGATGTCGGCGAGGAAGCCCATGCCGACGGCGTGGTGGTTGCGCCCGGTGAGGAAGCAGGCGCGCGACGGCGAGCACAGCGCGGTCACGTGGAACCGGTTGTAGCGCAGGCCGCCGGCCGCGAGCCGGTCGATGTGCGGCGTGTCGATGCCGGAGCCGAAGCAGCCGAGCTGGGCGAAGCCGGTGTCGTCCAGGACGACGGCGAGGACGTTCGGAGCGTGCTCCGGCGGGCGGCCGGCCCGCCGGAAGATCGGTTCTGCGGTCACGGCGAGGCTCCTGCCAGGAGAGGCGTACGGTCTTGGACAGCAGACGGCACGAGAGTAAGACAGGTTGTCTTAATTCGCGACGATACCTCGGTGATCTGGAAAAGGTGGGAATGCAGGCCAAAGAGAAGATTCTCCTGGCGGCCGAGCGGCTCTTCGCCGAGCGCGGCCTCGACGTCTCGCTCCGGGAGATCGCCGTCGCGGCCGGGCAGGGCAACCATTCGGCGGTCCAGTACCACTTCGACGGCAAGGCCGGCCTGATCGACGCCCTGTACGCCCACCGCATGACCCCCCTCAACGAGCGCCGCCGCGAGCTGATCGACGACCTGCGCGCCCGCGGCCTGGAGCAGGACCTTCCCGCCCTGGTCGCGGCGTACCTGGCCCCGCTGGCCGAGCACGTGCTCGCCCACCGGGGCACGAGCTGGTACCTGCGCTTCACCAGCCGTTACGTGTTGTCCGGCGGCTACCGCTCCTGGCCCTACTCCAGCGACCACCATCCCGGGGTCGCCGAGCTGGCCGTCCTGCTGCGGCGGCGGCTGCCCGGCCTGACGCGGGAGCGCCTGCGGGTGCTCAACCTGCACGTCGTCGTGGTGCTGGCCGACCTGGAGCAGCGCCTGTGCGACCCCGCCCTCGACGCCGGGCGGGCCGCGGCGGCCGTCGCCGACCTGCGCGTCACCGCCGAGGCCCTGCTCACCGCCTGACGTCCGGGAGGGCCCGCGCCGCGGCGGAAGGCGTCCCGGCCCACCACGCGAGTCTCCGGGCACGCGGAACGCCCGGGGCGGCCGCCCCGGGCGTTCCGGTCACGCTCAGGCCAGGTCGAACCGGTCGAGGTTCATGACCTTGTCCCACGCCGCGACGAAGTCACGGACGAACTTCTCCTTGGCGTCGTCGCCGGCATAGACCTCGGCGACCGCGCGCAGCTCGGAGTTCGCCCCGAAGACGAGGTCGGCGCGGGTGCCGGTCCACCGCACCTCGCCGGTGGCGGCGTCGCGGGCCTCGAAGACGTTGGCGTCCTCGGTCGAGTGCCACGTCGTGCCCAGGTCGAGCAGGTTGACGAAGAAGTCGTTGGTCAGCGTCCCCGGGGTCGTGGTGAGGACGCCGAGCGTCGACTGCCGGTGGTTGGCGCCCAGCACCCGCAGGCCGCCCACGAGGACGGTCATCTCCGGCGCGCTCAGCGTCAGCAGGTTGGCCCGGTCGAGCAGCAGGTACTCGGCCGGAAGCCGGTTGCCCTTGCCGAGGTAGTTGCGGAACCCGTCGGCGACCGGCTCCAGCGCGGCGAACGACTCCACGTCGGTCTGCTCCTGCGTGGCGTCCGCGCGTCCCGGCGTGAAGGGCACCTGGACGTCGAAGCCGGCCTCCTTGGCGGCCCGCTCGACGCCCGCGCACCCGGCCAGCACGATCAGGTCGGCCAGCGAGACCTGCTTGCCGCCGGTCTGGGCGCCGTTGAACGCCTTCTGGACGCCCTCCAGCGTGCCCAGCACGGTCGCCAGCCGGTCGGGGTCGTTGACCTCCCACGCGCTCTGCGGCTGCAGGCGGATGCGTGCGCCGTCCGCGCCGCCGCGCTTGTCGCTGCCGCGGAAGGAGGACGCCGAGGCCCACGCGGTGGAGACCAGCTCGGACACCGACAGCCCCGTGGCGAGGATCTGCTCCTTGAGCGCGGCGACGTCGGCCGCGTCGACGAGCTCGTGCGTCACCGCGGGCAGCGGGTCCTGCCACAGCAGCGTCTCGGCCGGGACCTCCGGGCCGAGGTAGCGGGCGCGCGGGCCCATGTCGCGGTGGGTGAGCTTGTACCAGGCGCGGGCGAAGGCGTCGGCGAGCTCGTCGGGGTGCTCCAGCCAGCGGCGGGTGATCTGCTCGTAGATCGGGTCCACGCGCAGGGCCAGGTCGGTCGTCAGCATCGTCGGGGCGTGCCGCTTGGCCGGGTCGTGGGCGTCGGGCACGGTGCCGGCGCCGGCGCCGTCCTTCGGCCGCCACTGGTTGGCTCCGGCGGGGCTCTTGAACAGCTCCCACTCGTAGCCGTACAGGATCTCCAGGAAGCTGTTGTCCCAGGTCGTGGGGGTGTTCGTCCAGATGCCCTCAAGGCCGCTGGTGATGGCGTCGCCGCCCTTGCCGGTGCCGAAGGTGTTGCGCCAGCCGAGGCCCATCTGCTCGATCGGGGCGGCCTCGGGGTCGGGGCCGACGTGGTCGGCCGGGCCGGCGCCGTGCGTCTTGCCGAAGGTGTGACCGCCCACGATGAGGGCGGCGGTCTCCTCGTCGTTCATCGCCATGCGGCGGAAGGTCTCGCGGATGTCGCGGGCCGCCGCCAGCGGGTCGGGGTTGCCGTTGGGGCCCTCGGGGTTGACGTAGATGAGGCCCATCTGGACCGCGGCCAGCGGGTTCTCCAGCTCGCGGTCGCCGGTGTAGCGCTGGTCGCCGAGCCAGGTGGACTCGGGGCCCCAGTAGACGTCCTCGTCGGGCTCCCAGGCGTCCACGCGGCCGCCGGCGTAGCCGAAGGTCTTGAAGCCCATCGACTCCAGGGCCACGTTGCCGGTGAGGATCAGCAGGTCGGCCCAGGAGATCTTGCGGCCGTACTTCTTCTTGACCGGCCACAGCAGGCGGCGGGCCTTGTCCAGGTTGCCGTTGTCGGGCCAGCTGTTGAGCGGCGCGAAGCGCTGCTGCCCGGCGCCGGCGCCGCCGCGTCCGTCGCTGATGCGGTACGTGCCCGCGCTGTGCCAGGCCATCCGGATCATGAACGGGCCGTAGTGGCCGAAGTCGGCCGGCCACCAGTCCTGCGAGGTCGTCAGCACCTCGGCGATGTCCCGCTTGACGGCCGCGAGGTCGAGCGTCTTGAACTCCGCGGCGTAGTCGAAGTCCTCGCCGAACGGGTTGGCCACGGCCGGGTTCTTGGCCAGGATCTTGACGTTGAGCCGCTCCGGCCACCACTGGCGGTTGCCGCCGCCCTGGGTCGGGTGCGGGGCGCGCTCGTGCGCGACCGGACAGCCGCCCGAGTCCTCCGACTTGGCGTCTGTGACGATCGCATCATGGTTCTCAGACATGGGAATCCTTCCGGACGAGGCGGAATCTGGGTGCTCAGGAACTGCTGCCGGTGGAGCAGGCGGGGCACAGGCCCCAATAGATGACCTCGGCCTCGTCGATGGCGAAGCCGCGGTCGTCGGAGGCGGTCAGGCAGGGGGCGTGGCCGACGGCGCAGTCGACGTCGGCCACGGCGCCGCAGGACCGGCACACGAGATGGTGGTGGTTGTCCCCGACGCGGCCCTCGTACAGGGCCGAGCTGCCCGGGGGGTCGAGGCGGCGGACGAGCCCCGCGGCGGCCAGCGCGTGGAGGGCGTCGTACACGGCCTGCAACGAGATATGACCCACGCGCTCGCGCACCCCGGAGGCGATCGCCTCGACCCCGAGGTGGTCACCCTCGCGGACGGTCTCGAGCAGCGCGACCCGGGCGGCGGTCACCCGCAGCCCGGCGCCGCGCAGCTCCTCGGCGGTCGTCGGAGCCTTCGATGCGGTCATAGCCGCCAAACCTACCTATACAAACCTGAATGACACAAGAGAACGAACCATCCAAGTTTAGTAATATGTCCGGAAATAGCCCCCTACAGGGGACGTCACCCCAGCTCCGGCCCGCCGCCCTCCAGCAGCCGCCCGCCGGACAGCTCCAGCCTGCGGTCCACCCGGATCTCCGCCAGGAACCGCTCGTCGTGGCTGACCACCACGAACGCCCCCTCGTACGCGCCGAGCGCGCTCTCCAGCTGGCCCACGCTGACCAGGTCGAGGTTGTTGGTCGGCTCGTCCAGCAGCAGCAGCTGGGGCGCCGGCTCCGCGCACAACACGCAGGCCAGCGTGGCGCGCAGCCGTTCGCCGCCCGACAGCACACCTACCCGCAGATGGGCGCGCGCTCCCCGGAACAGGAAGCGGGCCAGCAGGTTCATCCGCTCGGCGGCCGGCATCGCGGGGGCGAAGGCGGCCAGGTTCTCGGCGACGGTGAGGTCGTCGTCGAGCAGGTCGAGCCGCTGCGACAGGTAGGCCACCCGGCCGTCGGCCCGCCTGGCGGTGCCGCCGTCGGGCTCCAGGTCGCCGGTGATCAGGCGCAGCAGCGTGGACTTGCCGGCGCCGTTGGGGCCGGTCAGCGCGATGCGCTCGGGCCCGCGGACGACCAGGTCGATGCCGGGCTCGGCGAACAGGCCGCGGGCCATGAGGTGCTCGCCCTGGAAGACCGTGCGCCCGGCGGGCACGTTGGTGCCCGGCAGTTGCAGGGAGATGCGCTGGTCGTCGCGCAGGGCGCGGCCCGCCTCGTCCAGCCGGGCCTTGGCGTCGCTGACGCGGGCGGCGTGCGTCTGGCCCGCCCGGCCGGCCGACTCCTGGGCGCCGCGCTTCATGTTCCCGGCGAAGATGCGCGGCAGGCCGGCGTTCTTGAGGTTGCGGGCGGCGTTGCCGGCCCTGCGCTCGGCGCGCTCGCGGGCCTGCTGCATCTCCCGCTTCTCGCGCTTGAGCTCCTGCTCGGCCGTGCGCACGTTGCGCTCGGCGGCCTCCTGCCCGGTTCGTACGGCCTCCTCGTAGGCGGTGAAGTCGCCGCCGTAGAAGCGCACCTCGCCCCGGTCGAGCTCGGCGATGCGGTCCATGCGGTCGAGCAGGGCGCGGTCGTGGCTGACCACGAGCAGGCAGCCCTTCCAGTCGCCGAGCACGGCGTGCAGCCGGTTGCGGGCGTCGAGGTCGAGGTTGTTCGTGGGCTCGTCGAGCAGCAGCACGTCAGGACGCCGGAGCAGCTGCGCGGCCAGGCCGAGCGAGACGATCTGCCCGCCGCTCAGCGTGCGCAGGGTGCGGGCGAAGTCGAGGTGGCCGAGCCCGAGCCGGTCGAGCTGGGCACGGGTGCGCTCCTCGATGTCCCAGTCGTTGCCGATGGTGGTGAAGTGCTCCTCGGCGGTGTCGCCCGCCTCGATGGCGTTGAGCGCGGCGATCACCGGGGCGATGCCCAGGACCTCGGCCACGGTCAGGTCGCCGGCCAGCGGCAGGCTCTGCGGCAGGTAGCCGAGCACGCCGTTGACGGACACGCCGCCCGAGCGCGGCCGGTACTCCCCGGCGATCAGCTTGAGCAGCGTGCTCTTGCCGGCGCCGTTGGGGGCGACCAGGCCGGTACGGCCACCGGGCACGCTGAAGGACAGGTCGCTGAAGACGGGGGTGTCGTCAGGCCAGGAGAAGGACAGGTTGGAGCAGACGATGAACGCGTCGGACATGTGAAGAAGACCTCGACGGAGAACGCGGGCATGCCGAAGCCGCCCGGTGAAAGGACAGGGATTCGGGAAACGACGAACGCGGCCACACCGGCGGCGCTCACGCGCTCACGCCGGGGCCGATCAACCTCCGGTATCACCCGGAGATGTCGTCGTCACCTGCCATGTCTGGTCTCCTAGCTGAGAATCACAACCATTTCACACCATAGCAGGCGTCTGCCTCCTGCACGCCCACACCGAGGCCGACCCCCCGTCGCGTCAGTGGGCTCCGGCTGCGCGGAGCAGGGCGGCCACTTGCCTCTGGCCCTTGGAGACGGCGTGGGCGAGCGGCGTGACGCCGTCGCGGTCGGCCAGGTCGACGTCGGCGCCCGCGGCGATGAGCAGCCGCACGACCTCCTGGTGGCGCTCGCCGCCGTCGCCCAGGATGACCGCCTCCAGCAGGCCCGTCCAGCCCAGGTCGTTGACGTGGTCGACGTCGATGCCGGTCTTCAGCACCTCGCGCACGTACTCGACGTGCCCGCGCTCGCAGGCGGGGATGAGGGAGACGCCTCCGTACCGGTTGCGCCTGGTCAGGTCGGGCCCGGCGGGCAGCAGCGCCTTGAGCATCGCCACGCTCCCGGTGACGCCGGTGACCAGCCAGGGGGTGTCCTGCCTGGCGTCCTGGGCGTCGGGGTCGGCGCCCGCCGCGACGAGCACCTTGGCCACCTCGACATGGTCGGCCGCCGCCGCGAGCAGCAGGGCCGTGCGGCGTTGCCCGTCGCGGGCCTCGACGTCGGCCCCGGCGCCGAGCGCGTCCCGGACGGCGGCGGCGTCCCCGCGCACGGCTCCCGCCAGCAGTTCCTCGTCGGCCATTCCCGCTCCCTTCACCTCGCGCCCGCCGCAGGCCGCGAGCATCAGACCGAGTCCCCAGGTCAGGATGGCTCGGCGGTTCATCCCCTCATCCTTCCGTCCGCCCGCCTCCGGCGGCGCGCCGGGGCCGGTCCAGCCGGTCAGCGCAGCTGACCGGCGACCGCCTTGAGGCCCGCCTGGGCGATGGACTCGTCGATGTCGCCGCTGGGGGCGCCGCCGACGCCGATGCCCGCGACGGGGGCGCCGCCCGAGGCGACCGGCACGCCGCCGCCGAGGAAGAGGGTGCCCGGGATGTCGGCGATGGACGGCCCGCCGCCGTTGATGCCCTTGCCCAGCTCGGACGTCGTCCGGCCGAAGGAGACCGCGGTGAACGCCTTGCGCCGGGCCGACTCCTCGGTCTGCGGGCCCGCGCCGTCGCCCTTGAGCACCAGCCGGGTCGCGCCGGACCGGTCGACGATCACGACGGTGACGCGCTGCTTCTGCTTGACGGCCTCCTTCAGGGCGGCGTCGGCGATCTTCAGCGCGGCGTCGGCGGAGAGCGTGCCGGTCTGCACGACGGGCTCGGCCGCGGCGACCCGGGCGACCCGAGCGCCGTGGGCGGCGTCGGCGGCCTGGGCGGGCGAGGTGGCGGCGACGGCGCCGGCCAGCACGGCCAGCCCCGACAGCGAGCCGGCGACCAGGCGAGTACGGATGTTCATGGTTTCTCCAGTTCGTCAGGGCGAAGTCGGACACCTCCAGGTTTCCGGGCGGGCCGCCGCGGGCCATCGGGAGCACGGGCGATCCCCGCGCGCCGAGCGGTCGAGCGCCGGGTCAACCGATCGGTTGATGCGCCGCCGCCCTGGTGGGGGCCATTCTCGGGCACGGGATAGTGTCGAAGGGCGCGGCGACGGGGAGGGCCATGAGGGAGCGCACCTGGCTCAACTGGGCCATGCACGTCGGCTTCTACCTGCTGCTCGCCGCCTCGGCCCTGCGGCTGGTGTCCCGTCACGGCATGAGCGCCCAGACGGCGACGTCGCTGGCCGTCTGCGGCCTGCTCGCGCTGGCCTACGCGGCCGGGATCGTCTGGTGGCACCGGCTGGGCCGTCAGGGGCGGCTGGTCTGGCTGGGCGGCGTGGCGGCGGTGTGGCTGGCGCTGGTGGTGCTGGCGCCGTCGTTCAGCTGGTGCGCGGTCCCCCTGCTCTTCCTGTGCCTGCGGCTGCTCAACGCGCACGGCTTCGCGGTGGCCGCCGCGGCGCTGACCCTGGTGGTGATCGTGGCCCAGCTGGAGATCGCCCGCGAGCTCGACGTCAGCCTGATCCTCGCGCCGGTCGGCATCGCGGCCATGACGGCGGTGATCTTCGGCGAGCTGCAGCGCGAGAGCGCCGCCCGGCAGCTGCTCATCGACGACCTGATCAGCACCCGCGGCACGCTGGCCGACTCCCGTCACCGCACTGGCGTCCTGGAGGAGCGCGAGCGGCTGGCCAGGGAGATCCACGACACCCTCGCCCAGGGCCTGACCAGCATGGGCATCCTGCTCCAGGCCGCCGACCGCATGTGGGCCACCGACCCGGCCCAGGCCCGCGCCCACGTACGGCGGGCCGCCGCGGCCGCCGCCGACAACCTGGCCGAGGCGCGGCGGTTCGTCCGCGACCTCCAGCCGCCCGGCCTGGTGGACGTCACGCTGCCCGAGGCCCTCGCCCGGCTCTGCGCGGACGCCGGCGAGACCGGGCCGCGGGTGCGTTTCCGGCTGGCGGGCGAGGAGTACCCGCTGGCGCCGGAGGTGCAGGCGGCGCTGCTGCGGGTGGCGCAGGCGGCGCTGGCCAACGTCCGCGACCACGCCGCCCCGGCGGCGGGCCCGGCGGCCGGGGTGACGGTCACGGTGACGCTGTCCTACCTCGACGGCGAGGTGACGCTCGACGTGTTCGACGACGGCGTCGGCTTCGCCGAACCGGCCCCCGCTCCCGGCCGCGGCTACGGGTTGCGGGCGATGCGCGACCGGCTGGCGGAGGTGCACGGCGTCCTGGTCGTCGAGAGCGCGCCCGGCGAGGGCACGGCGGTCGCGGCCCGGGTGCCCGCCGCCTGGCCGCCGCGGGCCCTGGACGGCGGTGAGGCATGAGGTTGTTCCTGGTCGACGACCATCCGGTGGTCCGGGCGGGGCTGGTGGCGCTGCTCGGCGGCGAGCCCGACATGGAGATCGTCGGCGAGGCGGCCGACGGCGCCGAGGCGTTGCGCGGCGTCGCCGCCTGCTCCCCCGACGTCGTCCTCATGGACCTGCAGCTCGGCGAGGGCGTCGACGGCGTGGAGGTCACCCGGCGGGTCCGCGAGCTGCCCGCGCCGCCGCAGGTGCTGGTGCTGACGACGTACGAGAGCGACGCCGACATCATGCGGGCCGTCGACGCGGGGGCCATCGGCTACCTGCTCAAGGCCTGCCCGCCGGAGGAGCTGTTCCAGGGCATCCGGGCCGCGGCCAGGGGCGAGAGCGTGTTGTCGGCCAAGGTGGCGACCCGGATGATGCGGCGCATGCGCGAGCCGGGCCCGGCGCTGAGCGCCCGCGAGGTCGAGCTGCTGGAGCTGCTGGCCAGCGGGGCGAGCAACCGGGAGATCGCCCGGCGGCTCTACATCACCGAGGCGACGGTCAAGACCCACCTGGTGCACATCTACGACAAGCTCGGCGTGGACACGCGCACGGCCGCGGTCACGGCCGCGGTCGAGCGGCGTCTCATCCGGCTCCCCTGACCACCGGCCCCCGGACGCAGGGGCCCGTGGGTCAGCGCACGGCGGCCGGAGAGCTCGCGCCGGGGATCAGCCGTCGGGGCGGGCCGCCGCCGACGTCGGCCGCCCACACGTCGCCGTCCTTGGCGTACATGACGGTGCGGTCGTCCAGCCAGGCGGCCTGGTCGTCGATGCTGGCCCGCTCCCCCAGCGGGGTCTCCCGCATCGTGGCCAGGTCCAGCAGGTGCAGCCGCCACGGGCCCGGCGAGACGCGTTTCTTGAACACCAGCCGGGTCCCGTCCGGCGACAGGGACGGGCACTCGGCGTTCTCCCTGAGCGCGCGCGCCCGCCAGGCCCCGAAGTCGCCCTCCACCAGGTACGTCCTGCCCTTGGTCGAGACGGTCGCGTAGAAGCGGTTGTCGTCGGCGGCGAACGTGACCCCCCAGTAGTTGACGTCGGCCGAGTGGTAGCGGCGGCCGTCGAGGTAGAGCGGGATGTCCTCCATGTTGGTGATGAGGTAGCCGGTCCGGGTGTCGAGGATGCCGGTCCAGGTGGAGAAGCCGCCGGTGCTGTAGGAGTCGCCGGTGACGAACACCGTCCAGGAGGCCATCCGGCCGCTGGCCGACACGCGGGCCCGGCTCGGGACGCCGGCCAGGTTGATCCGGCGGGTCTCCTTGAGCGACCGGTCCAGGACGAGCGCCTCGGTCTTCGGCAGCGGGCCGGGCCGGGTGACCAGGCAGAGGGTGGTGCCGTTCGCCGTGTAGAAGCGGTCGCAGGCCCGGGAGCTGACCCGCGGCGGCGCGCCCGGGTCGGCGAGCGGCACGGAGGCGACGCGTCCGCCGCTGCGCACCAGCACCCGGCCCGGCTCGCCGGTGTCGAAGCCCGCGACGGCGGGCCCGGCCTGGCGCGAGGACGCCGCCCAGGTGGCGTACGCGGTCGCGCCGCCCGCCAGCAGGACCACCGCGGCCAGGAGCACGAGCACCCGTCTCATGGACGACCTCCTTGTGATCGCAGCGCCCGCCACGCGATCGCGGACGCCGTCACCAGCCCCGCGGCCATCACCGCCAGCGCCGGCCCCTCCCCCGTCCCCGCCCACAACAGGCCGAACAGGATGGACGACACCATCCGGGCCGTGGCCTGCCCGGTCTGCAGCAGCGCCAGCCCGCCGGTGCGCGCGCTCTCGGGCAGCATCGGCCCGGTCAGGGCCATCAGCACCCCGTCGGTGGCGGCGTAGAACAGGCCGTGCAGCAGCAGCGCGGGCAGCAGCCAGCCCGGGCCCATCAGCACCAGGTAGACCGCGAGCAGCGCCACGTGCCCGGCGACGAACACCGCCGCGCGCCCGAACCGGTCCGCCAGCCGGCCGAGCGGCACGGCGAGCAGCAGGTACGCGCCCGCCGTGCCGAGCGGCAGCAGCGGGAACAGCTCGGGCGCGATCGCCAGCCGCCGCTGCAGCACGAGGTAGACGAACGAGTCGCTGACCGTGACCAGGCCGAGCGCGACCGCCACCAGGCAGGCCCGGCGGAACCCGGGTTCCCGCGTCACCGCCGCCCGCAGCCGGACGCGGATGGTCAGCGGGCCGCGCCGGTCCCGTACGTACAGGACCAGCAGCAGCACGGCCAGCGCGGCCACGCAGAAGCTCGTCACGAACACCGCGTCGTAGGCGCCGGCCGTCGCCGTCAGCACCGCGAAGGCGGCCAGCGGCCCGAGGAAGGCGCCCACGGTGTCCATCGCCCGGTGCACCCCGAACGCGCCGCCCAGCCGGTCGGGCGGGGCGCTCAGGGTGATGAGGGCGTCCCGGGGCGCGGTGCGCAGCCCCTTGCCGGTGCGGTCGGCGGCCAGCACCAGGCCGAGCGCGGCGGCCGACCCGCCGGCCGCGAGCAGGCCCAGCTTGCAGACGGCCGAGAGCCCGTACCCGAGCCCGGCGACCAGCTTGCGGCGGCTCCACCGGTCGGCGGCGTGCCCGCCGGCCAGCCTGACCAGCGCGGTGACGCCGAAGTACAGGCCGTCCAGCAGGCCGAACTGCACCAGGCTGAGCCCGAGCGTGCCCACCAGGTACAGCGGCAGCACCGCGGTGACCATCTCCGACGAGACGTCCGTGACCAGGCTGACCAGGCCGAGCGCCACCACGTTGGCGGGCACCGCCCTGGTCAGCCGGGTGCCGAGGAGCGAGATGTACATCTAGTGGCAGGAGTAGGTCGGGCTGCTGTCCTTGACCGAGCCGTCGGTCCCGATCAGCTGCCAGCCGAACGTGCTGCCGGTGAAGGTCAGCTTCAGCACGCCGAACGTGCCGCTCAGCCGCTTCTGGCTGTTCGGCTGCACGTTCTCGATCTGGTACGGCGACGCGCCGCCCATCCCGCCGAGCACCTCGACGATGCCCTTCGCGGTGTCGGCCTGGGCGCTGGGGTTCTGCGGCCCGAACCGCTCGTAGTGGTGGTCGTGCCCGTTGAGCACGAACTCGGCGCCGGCCGCGTACAGGGCCTGCCACACGGGCTTGGAGACGGGGTCGTTGCCGTGCTCGCCGGAGCTGAACAGCGGGTGGTGCCAGTACGCCGCCACGCACGGCTTGGTGGTCGCGGCGAGGTCGCTCTTGAGCCAGGTGAGCTGGGCGGACTGGTCGAAGTGGTTGGAGTCGAGCGCGACGAAGTGCCAGTTGCCCCGGTCGTAGCTGTAGTAGCTCTTGCCCTGCGGGAAGGCGATGGCGCCGAAGTACGACTTGTACCCGGCTTCCGATCCGGCCGGGTCGTAGGTCTCGTGGTTGCCGGGGACCGGGTGGGTCTTGGCCTTGAACCTGCCCCACGTCTTGTCGTAGTAGTTGCGGAAGTCCGACAGCAGGGCGTCGTCGTACTGGTTGTCGCCCATGGTGATGACGAACTCGGGGTTCATCGACTCGACCAGGGCGGCCGTCTTCGGGTGCACGCAGGAGGAGGAGCTCGCGGTGCACTGCTCGGCGATGTCACCGGCGGCGGCCACGACGAACGTGTCGCCCGGCGGGTCGGTGGGCTGGGTGCCGCCGCCGTAGACCTGCATCTCCCACAGGGAGTAGCCGTAGTCGGTGCCGCGCGCGGTCCCGTACATGCGGACGTAGCGGCCGGTGGCGGTCAGGGTGAGGTCGTCCACGCCGCCGTCGCCGGTGGTGGTGGAGTAGACGTCGGTCCAGGCGCTCCCGTCCGGGGAGGTCTGGATCTTGTACGACGTGGCGTAGGCGTCCTCCCAGGTCAGCTTGACCCTGCTGATCTGCTGGGCGGCGCCGAGGTCGACGCGCAGCCATTCGGGGTCGTGGCCTTCGGCCGAGGCCCACCGGGTGGCGGCGAGGTCGCCGTCGAAGGCCTTGGCGGCGGCGTAGGAGGTGGCTTCCTTGGAGGAGGAGGTGGCGGGTTTGCCCTGTGACAGCAGCGTCTCGGCGGTGCCGGCCGAGGCGTTGGCGGCCACGAGCAGGCCGGCCAGCAGGCCGATCACGGCCATGACGGCCAGGCGGACTCTGGACATGGCGATTCTCCTGGGGGTGAGAGATCGGAGCACGGTCCGGTGGGCGGCCGGGGCAGGAGGTCTTTCGCTGAGCGCGTCACATCCTGGGGAAGGAAGCCGCGCCGAGCCGCTTACCGGGATCGTGGCGCAGGGCGCTGAGGGCTGTCAATGA
The DNA here is from genome assembly GCF_040674635.1 of Nonomuraea sp. NPDC049758. NCBI lineage: Bacteria > Bacillati > Actinomycetota > Actinomycetes > Streptosporangiales > Streptosporangiaceae > Nonomuraea > Nonomuraea sp. NPDC049758. The sequence continues at coordinate 153,994 of NZ_JBFAMZ010000008.1, forward strand.
AGTTAGGAAGGTTTCTTAACCCCGTTGGGCGGGGTTCACCTGGGCGGCGCGCGGCACGTCGAGGGCGCCGCCCGGTGGCCGGGCGGCTGGTCCTGAACGAACCGTCAGCCCGGGGTCACCGGGATGTTCGTCAGCCCGCGGGTGGCGCCGGTGACGGTGTTGGAGGAGCGCACGACGTTGGGATCGGCCGCGCACTTCGACGTCGAGGTGATCTTGATGGCGTACCCGCCGACGCCGCCGAGATCGGACCGGTTGCCGCGCCAGACGTTCCCGCAACCGTTGAGGAAGGACGGCGTCGTGGCCGGATTGTGCGTCTCGTAGCCGTTGGCGAAGGTGCCGGGCGGGGCGAACGTGCCGGTGTTGTTCTCGATGGTGTAGCCGGAGCCCTTGACGTCCACCCAGGAGTCGGCGGAGTTCTGGCCGCTGACGCCGGTGCCGTCGAAGGTGTTGCCGCTGATCAGGCCGCCGCTGGTGCCCTCCTTGACGTCGATGTGCTCGGCGGCGACGTACGGGCCGATGGTGTTCCCGATGACCTGGACGCGGTCCGAGCGGTCCGCGCCGCCGGTGTTGCCGTGGCAGCCCCAGTTGGAGCCGGCCGAGCCGAGGTAGACGCCCTCGCCGTACCCGGGCTGGACGAGGCCGGTGTGGGTGATGCGGGAGTCGCGCAGCACGCCGTCGGACGAGCTGCGCCGGAAGTGCACGCCCTCGTCCTCGACGTGGTGCACGTACACGCCGTCGATGACCACGTGCGGGGAGGCGTCCAGGACGACGCCCTTCTTGGAGTCCTTGACGGTGAACCCGGTGAGCCGCCAGTACGGCGCCTCGTACAGCCACAGCCCGTAGCCGGAGTCCCAGCCGCCGCCGGGCATGGGGCAGGACGGTGCGGCGCCGGAGGGACCGTCGTTGACCAGGACGGCGTCCGCCGGTCCGGTCAGCGTGATCGGGGCGGCGGACGTTCCGGGGCGCCGGGCGACGAAGGCGCCGTGGTACTCGCCGGACGCGAGCCTGATGGTCTGGCCGGGAACCGCCGCGGCCAGCGCCCCGGCGAGCTGGGCCGCCGTGGCCACCTCGACCACCGCGGCCCTCGCGGTCTTCTCGCCCGCTTCGGCCACTTCGGCACCGACCACCGCTCCGGCAGGTGGCATCGCGGCGGCCGGAGCGGCGAGCAGGAGTGGCAGCAGGCCGGTCAGCAGGGCCCGTCTCATGGGGGTTCCTCCCTTCGGGGGGCCGTGCCCGCGGACGGCGTCCGCGGGCACGGCTCGGGTTCCGCCGCCGGTCAGGGCACCCAGTGGTTGCCGGTCACCGTGATCATGACCTGGAGCTGGATGCTGGCCGAGTAGTAGCTGCTCGCGTCGATCGGGGTGCCGAGCATCTTGTTCCAGAGCGCGTCGAGCCAGGACTGGCTGCCGGAGTCCGTCATCGCCGCCACCGCGAACGGGGCGAAGAAGGCGGCCTCGCTGCCGCTGGAGATCTGCGTGCCGTTCAGCTTGTAGCCGATGGCGATCTTGCCGGGGTCGCCGCCGGTCTTGCTCCTGATCCAGGAGTTGAGCTTCCTGGCCGAGGCGAGCGACTTGGCGTCGCCGCTGGTCACGGCGTCGTCGGCGATGCGCCACGGGGTGCGGCAGGCGTTCCACCAGTACTGGCCGTCGTTCGGGTCCTCCAGCACCTGGCCGGGGGCCGGCTTGGCGGTGGTGTTGGTGTTGACCACGAAGTCCGGCAGCAGGCCGGTGGCCGAGGCGTAGTTGTTCTGGAGGGTGGTGATCAGGTTCTGGTGAGCGGTCCTGATCGTGTCCCAGGCGCTGTTGCCGGTCGCCTTCCTGAAGGCCCTGAAGTGGTCGACCATCCAGTCGGAGGTGCGGGTGATGTAGTAGTACTGGTCGCCCGAGCTGCTCCAGTCGCCCAGCTTGAGCAGGTTCGTGGACGGGTTGATCTCGTCCTTCTTGATGGCGTTGATGTGCTTGACCGCCAGGTCGAGGTAGTTGTACGTGCCCGCGCTGCCCCACTGCCGGTGGGCCAGGAGCAGGCCGTAGGCGACGTCCATGTCGCCGTCGGTGGCGCCGTCGCTGCCGTCGACGCTCTTGCAGGCGGTGTCCTGCTCGGCGGCCAGCAGGTCGGGGTTGATGGACGACGGGTGGGCGAGCATCCACTTGACCATGCCGTCGAAGATCTTCTTGGCGTCGGGGTCGGCCCCGGCCATGGTCGCGACGATCACCATGCCGTAGCCCTGGGCCTCGGCCACGTACGGGTGGTCGGCGTCCGGGGAGATGACCTCGTACCAGCCGTTGCCGCAGTTCTGCCGGACGAAGGCGGCCTTCCACCGCTTGTAGTAGTCGACCACCCGCGCGTCCAGCGTGGCCTGGTCGCCGGAGGGACGCAGCATGCCCGCCGCGTACGGGATGGTGTGGCTGCCGAAGGGCACCGCGGGACCGCCCCCGCTGCCCGGCTGGGTGGTGGCCGTGACGGCACCGCCGGCCGCCGACTGGTTGCCCGCCGCGTCGCGCGCCTTGACCGTGTAGCTGTAGGCGGTGGCGGGGGTCAGGCCGGTGTCGGTGTACGTGGTGCCCGCCACGGTGGTCACCAGGGTCGAGCCCCGGTAGACGAGGTAGCCGGTGACGCCCACGTCGTCGGTGGCGGCGTCCCAGGCCAGGGAGACGCTGGTGGAGGTGGTGCCGGTCGCGCGCAGGTTGCCCGGGACGGTGGGCGGGGTGGTGTCGGTTCCGCCGCCGCCGCTGCCGTAGACCTCCAGCTCGTAGAGCGAGTAGCCGTACGTCGTGCCGCGGGCGGTGCCGTACATGCGCACGTACCGGCCGCTGCCGCTGACCGTCAGGTCGTCGGTCGCGCCGTTGCCGGAGGTGGTGGAGTAGACGTCGGTCCAGGTGGCGCCGTCCGGCGAGGTCTGGATCTTGTACGACTTGCCGTAGGCCGCCTCCCAGGTCAGCTTGACCCTGGAGACGTTGTACGTGTCGCCGAGGTCGACCCTGATCCATTCGGGGTCGTGGCCCTCGACGCTGGCCCAGCGGGTGGAGGCGTTGCCGTCCACCGCCTTGGCCGCCTCGAAGCCGCTGCCCTCGACCGAGGAGGCGGTGGCCGGTTTGCCGCCTGACAGGAGCGTGTCGGCGCTGGAACCGGCCGCGGCGGTGGCCGGCGGCGCCAGGGGCGCGGCCGTCATCAGGGCCGCGACCAGGGCCGTGACGAGCAGCGACGACCGCCGGGGGCGCCGCTCAGAACGTCTGATCATGCGTTGATCCTTCGGATAGGGGGTGCCATAGGGCCATCCGCAGGTGGACCGTGATCGGTGAACAGGCGTTAGGAAAGTTTCCTAACCCTCACAGCGGACGGTAAACAAGAACACCCTCATCCGCAACCCTTCCCCTCAAACCAACCCCGCCGTTCACCTCCCCGACACGAACACACCACCCAAAAACCAGACAAACCCCACGCCTGGACGGAACCTGCCTTCAGGAGCCGCGGGTGACGGTGAAGACGGGCCACCCCCGCCGGCTGGCGATCTCGTGGTGGCCGAGCCCGTCCGCCGGCCCCTCGGCGATGCTCTGCCGGGCCAGCCTGCCTCCGGACATCGCCCCCGCCGCCCTGATGCACGCCGGCGTCGGCCTCCACCCCCGAACGGCCGCCGCCCCGACCGCACCGGAGGCGGCGGGCGGCCCAGTACCGCTCGCGCCCCGGCCGCACAAGGAACGGCAGGCGGGCCGGTACGGCTCACGACCCGGCCGCACAAGGAACGGCAGGCGGGCCGGTACGGCTCACGACCCGGCCGCACAAGGAACGGCGGGCGGGCCGGTACGGTTCGCGCGGCGGCCGTGGCCGGCGGGACGCGGCCGGCGCCGCCCGGACGGCGCATGCGTCCGGGCGGCGCATGCGTCCGGGCGGTGCGTGGCGTCAGAGGCGCTCGAGGAGCTTGCGGAGCTGGGCCACCTCGGCCTGCTGCGTGCTCTCGACGGCCTTGGCCAGCTCCTTGGCCTGCGGGTTCACCCCGCTCGCCTGCTCGGTACGGGCCATCTCGATCGCTCCCTCGTGATGGGCGATCATCTGCTCGGCGAAGAGCCGGTCGAAGGCGGCCCCCTTGGCCCCGTCGAGCTTCTTCATGTCCTCGGCGGACATGATCCCGGGCATGTCATGCCCCATGCCCCCGGACGGGACGGGCTTGCCCCACTCGGTCAGCCAGCCCTTCATGGTCTGGATCTCCGGGTCCTGGGCGGCCTTGATGTCGGCCGCGAGCTTCTTGATCTCGGGGTCCTTCGCCCGCTGCGCAGCGAGGTCGGCCATCTCGACCGCCTGCTGGTGGTGCGGGATCATCATCTGGGCGAACATGACGTCCGCGTCGTTGAACGACTGCTGCGACGGCTGCGCGCCGGCGCTCTCGGTGGCGCTCTCAGTGGCGCTCGCGGTCGCGGCCTCGGGCGCGGCCGTGGAGGCGGTGTCGTTCGCGCCGCACGCGGTGAGCAGGACGAGCGCGCCTGCGGCGGCGGCGAGGCCGAACTTGCGGTTGGTGGACATGCTGATGTGCTCTCTCGTTCGCTGGAACTGCGGGTAGGCCGATGCGCGCGGATCGCCGTCGAGGGCGTCCGGGCGAAGGGCCGGCCTATATGCGCAGGATCGAGAGACGAGCCAGCCGCAGGGAGGTCGGTCGCGGCGGCGGCCGTGCGACAGGGCGGAAGGCCGGGCCCGGACCGGCGCCGCCGACGGCCCGCCGCCGCACCCCGACCCACAGGGCCAGCAGCACCACGACGAGCAGCGAGGTCAGGACGGCCAGGCACACCCCGGCCGGATCGAGCCCCGGCATCTCATGCCCGGGCGCGAGCCCCGCCAGGGCGGCGACGGGGGCGACGGGCAGCTCGTGAGCGACCGCCAGGCCGGGCCGGGCGTTCGCCATGTCGTGCCGGGCGTTCACATGGCCGAGCGTGTGCATCCCGCACACGCCGAGGGCGAGGACGACGAGCAGGAGTGCACGCGCACCCCGCCGCAGGATCCCCACCGGCCCCCCCCGTCGCTCCGGCTCTTACGAACGTGCAGGATACGGGAGCCGTCCACCTCCAGCAACCTGAACCCGGTACGGGTACCTGGCTGAACCGAGGCTCCGTTCCCCAAGTCAACCACAAGGAACGCTCCGGGCGGCGAGGAGCCTCAGCGTGTCAGAAGAACTGGCCGAGGCGGAGCGGACGTACCACGAGCGGGACCTCGGACCGGCTGATGACCTTGACCTTCCTGAAGCCGGTCAGCCAGTCGGCCGTCACCTTGACGCATTTCAGGCGCACCTCGTGCTCGCCCGGCGGCGCGTACCGGGAGATGACGACGCCCTTCTTGCCGAACCCCAACCCGCCCAGCCCGATCCCCACCTCGCGGAACATCCGCCACGACCCCTTGACGGGGAACGCCGTGGACCCGACGACGGCGTGGCTGGCCTGGGTGGGGCAGTGGATGAGCAGCCGGATGACGTCGTTCTGGTGCGGCGCCGCCGGCGAGACGCGGAAGGACGTGAGCTTCTTCCAGGACGTGTCCCCGTCCGGCCCGGTGGCCGCCGCAGCGATGGCGGCGGGTCCCGCGGCGACGACCGCGACGGCGACCGCTGCCGCCCATGTGATCGACCGCATCGTTCCCCTCACGCTGAGTGACCAGATGCTTCCCATTCTGGCCACTTCGCCCCAGCGAGGAAGGATGCCACGCCGGGCAGGCCGACGACATGATCCCGATGGCGTACAAAGGAGGCGTGAACCGGCCGGAGGCACGCCTGATCGCCACGTTTGTCGTCATGGGGCTCGCGTTGAGCGGGACGTTCACCGCCCTGCTGCTGGAGGGGGCCGGCGACCGCGCCGCCCCTCCCCCTCGGACGCCGCTCCCGGCGACGGCGACGGCCGCGCCCTCCCCCACCTACCTCGGCTCCATGCCCGAACTGTGGGGGATGGAGCTGGACGCGGCGAACGAGCAGCTCGCCGCGCTGGGCGTCACCGCGCGGGTGAGGCCCGGCGCCCCCGCCCCCGAACCGACGGCCCGGGGGCGGGACGCGGTCAGGAGCCCTGGTGCAGGCGGGCGATGCCGCGTTCGATGGCCTCGATGATCCGCGGACGCAGCTCGCCCGCGCTGATGATCGCGTCGACCGAGCCCACCTCGACCGCGCGCTGGATGTTGTGCACCCGGTCGAACTCCGCGGCCACCTCGCCCAGCTTCTCCGCCCGTACGGCCGGCTGGACCTCGGCCAGGCGGGCGTTGAGCGCGGCCCGCTCGGCGCCGCTGGCCGCCGCGACCTGCCGCTGCAGCTCGCTCACGCGCGGGTCGGTCGCGGTGCGGTTGTTCACCTCGCCGGAGAAGACCACCGCCGCGGCCGGAGCGCCGCCGAGCACCGAGGCGAACGAGCCCTCCAGTGCCAGCACGGTCATGTTCGGGTTGAGCGCCTTGGAGAACACCACGAACGCGCCGCCGTGGTAGCGGGAGATGACGCAGAACACGATCGGCCCGTCGAAGTTGACGATCGCCCGGCCGATCTCCGCGCCGTACTCCAGCTGGAGCTTGCGCATCGACTCGGGCGAGCCGTCGAAGCCGGACAGGTTCGCCAGCACGACCAGCGGCCGGTTGCCGGAGGCCGCGTTGATCGCCCGCGCGGTCTTCTTCGACGAGCGCGGGAACAACGTGCCGGCCGTGTACGAGTCGGGCCCGTCGGCGGGCGGGAAGCCGCGCCGCGGCACCGGCCGTGACTCGATGCCGATCAGGCAGACCGGCCGGCCGCCGATGTGCACGTCCTGGACGGCCGAGGTGTCGGCGTCGGCCATGCCCGCCCAGCGTTCCAGCACCGGGTGGTCCTGGTCGGACAGGGCGCGCATCACGGTGCGGATGTCGAAGGGCTTCTTGCGGTCGGGGTTGTGCTCGGCGGAGAAGATCTGGCCGACGGTGGTGAAGTCGCTGCCCGCCACGGCGTGCGGGTAGTCGCGGACGTCCCGGTCGGCCGGGTCGGCGGTGGGGGCCCGCCGGGGGCCGTTCTCGCCGGGCACGACGTAGGTGTGGTCGTAGTGGGCCATCAGCACGTCGCGGGCGGCCGGCAGGTTGGGCGCCCAGTACTGGGCCTGGCCGTTGGGGCCCATGACGCGGTCGTAGCCGCCGATGCCGAAGTTGTCCTCGGCCGACACGCCGCCGGAGAAGTCGAGGGACTGCTTGCCGGTGAGCACCATCGCCGAGTCGGGGGTCATCACCAAGATGCCCTTGGTGTGCATGAGCATCGTCGCCTCGGCGTTCCAGTACGGCTGCGCCCCCACGGTGATCCCCGCGACCACGATGTTGATCTCGCCGCCGGCCTGGGTGAAGGTGACGATGCGCTTGAGCGCCGCCGCCACCCAGTCCATGTTCTCGGTGCCCGAGGTCATCGAGATCCGGGCGCCGGCCGACAGCGCGAACCACTCCAGGGGCACGCGCATGCGCTCGGCCAGGTCGAGCGCGGCGATCACCCGCGAGCACTCCGGCTCCGACAGCGCGCCCAGCGCCTTGGTCGGGTCGCCGAGCAGCACCACCCGGGTGACGCCTTCGGGGTGGCGGGCGGTCGGCGTGGTGACCACGCCAGCCACGATCGCCGCGGAGTTGTTGCCCTTGGGCCGGTCGACCGGGACGAGCACGCCGTCGGCGTCGAGGTCGTGCTCGACGAAGCGGCCCTGCGGGCCGGCGAGCAGGCCGGTCAGCTCGTAGGGGTAGGCGTTGCCGCGCCGGGCGGCGCGCAGCACCTTCTGGCGGTAGTCGTCGAGCGGCTGGACCGGCTCGTCGGACGGCTTGCCGACGTGCAGGCTGGCGCCGTGGCCGGGGCCGAGGGTGATGCGCACGGCGACCTCGCTCAGCTCGCCCGAGGGGGTGCGCTGGCGGGCCACGAACTGGACCTCCTCCAGCCCGGCGCCCGCCGTGGTCGGCAGGATGCGCTGGACCAGCATGTTGAGCTCGTCGGTGGTCAGCTCGGTCGAGGGCCAGACGTACATCATGATGCGGTTGGTGTCGAAGCGCTTGTTCTGAGGGCGCTGGGCCTGGATGTTGCGGATCGCGTCGAGACCGGCGTTGAGCGCGTCCTCGACGGCGGGCAGCGCGACCAGGCGGCCGTCGGCCTCGCGCAGCGGCGTCAGGTCGCGGACCTGGCCCATGGCGATGAGCCGCTCGTCGGCCGGGTTGCTCTTGGCGACGGCCTTGAACAGGTAGAGCTCCTCGTCGACCGAGGGCAGCCGGGTGAGGTCGAACTCCTGGAGCCGGTGCAGTTGCAGGCGCTGGGCGATCTGCGGGTGCAGGCCGCGGATCAGGCGGTCCTCGGCGAAGCCCGCACCGTCGGGGCGGAAGGTGAAGTGGTGGTGCATGACCGCGCCGCTGGTGCCCACGACGGTGGTGGTGATCCGCCGTACGCCCGCGATCTGCGGGCGCTCGGCCAGGACCTGCCCGAGCCGTACGGCCATCTCCTCGGCGTCGGGCTGGTCGTCCCAGGTGAGGTAGAGGTCGGCGACGAGCCCGCGCCCGCCGACCCCCTCGGCCAGCGCGCCGACGGCGTCGATGGCGGCGGGCAGGGCGGCGATGTCGACGGCGGTGGTGACCAGGCGGGTCACGCCGCGCGGCCCGGTGTGCTCGGCGGTGACGAACCGGCAGCCCGCGCTGTCGCGGGTGGCGACCTGCGCCAGCCCTCGGTTGCCGTAGTAGCGGCGGGTCAGGACCTCCAGCAGGGGCGCGAGGTCGCGTTCCGGCCGGCCGATGCGCTGGCCGAGCAGCCGGACGAGCGGCTCGGAGCTGGCCACCATGGCCTGGATGCGCTCGGCGCGGTCGGGCGCGTCGGGGTCACGGTCGAGGTGGCGCAGCTCGTCGCGGACGGCGGCGTAGACCTTGGCGCGGTTGCGGCGCAGCAGCGGCTGGGCGAACCAGCGGAACACGACGCCGCGGGCCAGGTCGGCGACCACGGGGAAGCGCACCTGCGTGGCCTCGACCAGGTGCTCCAGGGCGAGCCCGGCCCGCTCGCCGAGCGACTCGCGCGGCGGCGCGCCGGCCAGCCAGGTGCGCAGCAGCTCCGACACGACGGCGACGCCGGCGGTCATCCGCTGCTGGGCCAGGAAGATCCGGAAGACCGCGGCCTCCAGCTCCGGGGTGCGGTCGAGCTCCTCGACGCCGTAGTGCGTGAGCATGCGCCGCAGCTTGGCCTGGAACGCCTCGGGCAGGCCGGCGCGCTCGACGTCGAGGCTCTGCAGGTAGCTGTGGAAGTACTCGCGCGGGCTGTGCACCGGGCTGCCCGGCTCGACGTCGAGCTCGCCGCCCGGCTTGTTGCGGCTCAGCTCGGACAGGTCGGCGAAGACGGTGAGCAGGTCGAGCTCGCCCTCGATCACGCGGTCGTCGAGCTCGGCCCGCGCGGCCAGGTAGCCCGACAACATGCGGGTGCGCTCGTGGCGGTCGGCGTCGAAGCCGAGCAGCAGCTCGCGCAGGTCCTGGACGCCGCGCGCGGCCTGTTCGGCGGCGGAGGCCCGCGGCGGGGCGGCGGGCAGGTCGATCTCGGCGGCGCCCGTGGTGGCGGCGGCCTGCTCGGCCTCGGCGCCGGCGAGGGGTTCCAGGCGCATCAGCGGCGCGCCGGCCTCGACCTGGCTGCCGACCGAGACGCCGCACTCGCGGACGCGGGCGCGGAACGGCGCGCGCAGCACCGTCTCCATCTTCATGCTCTCCAGCACCAGGATCGGCGCGCCCGCCTCGACCTCGTCGCCGGCCGACAGGGGCGTCGCCACCACCAGCGCGGGCGCGGGCGAGCGGACGACGCCGCCCTCGTCGCGGCTGATGCGGTGGGTGACGCCGTCGACCTCGACCAGGTGGATCGGGCCGTGGGTGGCCGACATCAGGCGGAAGCGGCGGCCGTTGACGGTGATGCGGCCGGCGTGCTCGTCGAAGCGGTCGATCTCGACGTCGAGCGGGTGGGAGCGGTCGCCGTCGGAGATGCCGACGCGGAAGCGCCGCTGCCCGGCCCTGGCCACCGTGAGCCGGTAGCCGGCGCCGCGGAGCTTGAGGGTGAGCGGGCGGCCGGTCTCGTGCTGCACCTGCGGGCGCCCGCCGTGGGCGGTGGCCAGCAGCCGGTTGCGGCTGACCTCCTCCTCGTCCTGGTACGCCTCGATCGCGGCGGCGGCCAGGGCGACCGCGGAGTGGCGGTGGCTGACCAGGCGGCCCTCGGCGCGTACGCGGTCGATCCAGCCGGTGTCGGCGACGGCGTCGATCACCTCGGGCTGGTCGAGCAGGTCGAGCACGAAGCTCTTGTTGGTGGCGCCGCCCTCGATGATCACGGTGGTGGCGGCCATCGCGCGGCGCAGGCGGGCCAGGGCCTGCTCGCGGTCGCGGCCGTAGGCGATGATCTTGGCGATCATCGAGTCGAAGTCGGCGGGGATGGTGTCGCCCTCGCTGACGCCGGTGTCGACGCGGATGCCGGGCCCGGCGGGCAGCACCAGGCGGGCGATGCGGCCCGGCGCGGGGGCGAAGTCGCGGTCGGGGTCCTCGGCGTTGAGCCGGGCCTCCACGGCGTGGCCGCTCTCGGCCGGCCGGGGGCCCTCCAGGCGACCGCCGGCGGCGACGTGCAGCTGCAGCCGGACCAGGTCGGTGCCGGTGGTCAGCTCGGTGATCGGGTGCTCGACCTGGAGCCGGGTGTTGACCTCCAGGAAGGCGAACATCTTGTCGCCCGGGTGGTAGAGGAACTCGACGGTGCAGGCGCCGCGGTAGCCGACGGCCACGGCGAGCCGCGCGGCCGACGCCTTCAGCTCGTCGGCCTGGTCGCCGGTCAGGACCGGGGAGGCGGACTCCTCGATGATCTTCTGGTTGCGCCGCTGCACCGAGCAGTCGCGCACGCCCAGCGCCCACGCGGTGCCCTGGCCGTCGGCGATGACCTGCACCTCGACGTGGCGGGCGCCGGTGACCAGACGCTCCAGGAAGACCACGCCCGAGCCGAACGCGCGCTCGGCCTCCTGGCTGGTGCGCTCGTAGGCGTCGGCCAGCTCGTCGGCCGAGGCGACCATGCGGATGCCGCGCCCGCCGCCGCCCGCGGTCGCCTTGAGCATCAGGGGGTAGCCGATCTCGTCGCCGGCGCGCAGGGCGTCGGCGAGCGTGGCCACCTCGCCGCGGCTCCACGGCGCGACGGGGACGCCGACCTCCTCGGCGATGAGCTTGGCGCCGATCTTGTCGCCGAGCCGGCGCATCGCCTCCGCGCTCGGCCCGACGAAGGTGACGCCGATCTTCTCGCACAGCTCGGCGAAGGCCGGGTCCTCGGCGACGAAGCCCCAGCCGACCCACGCGGCGTCGGCCCCCGTCTCGATCAGCGCCCGCTCCAGCACGGCGTGGTCGAGGTACGGGCGCGCGGAGGCGGGCCCCAGCGGGTAGGCGACGTCCGCCTCGCGGACGAAGGTCGCGTCGCGGTCGGCGTCGGTGTAGAGCGCGATCGTCTCGATCCGCTTGCCGGTCTCCGCCGAAAGATCCCGGACGGCGTGGATGAGCCGCATCGCGGCCTCTCCGCGGTTGACGATGGCGACACGATTGAACACCGGTTGAGCCTCCCACGTACCCCGTACAAGTAGGCGAAGTCCGGGGTCGTCCCGGAGCCTCGCCTGTCACTGTCTCTACCGTGCTCGATCACCACCGCGTGCACCAATGTCCGCATAGTGCACGCCGGGGCTCCTGCTTTGTGCAGATCCCACAAAAACAGGCCCCGCCACAGGGTTCGAGCGCCGGTTCCCGTGGCAGCCTGCCACAAGCCGTCACGGTACCGACGACTGTACCGGCGACCCGGGTCACGCCTGCGCAGCCCTCGCCCGCCGAGCCGCTTGCCCAGGACGGAACGTCCGTGAATGTGGCAGAGTGCGGGCAACTACAAGATCGAAAGGTGCGTGCCTTGGCCGTCCCCCTCGCCGCCTCCCTCGCCGCCCTGACGCTGGCCTCCTCGCTCACCTCGCCGTCCGCGGCCCAGCCCGCCGCCCAGCCCGCAGCACTGCCCGCCTGCCCCCAGATCTTCGGGCACGGCGGCTACCCGACCGGCGCCAACGCCTGGGAACGGGACCAGGTGCGCCAGCCCAACAACCCCACCGCCGTGAAGCGTTACAAGGGCTGGGGCGCCTCCGGCGTCGAGGCCGACCTCCAGCTCACCAAGGACGGCACCAAGGCCGTCATGTGGCACAACACCTCGACGTGGGGCCTGTCGGGCACGAAGAAGAACATCACCGAGATCTGGTGGGCGGCCGGCGACACCGCGCTCAAGGGCCGGACCATCGTGCGCGGCCTGTTCAAGGGCGAGACCGTCTACACCTTCCGCGAGTGGCTGGCCGCGATGAGGTCGGCCGGCATGATCGGGCTGGTCGAGATCAAGCCCGAGGCCCGCCAGTCGCTGCTCAGCTCGAACGCCACCGTCAAGGCGCAGGCGTGGAACGAGGTGCTCGGGCCGGTCAAGGAGAACCACCAGTCGCAGGAGATCATCCTGTACTCCCACGACAGCGCGATCGCCGCCGAGCTCAGGAGCCGCGTGACCGCCGCGGGCCTGAGCCAGGTGCTGACCGGCGGCCCGATCTGGCCGGAGGTGACCAAGTGGGAGGAGCCGCCGCCCTCCTGGACCCTGAACGAGAACGCGTGGAAGTCGGCGCTGGCGAGCGGGGCCAAGCGGGTGGCCACCGACTACACGCCGGAGTTCAGCGCGTGGCTGAAGGGCAAGTGCCAGTGACCGCGTCCTGAGGACGCGGGCGAGGTTCGGCCGGCTTGGCGACTTCGGCGAGTGCGACGATCCCGGCGAGCCGGTGCCCGTCGATGACCGGCAGGCGCCGCACGCGGTGGCCGGCCATCGTGCACAGGATCTCGCGGGCGTCGTCGCCGGCGCCGATGGTGACGGCCTCGCCCTGGGCCGGCTCGCCCGCCCGGCACTGAGCCGGGTCCTTTCCCGCGGCCAGCACCTTCACCACGATGTCGCGGTCGGTGAGCATGCCCTTGAGCCGGTCGTCGCAGCCGCAGACGGGCAGCGACCCGACGTCCATGCGGGCCGTCTTCTCGGCGGCCACCAGCACGGACTCCTCGGCGCTCACGCACTCGGCGTGCGGGGTCATGATCTCTCGTGCGGTCGGCACGATGTCCCTCCTCGTCTCGGGGGCCCGCCCGACTGCCCGCCGCCCGGCGGCCGAAACCGGTCGCTAGCGCGGCTGGGCGTCCGGGCCGGGGGCGGGCAGCGGGAGGCGCAGGGCGAAGCAGGGGCCGTCCGGGGTGTCCTCGATCTCCAGGTCGCCCTGGTGGGCGCGGGCGATGGCGCGGGAGATGGCCAGGCCGAGTCCGCTGCCCCCGGGGTCGCGCCGGCGTCCCTCCGACAGGCGGACGAAGGGGTCGAACACCCGCTCGCGGTCGTCGGGCGCGACGCCCGCGCCGTCGTCGCGGACCGTGACCACCGCCTGCCCGTCGCGGCGCTCCACCCGGACCTCGACCACCGTGCGGGTGTGCCGCTGGGCGTTGACCAGCAGGTTCGTCAGCACCTCGCCGAGCTGGACGCGGTTTCCGCGCACCTGGAGGTCCTCCTCGACATGCACGCGGATCAGCAGCCCCGCCCGCCGGCTCGCGACCTCCTCGCGGACCAGCTCGCCGAGCCGCACCGGCTCCCGGTCGCGCGGGGAGGCCGTGCGGACGCGGGCCAGCAGCAACATCTCCTCGATGATCGCCTGAAACCGGTCGGCGGTGGACAGGGCGTCGCTCAGGGCGGCGCGGGGGTCCACGTCGGGGTAGGTCAGCGCCTCCTCCAGCCGGGCACGCAGGCCGGTCAGCGGCGTGCGCAGCTCGTGGGAGACCATGGAGGAGAAGTTGCGCTGCTGCTCGACCGCCTCCTCCAGGCGGGCCAGCGTCCTGTTGGCGGTGCGCGCGAGCTCGGCGACCGCGTCGCCGCCGGGCGGCTCGGGCACCCGCTTGCTCAGGTCGGTGACGGTGATCTCGGCCATCCTGGCCCGCATCGCCTCGACCGGCCGCAGCGTGCGCCCGATGAGGAACGCGGCGATCCAGGTCAGCAACGCGCTGACGGCCAGGCCCCCGGCCACGATGATCAGCTCCAGGCGGTGGGTGGACAGCAGCGGCGGCTCCACCCGCGCGGCGTAGACGACGTGGGACGCGCCATGCCACAGCAGCCGCTCCTCCTGCGGCGAGGGCCGGGTGGCGGTGAACATCAGGCACTCGTCCCCCCGGCAGGCGACGCCGTGCCGGATGCGGTCGTCGGAGGGCGGCCACAGCGTGCTGACGGGCGGCCTGCCCCGCGCGGCGCGGTTGGCCGCGACCACGTGGCCGCGGGCGTCCACGAGCTGGATGAGGTCGACGTACGACGTGGTGACCGGGGGCGGGAAGGTGGTGCCCATCGAGCCGATCCACTCGGTGGTGGCCCGCTGGGTGTCGGCGAAGACGTCCTGCCGCATCCTGTCGCGGATCAGCAGGTCGAGGGCGACGCCGATCGCCGCGCAGACGATGAGCGACAACACGGCGGTCGCCAGGATGAGACGCGCCTGGACCGAGAGCCGAAGCGGCCGCAGGGCCCCCACCCCCTCACCGGTCTCGCCCGGGACTCCTGCCGCCCACATGCTCTCAACCCGGCTCTCATGGCACGCCCAAGGAGCGGCAATGACCCCGTCGGCGGCGATACGCAGTTCAGCAATTGCTCCCACAATAGCCAGAGATATACGCGAATAACCGATTTACCGTGACTTATACCAACCGTCAGGGCCATCAATACAAATGCCCGGTTTGTTTCATGGCGGTGGCCGCGACTCCTGCTGTACGATCGCCATTCGTGGCAGCGGGGCTTTCCGGTGGCGCCGAATGGGTCGGGGGTTCGGGCGATTCGGGCCCGCGTCCGGCCGTGCGCGCGCCGCGATTCTCCCCTTGCCCGGCCAGGAATCGCGCGGGCCAGTCAGGAGAGAGCATCGTGAAGATCGCACACGCCGCCGCGGCGCTGGCCCTCGTCGCGGGCCTCGCGGCCTGCGGCGGCGGCGCGGCCCCCACCCCCACCAGCGGCTCCGGAAGTTCCGGCGGGCTGGAGAAGACACAGCTCCTCGTCGGCGTGGTGCCGGTGCCGTCGGCGGCGCCGCTGTTCATCGCCGAGAAACGCGGTTTCTTCAAGGCCGAGGGCCTGACGGTCAAGACCGAGATCATCCAGGCCCCTCAGGCCGTCATGCCGAAAATACTCAACGGCAGCATGGACGCGTTCCTGACCTCCTACGTCTCGCTGCTGTCCATCAACGATTCCGGCGCGGCCAAGCTCAAACTGTTCCAGCACAGCCAGGAGTCGGCGCCCGGAATCGCGGGCGTCGTCGTGCCCAAGGGATCGCCGGTCAAATCCGCCGCCGACCTCAAGGGAAAGACGGTCGCGGTCAACGTGCTGAAGGCGCTGGGCCAGACGGTCACCAACGCCCACCTCCAGCAGGCCGGGCTCGCCCCCGACGCCGTCAAGTACGTGGCGATGCCGTTCAACGAGCAGCTCGGCGCGCTGGCCTCGGGCAAGGTCGACGCCGCCTGGCTGGTCGAGCCGTTCCTGACCGCCGCCAAGAAGGCGGGCGGCACCGAGGTGATCGACACCATGTCGGGCCCGACCGCGGGCATCCCGATCGACGGCTGGGGCGTGTCGGAGTCCTGGCTGGCCGCCAACCCCCGCACCGCCGCCGCCTTCCACCGCGCCCTGGCCAAGGCCCAGGCCGTCGCCGCCGCCGACCGCAAGGCGATCGACGAGGTCATCCCGACGTACACGCAGATCGACGCGGCGAGCGCGGCGGCCATGAAGCTCGGCGTCTTCTCGATGGAGCCGCCCCGGGAGGGCTTCCAGAAGCTGGCCGACCTGCTCGTCGGCTACGGCTACCTGAAGAGCAAGCCCGACGTCGGCACGCAGATCGCGACCGGCCTGGAATGATCACGCGGGGCGGGCGGCTGGTCCTCGGGGCGGCGGGGGTCGCCGGGGCGCTGGTCCTGACCGAGGCCGCGGGCCGGGCCGGGCTGATCGACCCCGGGGTGCTGCCGTACGCCTCCGACGTCCTGGCCGCCGCGGCGGGGCTGGCGGCCGACGGCGCCTTCCACGCGCAGGTGCTGGCCACGCTGGGCGCGTGCGCGGCGGGCCTGCTGATCGCGATCGCGGTGGCGGTGCCGGCCGGGCTGCTGCTCGGCACGGTGCCGGTGGTGGAACGCTCGGCGCGGCCGCTGGTGGAGTTCCTGCGGCCGATCCCGTCGGTGTCGCTGATCCCGCTGGCCATTTTCCTGTTCCCCGACAGCGCCGACGCCAAGACCTCGCTGATCGTCTACACCTGCTGCTGGCCGCTGCTCGTCAACACCATGTACGGCCTGTCCGACGTCGACCCGCAGGCCAAGGAGACGCTGCGCAGCTTCGGCTTCGGCCCGCTGGCGGTCGTGCTGCGGGTCTCGCTGCCGAGCGCCGCGCCGTTCGTCGCCACCGGCGTGCGCATCTCCGTCGGGGTCACCCTCATCGTCGCCGTCAGCGTGGAGCTCATCGCGGGCGGCGACGGCATCGGCACGTTCCTGCTCCAGGCGGGCAGCGCCAACCACGTCGACCGGGTGCTGGCCGGCACGCTGTGGGCGGGGCTGCTCGGGCTGGCGGCCAACCTGCTGGTCACCACGGCCGAGCGGCGGCTGTTCCGCTGGCACCACGCCCGCGCGCAGGTCGCGGCGTGACCCGGCCGGGGCCGGGCGGGGCCGTGGCGACCGTCTGGCGGTGGGCGCGCCGCCACTGGCTGCTGCCCGTGGTGGCGGTGTCGTGGGAGCTGGTCGCCCGGCAGGCGGCGGCTGTCTACTTCCCGCCGCCCAGCACGATCCTGGCGCGGCTGCGCGAGATGTGGTTCTCCGGCTCGCCGGGCCGGCTGTTCCTGACCGACGAGGCGGTCGCCGACCTGCTGCCCAGCCTGGGGCGGCTGGTGGCGGGCTGGGCGCTGGCCGCGCTGGCGGGGGTGGCGCTGGGCCTGGCCCTGGGCCGCCTGGAGTGGCTGGCGGCGCTGGCCGAGCCGCTGCTGCACCTCGGCCGCTCGGTGCCGCCCGCGGCGCTGCTGCCGGTGTTCCTGCTGCTGTTCAAGATCGGCACCCCGATGCAGCTCGCCTCGATCGTGTACGGGGTCGTGTGGCCCGTACTGATCAACTCGATGGACGGCGGCCGCCACGTCGACCGCGGCTACCTCGACACCGGCCGGGTCTTCCGCCTGTCGGCTGCCACCCGCCTGTTCCACGTCGTCCTGCCCGCGGCCGCGCCGAAGATCCTGGCCGGGCTGCGGCTCAGCGTGTCGCTGGCGCTGATCATGATGGTGATCTCCGAGCTGTACGGCAGCAGCGAGGGCATCGGCCACCGCCTGCTGGAGGCGCAGAGCCAGTTCGACATCCCGGCCATGTGGGCCGGCATCGTGCTGCTGGGCGTGCTCGGCGTGGCGCTCAACTCGATCTTCCTGGCGGCCGAGCGCGGGCTGCTGCGCCGCTACGCCCGCGCCTGACGCTCAGCCCCCGCCGTGCAGGCGTTCGATGACCTCGCGCTGCCGGGCGACGTGGAAGCCGCGGTCCGGGGCGGTGTCCAGGTCGGCGGGCCGTTCGACGTCGTGCGCGGCGTACTCTCGCGCCCACAGCCCGGTCTTGACCCGGCTGGGCAGGTTCGCCATGCCGGGCCGGCGGCGGGCGCGGCGCAGCGCGGCCAGGTCCAGCTCGGCGGCGGCGACCAGCGTCTCCCCCGGCCCGGCCTGGGCCAGCGCGCGGCCCTCGTGGTCGATCACCTCCGAGCCCCCGTTGACCGAGTCGCCCGGGATCGCGATGCCGGACAGCCCGGCGGTGTTGGCCGAGACGACGAAGGCCAGGTTCTCCAGCGCGCGGGCGCGGCGGGCGACGGCCTTGGGCGTCAGGACGGGCGAGTACGCCTCGGAGGTCGGGTTGCAGAACACCTCCGCGCCGCGCAGCGCCAGCGCCCTGGCCAGCTCGGGCACCAGGATCTCCTCCGAGGCGAGCGCGGCCAGGTTGCCGATCTCGGTGCGCGCGACCGGCAGCACGCCGTCGAGACCGTACCGGTCGAGGTAGCGTTCCCACACGTCGTACGGCGTGGGGGTGAACAGCGAGTGCAGCCGCCGGTAGCGCAGCACCGCCTCCCCCGCCGGGGAGAGGATCACGCACGCCTGGAAGTACAGGCCGGGGAAGTGCTCGTCGCGCTCGTAGGCGTTGACGCACAGGAACACGTCGTCGGCGGCGGCGATCGCGGCCAGCGCCCGGTACTCGGGCCCGTCCACGTCGAGGGCGGCCTTCTCGCGCCACTCGGCCGGGCCCTGCCCGGCGGGGAAGCCGGTCAGGACGTACTCCGGCAGCACCACCAGCCGCAGGGCGGGGCCGAGCCACGCCTTGCTGCCGCCCACGCGCTCCGCCACGCGCCCGACGGCGGCGGCCAGGTCGGCGCGGTCGGTGACGGCCCTGGCCGCGATCTGCAGCGCCAGGGCGGTGCAGGCGGTCATGTCAGGCGGTCCTGCGCTCGTCGATCAGCGTGCGCCGGACGCACTCGCCGTTCCTGATCCACTGCCAGGTGCGGCTGCGCGAGTCGCCGTCCGGGCTCAGCACGATGAGCTCGAACAGCCGCAGGTCGTCGCCTTCGGCCTTGAAGCGCCAGGTCAGGTAGATGGTGCTGTCGTCGAGCTCCCAGAACTGGCCGGTCAGCCGGTCGGTGTCGAACGCGCACCGGCCGCCGCCCAGGTACGTGCCGGGGAACTCGTGCACCTCGGTGCGGCCGTCGTCCCAGCGGTAGCGGTTGGTCTGGTGGTAGCCGGTGTCGTCGACGATCGCGCAGGTCATCTCGACGTGGTGGCGGTCGATCACGGCGCCGTCCTTGTCGACGTGCACGTACTCGCCGGCCCACTCGCCCTCGTGACGGGCCAGCAGCGGCATCTCGGCACGCAGTCCCATGCTCTATCCCTCCCTCGGGTGCCACCACGGGTCGGCGGCCCCGGACCGGTTGATCAGGTACGCCCTGCGGCGCAGGAACCGGCCGATCGAGGCGGCGCCCATGCGCGAGCCGCCGAGCCCCGACAGGCCGAAGGAGTTCTTCTCCCCCTCGTGGACGAGCGCGGTCAGCGCGGCGTCGTTGACGCTGACCGCGCCGGCGTTCAGCCGGGCCGCGACGGCCAGCGCCGCTTTCTCGGTGGCGGCGAACACGGCGGCCGACAGCCCGTACGCGCTGTCGTTGGCCAGCTCCACCGCCTCCTCCGCCCCGGACACGGCCATGACCGGCAGCACCGGCCCGAACGTCTCCTCCGTCATGACCAGCATGTCGTGCCGCACCCGCGACAGCACGGTGGGACGGCACCACAACCCGCCGCCGTGCCGCTCGATCGCGCCGCCGGTGTGGGTCAGCGCGCCCTTGGCGGCGGCGTCGGCCAGGTGGGCCGCGATGACGCCGGCCTGCGCGGGGTCGATGATCGGCCCGATGGGGCCGCCCTCGCAGGTCAGCCGGGTCCGCGCGGCCTTGTCGGCGAGCAGGCCGAGGAACGTGTCGTACGCGCCGCGCTCGACGTAGACGCGTTCGACGGACTGGCAGGACTGCCCGGCGTTGGCCGTGCCGCCCCACAGGACGGCCTCGGCCGCCCGTTCCAGGTCGGCGCCCGCCAGCACGATCGCCGGATCCTTGCCGCCCAGCTCCAGGTGGGCGGGGACGAACGCGCGCGCCGCGGCCTCGGCCACCCGGCGGCCGGTCGGCACGCTGCCGGTGAACACCACGGTGTCCACCAGGCCGACGAGCCGTTCGCCGGTCTCGGCGGCTCCCTCGACCAGCCGCAGCGGCAGTTCGGCGGGGACCAGCCGCATCAGCGGCTCGATGAAGCGCGGCGTCACCTCGCTCGGCTTGACCAGCACCGCGCAGCCGGCCGCCAGCGCGGGCACCGCGTCGATCAGGGCGAGCAGCAGCGGGAAGTTCCAGGGGCTGATCACCCCGGCCAGCTCGTAGGGCACCGCGTCGCCGCCCACGGCGATCCCCGGCAGCGCGGCCGGCCGTTCGGGCGGGGGCGCGAGCAGGGCGGGGGCCTGGCGCGCCCAGCGTTCGGCGAGCCCGGCGGTGAGCTGCCGTTCCAGCCTGGACTCGGCCTCCCGGCCCGTGTCGGCCACCAGCGCGGCCAGCAGCTCGTCGTCGGCCGCCAGCGCCCGGCCGAACGCGGCCAGCACCTCGCCCCGGTCGGCGGCCCGGTCGGGGGCCCGCCAGGCGGGGGCCATCGCGCGCAGCCCGGCCGCGATCTCCGCCAGCCGGTCGGGACCGACGGGCGCGAGCGGCCGCTCGGGGCGCCCGGTGAGCGGGTTCCTGACGACGTGCCCGGTCGAAGGCGTCACGAGGCCCATTCTGAACACGTTGACCGTCGCAGTGTCCAGCCGTACGCACCCCGAATGATCTTCGATGCCGGGGAGCCGCCGCGGGTGCGCGAGGTGTGGACCGCCGGCGACGGGGGCGGCGCGCTCTTCGGGCCGGTCAGCCCTGGAGCAGCGCCGCGATCGTGGCCAGCAGCGCGATCGGCCCCATGACGGCCACCGTCACCACGGTCGCGCTGCGGCCGGGCAGGAGGCGGGCCAGCACGCGCGCGGCCCTGCGCCGCGCGGGCGCCGCGCCGGGCAGCACGAACAGCCCCAGCGTGAACGCGCCGGCGGCCAGGGCCTCGGCGTGGCTGGTGCTCGATCCGGCCGCCTCCAGCAGACCGGCCACGCCCAGGCCGCAGGCCAGCGACAGGAGCAGGTTGCCCATGGCCACGAGCGCGGCGCGGGCCGGCGTCGGCCGCTCCTCGGACAGGAAGTGGTCGGCGACGCGCAGCGCCAGCGAGAGCGCCACCGCCAGCAGGCCGCCGACGACCGGCGTGACGACGGTCGTGGCCGACAGCGTCACCAGCGCCAGCACGCCGACGAACGCGCTGCTGGTCACGAACCGCCGCAGGTCGAACGGCTCGGCGGGGGCGGTGGGCGCCGGGGCGGGCCGCGGGCGTTCCCACTGCCGGTCCGCGTGGACGGTGGGGGCGGGCGGCGCCGGCTGCTCGTGGTGGCCGCGCGGCGCGTACTCCACCGGCGGCAGCAGGGCGGAGACGGCGTCCATGGTGAGCGTGCTGGCGCCGGGCCGTTCGGGCGCGAGCGGGCGGCCGCCGGGGTCGAGCGCCCCGGCCTGCCGCAGCAGCTCCCGGGCGACGGGCCGGGCCGCCGGATCGACGCGCAGCGCGCCGGCCAGCCAGCCGCGCAGCCACGCGGGCGCCTCGTCGAGCCGCGCCCGTCCCTCCATGGTGTTGAAGCAGACGGCCTCGAACGACCCGGTGCCGAACGGCGGCAGCCCCGTGGCGGCGAAGAACACCGTCGAGGCCAGCGCGTGCACGTCGGCCGCCGGGGTGACCTGCGAGGCCCGGATGATCTCCGGCGCCAGGTAGCCGGGCGTGCCGACGAACATGCCCGACTGCGTCAGCCGGGCCGCGTCGACCAGGTGGGCGATGCCGAAGTCGATGACCAGCGGTTCGCCGCCGACCAGCATGACGTTGGCCGGTTTGAGGTCACGGTGGATCACGCCGGCCGCGTGGATGTCGACCAGCGCCTGGCACAGCCCCTGCGCGAGCCTGACGACCGCGTGGGCCTCCAAGGGGCCGTCGGTGAGGACGGCCTGCTCCAGCGTGCGCCCGTCGGCGAAGCGCGTCACGACGTAGGGCCGATGGGCGTCGAACTCGGCGTCGACGACCTCGGCGACGTACCGGCTGCGCACCCGGCGCATGGTCTCCACCTCGCGCACCAGGCGGTCGCGCGCCTTGAGGTCGGCGGCGACGTGCGGATGCAGCACCTTGATCGCGACCTGGCGGCCCGCGCCGTCGAGACCGAGGTGGGCGACCCCCATGCCACCCTCGCCGATCTTCCTGATCACCCGGTAAGGGCCGAGATGCTCCTGCGTCTGAGCACTCATCCTCGACGTCATCCTCCGTGTTCCCCCGTTGTTCCCCCGCTGGCCGTGCACCGGCGCGCGGCGAGGAACATTCTCCCGCAGCGCACCCCCCGAGATGCACAGTAAGCGAAGATCGAGCGAAGTGCGGCGGTATGGAATCAGAGCCAGCCGCGGGCGGCCGCCTCCGCGCCCGCCTGGAAGCGGCTGGTCACGCCGAGGCTCTCCACCACGGCGGCGATCTTGCGGGTGGCCGTCCTGGGGCTGACGCCGAGGTGGCGGCCGATGGCCTCGTCCTTGAGCCCGGCGTTGAGCAGGCGCAGGACGAGCAGGTCCGCCTCCGCCGGGCGTTCCTGCGCCGCCTGCGGCAGCCCGGCCAGCGGCCGGCCGCGCTCCCAGTAGACGTCGAACAGCTCGACCAGGGCGTCCAGCAGCCGCGAGGGATGCAACAGGGCGATATTGTCGTAGACGCCGTCCACCAGCGGGAACAGGCCGATCCTGCGGTCGGCGATGCGCAGCTTGAACGGCAGGTGCGCGACGAACCGGGACCGCTCGCCTTCCTCGGCCAGCCGGATCAGCGTCTCCAGGCGGCCGGGCCGGTCCAGGGACTCGGCGCAGTAGACCACCCGGATGTCCACGCCGCGCGCCAGCAGCTGCCGGGTGCCCTCCAGCTCCGACTCGTTGGTGTCGTGGGAGTCGTCGGGGCGGCCCACGTACGGCGGACGGTCGAAGCCGAGCAGCTCCACGCCGACCGTCCGCTGCAACTCGGTGATCACCCGCTTGACGGCCTCCTCACCGGCCAGCACCTCCACCACCCCGGCGGGCCCGGAGCCCATCCGGCCGGAGTGGTAGAGCTGGGCGAAGTCCGACACGACCGTCCGGACCGCCGCGAGCCGCGCCTCGGTCTCCAGGCGCCGGCGGTCCACCAGCCACTCGATCGCCGCCTGCGGCGGCACGGCCTCGTACCGGCCGGGTCCGGCGCGTCGCAGCAGCCCGGCGTCGGCCAGGCGGGCCAGCCCGGCGCGCACCCGGGCGGGGCCGGTCTCCAGCGCGGCCGCGGCCTCGGCCGTGCGCAGGCCGGGCCCGCGCAGCAGCAGCCGGTAGAGCCGCTCGTCGAAGTCCGACAGGCCCACCGCGCCGAGCACAGAGCCGTCCGCCACAAAGCACCTTCCGAAAATGTCGTTTTTGGTCACGTGGCCGAAAATGTCAGCACTATATCTCGACACTGATCTCCACTGGACGCTTGACTCCAAGGCGGCCCTCCGGTGATCCTCCCCGGACGGGTGACCAGGCTCGTCCCCCTTGAGGAGCAATGTCCCGCAACACCCGCGTTCACCGCGCACTGGCACTGGCCGCCGCGCTGACGGTCACCGCCGCCGTCCCGGCCGTGGCCGGGCCCGCGGCGGCAGCCACGCCGCCCGCCGCCCCCTCCCCCTACATCGTCACCCTGACCGAGTCGCCTCTGGCCACCTACGACGGCGGCGTCACCGGCATCGCCCCCACCAAGGGCGGCAAGGGCAGGAAGGTGGACACCACCAGCCCCCACGCCAGGCGCTACCGCGACCGCCTGACCGCCCGGCAGGACGAGGTGGCCCGCAGCGTCGGCGCGTCCGCCACGGCCCACCACGTGGTGGCCTCCAACAGCTTCACCGCCGACCTCACCCCCGCCCAGGCCCTGCGCCTGCACGCCACCCGGGGCGTGCTCTCGGTCACCCCGGACGTCCTGCACAAGGCCCTGGACGACCGGAACTCCACCGACTTCCTGCGCCTGTCCGGCGACCGCGGCCTGTGGGCCGCCCTCGGCGGCACGGGCAAGGCGGGCAAGGGCGTGGTCGTCGGCGTCGTCGACACCGGCATCTGGCCGGAGAACCCGTCCTTCGCCGGCCCCGCCCTCGGCACCGAGCCGCCCGCCGGCGCCGACCCGTACCGCCCCTATCTCAAGGACGGGGCCACGGTCATGCAGAAGGCCGACGGCTCCACGTTCACCGGTCTCTGCCAGACCGGCGAGCGCTTCACCGCCGACCTGTGCAACGGCAAGCTGGTCAGCGCCCGCTACTTCGGCGAGCAGTGGCTGCGGCAGACCCCGCCGCAGCAGCGCGACGACTTCGCCTCGCCGCGCGACGCCCAGGGCCACGGCTCGCACACCGCCGGGACCGCGGCGGGCGACCACGGCGTCCCGGCCGCCGCGAACGGCATCGACTTCGGCACGGTCTCCGGCGTCGCGCCGGGCGCGGCGATCGCCGTCTACAAGGCGCTGTGGCAGGGCAAGGACGGCGGCACGACGGGCGGCTTCAGCTCCGACCTCATCGCGGCCATCGACCAGGCGGTGGCCGACGGCGTGGACGTGATCAACTACTCGATCGGCAGCGCGATGTCGGAGTCGTCCGCCGACGACCCGATCCAGCTCGCCTTCCTGGCCGCCGCCCAGGCCGGCGTCTTCGTCGCGACCGCCGGCGGCAACTCCGGCCCCGACGCCTCCACGCTGGACAACACCGCGCCCTGGACGACGACCGTCGCCGCCGGCACGATCGCGCCCCGCCGGGGCGAGGTCCGGCTCGGCGACGGCGCCGCCTACCGGGGCATCAGCACCTCGGTCGTCGCGCCGCTCGGCCCCGTGCCGCTGGCCACCGCCGTGTCGGTGAAGGCCGGCCAGGCGGCCGACGCCGACGCCGAGGTGTGCGCGGCCGGCTCGCTCGACCCGGCCAAGGCCGCCGGGAAGATCGTCTACTGCACGCGCGGGACGACGGCCCGCGTGGAGAAGTCGGCCGAGGTCAGGCGGGCCGGCGGCGTGGGCATGGTGCTGGGCAACCCGGCCCCCCAGTCCACCGACGCCGACCTGCACGCCGTGCCGACCGTGCACGTGGACGCGCCCGACGCCGGGAGGATCGCGGCGTACGCGGCCACGCCGGGCGCGACGGCCACCCTGCTCCCCGCCCCCTCCGACGGCGTGGCCTACCCCGAGGTGACCAGCTTCTCCTCGCGCGGCCCCGCCCTGTCCGCCAAGGGCGACCTGCTCAAGCCGGACGTCACCGCCCCCGGCGCGGCGATCCTGGCCGCCGTGGCGCCGCCCGGCAACGACGGCAAGGACTTCGACTTCTACTCCGGCACCTCGATGGCCACCCCGCACGTCGCCGGCCTGGCCGCCCTCTACCTCGGCCGGCATCCTCAGCTGTCGCCGATGGCGATCAAGTCGGCCATGATGACCACCGCCTACGACACCAGGACCCCGGACGTCTTCGCCCAGGGCGCCGGGCACGTGGACCCGTCCCGCATGTTCACCCCCGGTCTCGTCTACGACGCCGGGCCGAAGGACTGGTACGGGTTCCTGGAGGGCCTCGGCGTGGCCACCGGCACCGGCGTGGCGCCGCTGGCCGCCTCCGACCTGAACTACCCGACGATCGCGGTGGCCGAGCTGTTCGGCTCGCGCACGGTCACCCGCCGGGTGACGGCGCTCACGCCGGGCGCCTACCACGCCTCGATCGAGGTGCCCGGGTTCAGGGCGAAGGTCAAGCCGTCCACGCTGGTGTTCAAGGAGGCCGGCCAGACCAGGGAGTTCACCGTCACGCTGGAGACGCTGCCCGAGGCCACCGGCGAGACCGCCACCGGCCGGCTCACCTGGACCGGGGCGGGCCTCAGCGTGCGCAGCGCGATCGTGGCCACGCCGCTGAGCGCCAGGGCGCCCGCCGAGGTGCGCGGCGCGGGCGCGGCCGGCTCGCTCTCCTTCGAGGTGACGCCGGGGCTGAAGAAGTTCCAGGTCACCCCGTACGGGCCGGTCTCGGGGGCGGAGACGCCCGGCACGGTCGGCCAGGACGAGGTGTGGGGCCGCGAGATCCCGATCACGGTGCCCGAGGGCGCCAGGGCCGCCGCGTTCCGTATCAAGGCGGTGAACCCGGAGGCCCAGGTGGGCGGCCTGCTCGTCTACGAGGGCGCCGGCGGGCGCGAGTTCGAGACATGGCTGTCCAGCCCGGACGGCGACCACCGCGCCGTGCTGTCCCGCCCGCGGCCCGGCAGGTACACCCTGATCGTGCTCAGCCTCGGTGACCTGCCGGGGACGACGTCCACGGCGTTCACCACCCAGGCCGACATCGTGGAGGCGGGCCACGCGCGCGGCGCGCTCACCGTGACGCCGGCCCGCCCGAAGGTGACCGCCGGCACGCCGTTCACGCTGACCGCGTCCTGGACGGGCGCGACGCAGCGCGTCAACACCGGCTACGTCGAGTACCCCAACGGCGCCGGGACGATCGTCACGATCAACTAGCCGCCCGCCGCTCCGGCCGCCACTCCGGCCGCCACGGGAGAACCCGTCCGAACCGGACGAGTTCCCCGTAGTGGCCGGGGTCCACCGGGCCGAGGGCCAGGTCGAGCAGCGGGACGGCGGCCTGCTCCGGCGAAGGCGCGCCGCTGACGTCCCACCACAGGCCGGACGTCGGCGTGTTGATCATCCCTGGGCAGACGGCGGCCAGCAGGATCCCGCGGCGGGCGTCCTCCTCCCGCCGTTGTCCCGCCAGCGCCCGCACCGCGGCGACCTGCCAGACCTTGGACGGGATGTTGACGAAGCCCGGCCAGGACTGGGCGCGGGCGCTGCCGTCCTTGACCGCGTCGCGCCAGGCGGCCACCTGCGCGTCCACCTCCTCCAGGCTGGTCAGCCCGTCGAAGCGGTCGTGCAGGACGGGGGCCAGGTGGTGCAGCGTGCCTAGCGAGCTGCCGACCACCAGGAACCTGCCGCCGTCCCGGACCAGCGGGGCGAAGGCGCGCAGGAGCCGGGTGGTGCCGAAGTTGTTCACCTCGGTGTAGGCGTCGATGAGGGCGCGCATGTCGTCGTCCGGGCCGACGCGCATGACGGCGTTGCCGGCGACGACGTCCACGCCGCCGTGCCGCTCCCGCAGCAGGCCGGCGAGCTCGGCGGCGGCCCGCGGGTCGGCCACGTCGAGCAGTTCGCCGCGGACCCGGGCGCCGGTCGCCGGCATCGCCGCCGCGGCCTCGGCCACGCGGGCGGCGTCGCGCCCGGTGAGGTAGACGGTGTCGTCCGGCGTCATCCGGCGGGCCAGCCCTTCGACGAGGGCCAGCCCGAGCCCCTGCGTCGCGCCGGTCACCAGGGCGACCTTCGGGGTGGTGCTCATTGTCGCTCCTTCGGGAAGTGCTTGTGCGGGCCGGTGCGCGCTCCCGGCACCGGTCAGGTTAGGAGCGACCGGAGGCATTCGGGTAGCGAAAGTTCCTCAAGTCCGGTATGCGTGATCGTCATGGCCTTCACCGACGCGTCGCTCACCGCCCTGCGGGTCTTCCGGGAGGTCGCCGAGCGGGGCACGCTCACCGCGGCGGCCACCGCCCTCGGCTACACGCAGTCCGCCGTGTCCCGGCAGATCGCCGCGCTCGAACGCGCGGCCGGGGCCCGCCTGCTGGAGCGGCGGCACGACGGCGTGCGCCTGACCGCCGCCGGACGGCTCGTGCTGCGTCGCGCCGCGGCCGTCGTGGACGAGGTCGACGCCGCGGCCAGGGAGCTGGCCGGGCTGCCCGGCGAGCCGGCGACCGTCCGGTTCGGCTGGTTCGCCGCGGCGGGGGCCGCGCTGGTGCCCCGCGCGATGGCCGAGCTGCGCCGCACGCGTCCGTCCATCGCGGTCACCGGGCGGGAGGACGGCAGCTCGGCCCTGGTCCGCGCGTTGCGGGCCGGCACGCTGGACGTGGCCCTGCTCAGCTCGGCCCCGCCGTTCCGCGCCCCGGACGCCGAGACGCCGCCGCTGGAGATCGAGATCCTCACCGAGCGCGGCCTGCGGGTGGCCGTCCCCGCCGGGCACCCGCTGGCCCGGGGCGAGTACGTGGACGTCGCCGACCTGCACGGCCGTCCCTGGATCGCCAGCCCGGCCGCCCCGGCGGGCGAGAGCCCCACCCTGGGCGTGTGGCCGGGCCTGGACGAGCGGCCGGAGACGGTGTTCGTCGTCCGCGACTGGCTGGCCAAGCTCGCCCTGGTGGCGGCCGGCTGCGGGCTGACCACGGTGCCGGCGTCGATGGGCCCGGCCGTGCCGGAGGGCGTACGGGTGCTGCCGGTGCGGGGCGGGCCGCGCGAGCAGCGGCGGCTGCTGCTGGCCCGCCTTCCCGGCCCCGTCCCCGGGCCGGTCGCGGACCTGGCGGGCGCGCTGCGCGCCGCCGCCGTCGGCTCCTGAGGCGGCCACCGGTTATGGTGTGGCCTGTGATCCGTGCCGTGGTGGTTGATGTCGACGACACCCTGTGCCTCACCGAGGCCGCGTGCTTCGAGCTGGAGAACGAGGTCCTGGGGCGGCTCGGCCACGGGCCCATGTCCAGGGCGGTGCACGTGGCGACCTGGGGCCGGTCGCTGCACGAGGCCATGCCGCTGCGCTCGCCCGGCCTCGACCTGGCCGCCTACCTGCCCCTGCATCACGCCGTGCTGCGCGAGTACGTGGCGGCCGGGCTGGTCGACGTCGTCCCGGGGGAGAACCTGCGCGCGATCGACGAGCTCAACGCGGCCGGGCGCGCGGTCATGCTGCTGACCTCGCGCGACGAGGCCGAGATGGAGCACCTGATGGCGCCGGGCCACGCGCTCGACGGCCGGATCGCGGCCGTCTACCACGCCGGCAACACGCGCTTCGGCAAGCCCGACCCGCGCGCCTTCGACGAGCTGCTGGCCGCTACCGGCCTGGCCCCCGACGAGTGCCTCTACGTGGGTGACTCCCCCACCGACGCCGCGGCGGCCACCGGCGCGGGCCTGCGGTTCGTCGCCTGCATGCAGAGCGGGCTGCGCCGGCCCGGCGACTTCGCCCCGCACCCGGTCGACGCCTTCATCGACGCCTTCCCCGACCTGACCGGCACCGTCGCCCTGCTGGAAGAGGCCGCCCGCGGCCCGCTGACGACGGCCCTCGACTAGGAGCGTCCTGGACGCGCTCGACAGAATCCAAGACGGCAATAAACCCAAATAACCCGCTTTTAGGTTTCTGTCCGATATGTTCTGCGTGTAGTGATAATCACCCCCGGGGATGACAGAGCAAGAAAATCGCTACTCATTCACCATGAGTCCGATCGGGGGAGATATTTCCATGCAGACAACCAGGGCCCACCGGGTCATCGGAGGCGCCGTTCTCTCGGCCGCCGTATTCACCGCCGGAACGCCGGCGGCCGGCGCGTCGGTCGCCAACGTACCGTGCTCAGGGCCCGCGCTGGTGAACGCGATCGGCACCGCCGCACCGGGCGCCACGCTCTCTCTGACACCCGGCTGCACGTACGTCCTGAACGATTCGACGGGGCCGCTCCCGCCGATCGACACGCCCCTCACCATCCACGGGCAGAACAGCACGATCGTGCGGGACGCGGCAGCGAGCCCGTTCCGCCTGTTCACCGTCAACAGCAACTTCAACCTGGACCGGGTCAGGCTCATGGGCGGCGACGCGACGACCTCCCCGGGAGGATTCGGCGGCGCCGTCGCGGTCAACAGCGGAACCACGAACCTCGACAGGGTGCTCATCCAGAACAACACCGGCACCTTCTCCGGCGGCCTCGGCGGCGTCGGCGGAACTGTCGTCAACGTGACGAACAGCAATATCCAATACAACTCCGCGACCAGGAACGGCGGGGGCGCGGCGAATGACGGGAGAATGTCCTTCACCAACAGCGTCCTGAACAACAACCGCGCCGGAGAAAGAGGCGGAGCGATCGCGAGTGACGGAATCCTCACCATTATTCGCAGCACCATCAATGACAATGCGGCCGGCATTGTCGGCGGAGGCGTCGCGAACATCGGTCCCGGCACCGCGACGATCAGCCGTAGCGTGATCAACAACAACACGGCCGCCAACGCACCGGGCGGGATCGACAACGAGGGCGCCCCCGGCTCCGTGACGCTGACGGCCTCCGTCGTGCGGGGCAACGTCCCGACCAACTGCTCACCCACACCCGTCCCCGGCTGCGTCAACTAGGCCGAGCGGAAGACGGCGCCCGGGTCCGCACCTGGGCGCCCGTGACGGGACCTGCGCGCGGGTCAGCCGCGCCGCCGGATCCTCAGCACGTTGTCGACGCGGACGGCCGGCGTGCCGCCCGGGGCGGTCTGGGCGCGTTCGAACTCCTCGGCCCGCAGCACCTCCCACTCCCCCTCGGCCAGCTCCAGAGCGTCCAGCACCTGCTGCGGGGTGGGCAGCTCGACGCGGGCTTCGGGCTCCCACGGCGGGGGGCCGGCGTGCCCGAGCACCAGGAGCTGGCCGCCGGGCGCGACGGCCGCGGCGGCGGCGCGCAGGACCTTCTCGCGCGACAGCTCGGCGGGCGAGTGCAGGTAGCTCGCGGTGACCAGGTCGTACTCGCCCTCGGGGAAGGACTCGGCCAGGTCGTGGCGCTGCCAGTCGACGCGCTCGGCCACGCCCGCGTCCGCGGCATGGGCGGCGGCGCGGGCCAGGGCCACGCCGGAGATGTCGGCGGCGGTGACCCGCCAGCCGCGGCGGGCCAGCCACACGGCGTCGGCGCCCTCGCCGCAGCCCAGTTCCAGCGCGGTGCCCGGTGCCAGGTCCGCGACCTCCTCGACCAGGCGCACGTTGGGGTTGCCGCTCCAGATCCGTTCGGACTGCCCGTAGCGCTCGTCCCAGAACTGTTCGCCGGAGAGCGGCGCGCCGGCGGCGGCCGCCACCGCGCGGCGGGTCTCCTCCTCGATCAGGTCGGCGTTGATCGCCGCCGCCGCCCTGACCCCCGCCGCCGCGGCGCCGATGACGTTCTCGCCCAGGTTGGCCACGTTCCCGGCCACCCACACGCCGGGGACGCCGGTCGCGCCGGCCGGGTCGGCGGGCACGTGGACGCCCATGACGTGCCCGTTCATGAGCTGCTCGGCCGTCTCGACGCCGAGCCCGGCCAGCAGGGCGGAGCGGGCGGTGAAGCGCGGGGCGACCACGAAGGCCCGGCACGGGACGACGTCGCCGTTCTCCAGGGTGACGCCGGTGAGCGGGCCGGAGTCCGGCGACAGCCCGGCGACCCGCCCTTCGACGACGGTGACGCCGCGCGCGGCCAGCCTGGCCCGGTCCTCCTCGCCGAGCGGCGGGGCGGTGTGCGTGAAGAGCGTCACGTCGTCGCTCCACTGCCGCCACAGCAGCGCCTGGTGGGCGGCGATCGAGCCGGCGGCCAGCACGCCGATCGGCTGGTCGCGCACCTCCCATCCGTGGCAGTACGGGCAGTGCAGCACCTCCCGGCCCCATCGCTCGGCCACGCCGGGCAGGTCGGGCAGCTCGTCCACCAGGCCCGTGGTGACCAGCAGCCGGTCCGCCACGACCGCGGACCCGTCGGCCAGGCGCACGCGGAAACCGCCGGCGTCCAGGCGTTCGGCCGCCACGACGGAGCCGGTGACGAGCTCGCCGCCGTACCCGGTCACCTCGTCGCGGCCGGCGGCCAGCAGGTCGAGCGGCGGGGTGCCCTCCCGGCCCAGGTAGGTGTGCACGCCGTCGGCCGGGGCGTTGCGCGGCCGGCCCTCGTCGATCACCAGCACCCGGCGGCGGGCCCGGCCCAGGGTCAGGGCGCCGCTGAGCCCGGCGGCCCCGCCGCCGACGACCACCACGTCGTACCTGTCGTCCATCTTGTCGTCCACGCGTTCCTCCAGAGATGTGCTGATGGCACACTGTGCGTCCCGCGCGACGCGGTTGACAAATGTCGTTGCCGAAATGGCAAGCTGGGCCGCATGGACGAGACACCGGATCTCGACGAGGTCCTGCGGGCGGTGGGGCCGCGGCTGCGGGCGTTGCGGCAGCGGCGGGGTGTGACGCTGACCCAGCTCGCCGAGGCCACCGGCATCTCGGTCAGCACGCTGTCGCGGCTGGAGTCGGGCGGCCGCCGGCCCACGCTGGAGCTGCTGCTGTCGCTGGCGCGCGCCCACCAGGTGCCGCTGGACGAGCTGATCGACGTGCCGCCGACCGGCGATCCGCGGGTGCACCTGCGGCCGGTGTCGCGGTACGGCATGACGTACATCCCGCTGAGCCGGCGGCCCGGCGGGATCCAGGCGTACAAGCAGATCTATCCGCCGGGCTGGCCCCACGGCGAGTACGAGCAGCGGGCCCACGAGGGCTACGAGTGGCTCTACGTCCTGTCCGGGCGGCTGCGCCTGCTGCTCGGCGAGCACGACGTGGTGCTGACGGCGGGCGAGGTGGCCGAGTTCGACACCCGCGTGCCGCACGCGTTCGTCAATCCCGGCCCCGAGCCCACGGAGGTGCTCGCCCTGTTCGGGCGGCAGGGCGAGCGCATGCACGTGCGCGCCCGCCCCACCGCCGGATGAGCCGCCGCCCGGGAGGCGCCGGTCAGGAGGTGCCGAAGCCGTCCAGCTGCTCGCGCTCCTCGGAGGTGGCGAGCTCCTGGAAGACGGTGATGTGCAGGCCGCCGGGCGCGTCGAGGCGGGCGTTGAGCGACTGCCAGGGGGTGAGCGTGGGCGGGGCCACCTCGTCCGCGCCGGCCGACACCAGGCGGGCGGTGGTCGCACGGGAGTCGTCCACCTCGAAGGCGACCCGCAGCTTGGGCGCCACCTGCCGGCCCACCTCGACGTCGTCGATCATCTTCTTCTGGGCCGGGTTCGCGATCTCCAGGGTGGCCCGGCCCGCGTCGAGGATCGCCACGCGGGCGCCGTCGCCGGAGGAGTAGGCGGCCTCCTCGGGCAGGCCGAGCACGTCGCGGTAGAAGGTCAGCGCCGCCTCGTAGTCCTCCGCCTCGACGACCAGCCGGAGCTGTCGGACGGCCGGGGCGTCGGGGTGGTGGTTCATGGGTTCTCCTCATCGGATGCGGACGATCACCCCCGCCAACCCGCGCCGTGGCCGGTAAATTCCCCTTCCAGGCCCGTTCAGGCCGCGGTCAGGGCCTTGACCAGGTCGTCCAGGACGACGCCGGCGGCCAGCGGGGCGCCGCGGGTGCTCCAGACCGAGCCGTTCACCGGCACGACGTGTCCCGCCCTGACCGCTTTCAGCTCCTTGAAGGCGGGCGTCCGCCGCACCTCGTCGAGCGTCTTCTCGCCGTCGGCGGTCAGCGTGGAGACGAACAGCCATTCGCCGTCGATGTCCGACAGCGCCTCCAGGCTGAGCGGCATGGAGTGGGCGGTGCCGTCCTTGTCCTGGGCGGCGGGACGGGTCAGGCCGAGGTCGGTGGCGACGAATCCGGCGAACTGCCGCTTCTCCATCCAGCTCGGGCCCTGCGGGTTCCAGCGCACGATGCTCACCTCGGCCGGCTTGATCCTGGCCTTGGCCGCGGCGACGCGGGCGTCGTAGTCGGCCATGACCTTCCTGGCCGCGTCGAGCTTGTTGAGCGCGTTGCCGACGCCCATGAACGACAGCTTCCAGTCGTCGGCGGGGGCCATCGTGACCACGGTGGCCGGGGTGACCTTGCGGAGCTGGTCGAGCACCTGCTGGTCCTGGAGGTCGCCGGCGAGGATGAGGTCCGGACGGGCCTCGACGACCTTGTCGATGACCGGCTGCAGCAGGTTGCCCACGACAGGGATGCCCTTCACCTTGTCGGCCAGGTAGGCCGGCGGCGTGTCGATGCCCTGGCCGTTGGTGATGCCCACCGGGGTCACGCCGAGGGCCAGGACGGCGTCCAGGTCCTCCTGGGTGAGGGTGACCACGCGCTTGGGCTGGGCCGGGACCTTGATCAGGGTGCCGGTGGCGTCCTTGACCTCCCGGACGGCCGGCGCGGCGGCGGCGGCGGACGCGCCCGGCGCGGCGGGTGCGGAGGACGCGCCGCACGCCACGGCGGTCAGGACGGCGGCGGCGGCGACGAGCAGTCCGCCGAGCCTGCGGAGAGGGGCCATGCGAGCTCCCGGGCTAAGAAATTAGGTAAGCCTTACTCTTTTTAGGTTAGCCTTACCTTATGTTTACGCAAGTCCGGGCCTTCGGACTCGGCGCCGCCGCGCTGCTGGCCCTGTGCGCGGCGTCCATGCTCACCGGCGCGGGGCGGGTCACCCCCGGGCAGGTCCTCGACCACCTGCTCGGCGGCGGCGGGGACGGCCACCTGCGCATGGTGGTGGACACGCTGCGGCTGCCCCGGACGCTGGCCGCCCTCGTCGTCGGCGCCGCGCTCGGGGTCTCGGGCATGCTGCTGCAGTCGGTCACCCGCAACCCGCTGGCCGAGACCGGGCTGCTCGGCGTGAACGCGGGCGCCGCCCTCGGCGTCGTGACCGGGATCGTCACCGCCGGGGCGCAGACCGGCGGCGCGTACCTGGGATGGGCGCTCGGCGGCGCGCTGCCGGCCACCGGGGTCGTGCTCGCGATCGGGGCCCGGCTCTCGCCGCTGAAACTGGTGCTGGCCGGGGCCGCCCTGTCGGCCACGCTGACCGGGATCACCACGGCCGTGCTGGTGGCCGACCCGGTCACGTTCGACCAGTACCGGTTCTGGATCCTCGGCTCGCTGGCCGGGATCCCCATGGACCGGGTGCTGGCGATCGCGCCGGCGGTCGCGGCGGGGCTGGTCATGGCGGCGGTCGCGGCCCGGCCGCTGGCGGCGCTGGCGCTCGGCGACGACCTGGCCGTCGCGCTCGGGCACCGGCCGGGGCGCACGCGGCTGTGGGTGACGGTGGCGGTGACGCTGCTCAGCGCCTCGGCGGTCGCGGTGGCCGGTCCGATCGGCTTCCTCGGCCTGCTGGCCGGTTACCTGTCCAGGTCCCTCGGCGGGGAGCGGGCAGGGCCGCGGATCGTGCTGTCCGGGCTGGCCGGGGCGGTGGTGCTGCTGGGGGCCGACGTGCTGGCCCGGGTGGTCATGCGGCCGTACGAGGCGCCCGTGGCGTTGCTGGTCGCCGTGCTGGGTGCGCCGGTGCTGGTCGTGGTGGCCCGGTCGCGGGCGGTGGCCGCCGGGCCCGGTGACCTGGTCCCGTCCCGCGCGCCGCGGCGGCCCGCCCGCGGGGCCGCGCGGGCGGGTGGGCCTTCACCTTCCGACGCGCGCGTCGTGCGGGGGCGGGGCTGGTCGGTGCTGGTGCCCGTACGGTCGTCCGTGGCGGCGGCGGCGTTGCTGGCGGTCACCGCGGTGGCCGTCGTGGCGGCGGTGACGGCCGGGCAGGCGGGCATGACGGCCGGGCAGGCGCTGAGCGCCCTGGCGGGCGCGGGCGAGGGCGGGCACGTGCTGCTCGTCCAGGAGATCAGGCTGCCGCGGGTGGTGGCGGGGCTGGTGGCCGGGGCGGCGCTCGGGCTGTCCGGCTGCCTGACCCAGGCGCTGGCCCGCAACCGGCTGGCCACCCCCGACATGCTGGGCATCAACCAGGGCGCGGTCATCGCCATCATGGTCGCCGGGATGGCGTCCGCCTCGGGCACGCTGTTCGCCCACTGGTGGATCGGCCCCGTGGGCGCGCTGGCCGCCGCCGTGGCGGTGTTCGCCGTCTCGGGCGGCGTCGGCCGGCAGGGTTACCGGTTCATCGTGACGGGGCTGGCGCTGACCACGCTGGCCGGCGCGCTCACCCAGTCGCTGCTGGCCTGGCAGGGGCTCGGCTCGGCCACGGCCGTGCACTCCTGGAGCGTGGGCAGCCTGGCCGGGCGCGGCTACTCCGTCGCCCTGCCCGTGGCCGCCGGGCTGGCGGTGCTGGTCCCGGCCGCGCTCGCGCTGGCCCGCCGGGTGGCCGTGCTGCGCTTCGACGAGGACGTCAGCGCCGGACTCGGCGTCGATCCGGGCCGGACCAGGATCGCCCTGCTGGCGCTCGCCGTCGTGCTGGCCGGGCTGGCGGCGGGCGTGGCCGGGCCCGTCGCGTTCGTGGCCCTGGCCGCGCCCGTCGTCGCCGCCCGGCTGGCAGGACCGGCCCGGCTGCCCCTGGTCGGCGCGCCGCTCACCGGCGCGGCGCTGGTCGTGATCGCCGACACGGCCGGTCGCGTGGCCGCCGACGGCGCCGAGATCCCCGTGGGCGTCGTGACCAGCATCCTGGGCGGCCCCTTCCTGCTGTGGACCCTGCTGTCGGACCGGAGGCCCTGACATGACACCCGTTACCACCCCGATCGTCGAGCCCGCCGGCACGCCCGGCCGGTGCAAGGTGACGTTCCTCTGGCGGCCCAGGTCGCGCGGCGAGCAGGCGGTCGTGCTGATCAACACGATGACCGACCGCGACCGGCACGCGGGCGACATCAGCAGACATGTCATGACCCGCCGTCCGGGCAGCGACCTGCTGCACCTGACCTACGAGCTCGACGCCGACCTGCGCGCCGGCTACCAGATCCTGCCCTGCGACCGGCTGCCGGGCACCGACCGGGACTCCTGGCTCCAGGTCATGCGCACGGCCGTGCCTGATCCGGGCAACCCGCTCATCGTGCCCGGCCCGCCGGACCGGCGTCCCTCATCGCTGCTGGAGCTGCCGCAGGCGCCGCCGCAGCCGTACCGGGAGCGCCGGCCGGGCGTGCCGCGCGGCCGGGTCGGCCAGGCGCGGTCGGGCGGGCGGCGGGTGTGGGTCTACACGCCGCCCGGCCCGGCCGCCGGTCCCCTTCCCGTCGTGGTGCTGCTGGACGGCGAGGTGTGGGCCGGGCGCGTCGTGCCCACCCTGGACAACCTGGTGAACGAGGGCCGCCTCCCGCCGCTCGTCGTGCTGATGCCCGACTCGGTGGACCGGCCGGCCCGGCTGCGGGAGCTGGCCTGCCACGAGCCGTTCGTCCGCTACCTGGCCGACGACCTGCTGCCGTGGGCGGAGCGCACGTGGCGGGCGACCAGCGATCCGGGGCTGACCGTGATCGCGGGGCAGAGCCTCGGCGGGCTGACCGCCTCCTACGCCGCGCTCCTCGCGCCCGGACGGTTCGGCAACGTCCTGTCGCAGTCGGGGTCGTACTGGTGGCCCGACGAGGATCCGGAACGGCTGACCCGCCGGTACGCCGCCGTCCCGAGGCTGCCGGTGCGCTTCCACGTCGAGGCCGGCCGGCTGGAGTGGATGCTGCTGGAGGAGAACCGCCGCTTCGCCGGCACCCTCGCCGCCCAGGGGTACGAGGTGAGCTACACCGAGTACAACGGCGGCCACGACCCGGCCTGCTGGCTCGGCGGCCTGGCCGACGGCCTCACCAACCTCGCGGCGGGCTGGCTGTGAACGTCAGGGACGCGATCCGCCGCCGTGCCGAGGCCCGCGCCCCCGAGCTGGTCGCGCTCAGCCACCGGATCCACGCCCACCCCGAGACCGCGTTCGAGGAGCACCGGGCGGCCGCCTGGACCGCGGGCCTGCTCGAAGCGGGCGGCTTCGCGGTGACGGCGGGCGCGGGCGGCCTGCCGACGGCGTTCTCCGCCTCCCGCGGCAGCGGCCCGCTGACCGTGGCCTTCTGCGCCGAGTACGACGCGCTGCCCGGCCTCGGCCACGCCTGCGGCCACAACGTGATCGCCGCCGCCTCGACCGGCGCGGGCCTGGCGCTGGCCCCGTTCGCCGACGAGCTGGGGCTGACCGTGAAGGTCGTCGGCACCCCGGCCGAGGAACGCGGCGGCGGCAAGGCGCTGCTGCTGGAGGCGGGGGTGTTCGACGGCGTGGACGCCGCCATGATGGTGCATCCCGGGCCGTTCGAGACCGTCCGGTTCCGCTCGTTCGCGCTCGGCACCCTGGACGCCGAGTACACCGGACGGGCCGCGCACGCGACCCTCGCCCCGCACGAGGGCCGCAACGCGGCCGACGCGGTGACGCTGGCCCAGGTGGCGATCGGCCTGCTGCGCCAGCAGCTCCCGCGCGACCTGCGCGTGCACGGCGTGGTCACCTCGGCGGGCGAGGCCCCCAACGTCATCCCGGCCAGGTCCACGGCCTCCTACGAGATCAGGGCCGCCGCCGCGCGGGACCTGGCGGAGCTGCGGGCGCGGGTGGAGTCCTGCTTCCGCGGCGCGGCGACGGCGACCGGCTGCGAGCTGCGGCTGACCCGGCCGGAGCCCGACTACCTGGACTTCCGCGACGACGCCGCGCTGGCCGGTCTGTACGCGGCCAACGCCGCCGCGCTGGGCCGTCCGGCGCCGGTGGAGCGTGAGCCGTTCGCGGTGACGGACATGGGGAACGTGTCGCACGTCGTGCCGGCCGTCCATCCCATGCTGGACATCGGGGCGGACGGGGCCGCGCCGCACGAGCCGGGGTTCGCGGCCGCGGCGGCGGCCCCGGCGGCCGACCGCGCGCTGGTGCAGGCGGCCGTCCTGCTCGCACTGACAACCGCCGACCTGGCACTCACCCGGTAGCCCCGGACCGCGGCCGGCTTGGGCTCAGCTGGTGGGGCCGGCCTTCCGTGCGGTGACCGCGGCGGGCCGGAGCAGCGCCGCGGTGCCGCAGGCGGCCAGCAGGAACGCCGCCGCGGCCAGCAGTGCGGCGCGGTACCCGGCCAGGGCCGCGGCCGCGGCGCACACGCCGACGCCGAGCCCGCCGCCGAGCATGCGCAGCGACTGGAACAGGGTCATGGCCCGGCCCATCACCTGCGGCCCGACCGTCGTGAACGCCGACACCTGCACCGCCGTCACGGCCTGCCCGAGCACCAGGCCCACGGCGAACATGACGGCCCGCAGCGTCCAGGGGCCCGGCTCGGCCAGCGCGAGGAACGCGAACAGCGCCGCGCCGCCGAGCAGCCCGGCCGCCACCACCCGCCGCTCGCCCCAGCGGGCGCAGGCGCGGTCCACCAGGAACCCGGCGGCCATGAGCCCCAGCGCCTCCGGGAAGACGACGAGACCGGCGTCGGTGGCCGTGGCCGCCAGCGCGTCCTGGTACATCAGGGGGAAGGCGAACAGCATGCCGAGCAGCCCCGCGGCCGACAGCGTGGCGGTGGCCGCGCCGCGCAGGAAACCGCGGTCGGCCAGCAAACCGAGGTCCAGCAGCGGCAGCTCGGTGCGGCGCGCCGACCTGGCCAGCGCCCACACCAGGGCGGCACCGGCGGGCAGCGCCGCCCAGGCGAGCGGCGACAGGCCGGCGGCGGCCTCGTTCAGCCCGTACATCAGCAGGCCGGACCCGGCGCCGGCCAGCAGCAGGCCGCGCACGTCCAGCCGCCCGCCGCCCGTCCCGCCGCCCGTGCCCCCGCCCGTGCCGGGGGCGGGCCGCGGCGCGGCGGCACCGGCGAGCAGGGCCGCCGCGCCGAGCGGCAGGTTGACCAGGAACGCCCAGCGCCACGAGAGCGTGTCGGCCAGCAGGCCGCCGAGCACCGGGCCGAGCGCGGGTGCGAGCGCGGTCGGCACCACGATGTGCCGGGACAGCCGCATGCGCTCCTCGGGGGCGTAGGCGGCGAACAACATGGCCATCCCGGCGGGCGTCAGCACGCCGCCCGCCGCGCCCTGCAGCACCCGGAAGCACACCAGCGACCCCAGGTCCCACGACAGCGCGCACAGCCCGGAGGCCGCCGTGAACGCGGCGAGCGCGGCCAGGAAGACGCGGGACGCGCCGTACCGGTCGCACAGCCAGCCGGCGACCGGCATGGCGATCGCGAGGCTGGCCAGGAACGCCGACTCCACGGCGTTCGCCGCGGCGGGCGGCACGCCCAGGTCGGCCGCGACGGCGAACAGCGCCGGGTTGACGATCGTCGCGTCCAGGCCGCTCACGCACATCGCCGTGACGTAGGCGGCCAGTACGCGGCCCCTCACCGGCGCAGGCTGCGGGGGCGCAGGTCGGTCCAGGACGCCTGGACGTAGGCCAGGCAGGCGGCCCGGCCGTCCGGCCCGAAGCGCACCGACCAGCCGTCGGGGACGGCGGCGAAGGAGGGCCACAGGGAGTGCTGGTCCTCGTCGTTGGCCAGGACGAGGAACTGCCCGTCCGGGTCGTCGAAGGGGTTCACGGGGTGTTCTCCTGGGTCGCGGGGGCGGCGCCACGGGGGCCGGGGCCGCCGGGTCGGTCAATTCCGTCGAGATGGTCGAGGTGGTCGAGGCGGGCGGCGACGATCGCGGCGATCTCGGCGATCGGGCCCGGCTGTGTCATGTCCTTGTGCCTGCAGGCCACGTCGTGCGTCTCGATCGTGCCGCCGACGTGCGGGCGCCAGGCGTCCGCGGTCAGGGTGTCGTCCACCGTGTCGACGGTGGCGCGGAAGAACAGCACGTCGCCGTCGAAGCGGCGGGTGTCGAGGGCGCGGACGAGGCGGTTGGTGTTGAGGTAGAGATCCTTCAGCTCGGCCAGCGTCCCGGCCGGCAGCCCGGCCAGGGGGCTGGACTCGCGGCGCAGGATCTCCGCCACCCGCTCCAGCGTGAGGGCGGCGTCGGGGGCGAAGCCGGCCATCGTGAGCAGCGCCTCCAGCGCCTCGGCCTCGTCGGACGGCGGCAGGTCGCGCATGCCCTCGGCGGGGTAGGCGTCCAGGACGGCCAGCAGCGCGACCTCCTGCCCGGCCAGCCGGAGCTGCACGGCCATCTCCTGCGCGATGATCCCGCCGGTGGACCAGCCCAGCAGGTGGTAGGGGCCGCGCGGGCGCACCAGCCTGAGCTGGGCCACGTAGTCGGCGGCCAGGCGGCGCAGCGAGGTGGGCAGGTGGTCGCGGCGGGCCTGCAGCCCGTAGATCGGACGGTCCCGGACGTGCCGGATGAGGCCGCCGTAGCACCAGCTCAGCCCGCCCGCCGGGTGCACGCAGAACAGCGGCGGCCGGGAGCCGGACTCGCGCAGCGGCAGCAGCGTCCGCAGCGGGTCGGTGCGCGCGCCGCCCTGCGCCAGGACGGTGAGGGCGGCGGCGGTCGGCGCCTCGAACAGCGCGCCGACGGACACCTCGGCGCCGAACACCTCCTTGACCCTGGCCACCAGCCGGACCGCGAGCAGCGAGTGGCCGCCGAGGTCGAAGAAGCCGTCGTCCACGCCGACCCGGGGAAGGCCGAGCACCTCGGCGAACAGCGCGCACATCGCCTCCTCGCGCGGCCCGTCCGGCAGCCGGCCGCCTCCGGTAGGGGCCTCGGGGGCGGGCAGGGCGGCGCGGTCGAGCTTGCCGTTCACGGTGAGCGGCAGCTCGGGCACCCGGACGACGGCGGCCGGCACCATATAGCCGGGCAGCACCCGCGCCACGAACGCCCGCACCTCCCCAACGTCGGCGTCCGTGGCGGAGGCGAGCCCGGCTGAGGCGCCCCTGGCTGAGGCGGGCCCCTCAGAGGCGAGCCCGGCTGGAGCGACCCCGCCGGAGGCGAGCCCCTCGGAGGCGGTTCCGGCGGAGGCGAGCCCCTCGAAGGCGGTTCCGGCGGGTGGGACCACGTAGGCGGTGAGGCGCTGGTCGCCGGGGCGGTCCTCGCGGACGATCACGGCGGCCTGGGCGACCGACGGGTGCCGCAGCAGGGCCGCCTCGACCTCGCCCGGCTCGATGCGGAAGCCGCGCACCTTGACCTGCTGGTCGGCGCGGCCCGCGTAGTCGAGCGTGCCGTCGGCGCGCCATCTGGCCAGGTCGCCGGAGCGGTACATGCGGGTGCCGGGCCGTCCGAAGGGGTCGGCGACGAACCGTTCGGCGGTCAGGCCGGGCCGGCCGAGGTAGCCGCGGGCGAGGCCGTCCCCGGCGACGTACAGCTCGCCGACCACACCGGGAGGCACCGGCCGCAGGCGGTCGTCCAGGACGTAGACCCGCAGGTCGGGGATGCCGCGCCCGATGGGGCTGCCGTGCTGCTCGCCGGGCGGCAGCACGTGATGGGTGACGTGCACGGTCGTCTCGGTGATGCCGTACATGTTGACCAGGCGCGGCAGGTCCGGGCGGCGGGCCCGCCAGGGGGCGAGGCGGGCGGGCTCCAGCGCCTCGCCGCCGAAGATCACGTACCGCAGGGCCAGGTCGCGCCCGTCGTCGGCGGCGATGAGCTGGTAGAACGCCGACGGCGTCTGGTTGAGCACGGTGACGCGCTCGCGTTCCAGCAGGGCGAGCAGGTCGCCCGGGGACCGGCTGGTCTCGTACGGCACCACGACCAGGCGGCCGCCGTACAACAGGGCACCCCACAGCTCCCACACCGAGAAGTCGAAGGCGTAGGAGTGGAACAGCGTCCACACGTCGCCGGGGCCGAACCCGAACCACGCGTCGGTGGCCGACAGCAGCCGGACGACGTTGTGGTGGGTGACGACCACGCCCTTGGGCCGCCCGGTGGAGCCGGAGGTGTAGATGACGTACGCGGCGTCGCCCGGACGCAGGTCGCGCTCCGGGTCGTGGTCCAGCCAGTCGCCGAGGTCGCCCAGCCAGGACGCGTCCACGACGCACACCGGCCCGGCGTCGGCGATCATGTGGTCCGTCCTGGCGGCCGGGTGGGACGGGTCGAGCGGCAGGTAGGCCGCGCCCGTCTTGACCACCGCGAGCAGCGCCGCCACCAGGTCGGGCGAGCGGGGCAGCGACAGCGCGACGACGGCGCCGGGCCGGGCGCCGTGGGCGACGAGCTTGTGCGCCAGCCGGTTGGCGCGCGCGTTCAGCTCGGCGTACGTCCAGGTGTCCACGGCGACGGCGTCCGGGGTGCGGCGGGCCTGGGCCTCGAACAGGCCGGGCAGGGTGCCGCCGGGCTCGCTGACCAGGTCGCCGTTCCACTCCTCGACCAGGGTGCGGCGTTCGGCGGCGTCGAGCAGGTCGTACCCGCCGAGCGGCCGGTCCGGATCGGCCACGGCCTGTTCCAGCAGGCGGGTCAGCCGGCCGGCGAGGGCGCGGGCGGTGGCCCGGTCGAGCAGGTCGCGGTTGTACTCCAGGAACCCGGCGCCGGACGGGCCGACGTTCAGGGTGAGGTCGAACTTCGCCGTCCCGGTGTGGACGACCTCGACGCCGGGCGGTTCGGCGGCGTCCTGGTGGACGAGCATGACCTGGAACAGCGGGTGCCGGTCGCGCGACCTGGGCGGGTTGAGCGCCTCGACGAGCCGGTCGAAGGGCAGCTCTGCGTGGTCGAACGCGGTCAGGTCGGCGGCCTTGACCCGGTCCAGCAGCTCGGCGAACGACGGGTCGCCCGAGGTGTCGGCGCGCAGCACGAGGGTGTTGACGTAGAAGCCGACGCTGCCGTCCAGGGCGCTGTGGCCGCGGCCGGCGACGGGCGTGCCGATCGGGATGTCGGTGCCCGCGCCGAGCCGGGTGAGCAGGGCGGCCAGGGCGGCGTGCAGCACCATGAAGACGCTGGCGCGGGCACGGCGGGCCAGCGCCTCGACCTCGGCCATGAGGGCGGGCCGGAACGCCACCGGGACCGTGCCGCCCGCGCCCCCCAGCACGGCGGGCCGTGGCCGGTCGAAGGGCAGGTCGAGCCGGTCCGGCAGGCCGGCCAGCGTGGCCCGCCAGTGTTCCAGCCCGGTCAGGGGCAGGTCGCGCTGCCACAGGGTGTAGTCGGCGTACTGGACGGGCGGCGGCCCGAACGCCGGCGCCTGTCCGCTCCGGCGGGCCTCGTAGGCCGCTCTCAGGTCCGCGACCAGCGGCCCCGCCGACCAGCCGTCGCCCGCGATGTGGTGCAGGACGAGCATCAGCACGTGCTCGTCGCGGCCGACCCGCAGCAGGTGGGCGCGGAAGGGCGGCTCGGCGGCCAGGTCGAAGCCGCGGCGGGCGATCCGGCGCATGGCCGCGGCGGGCTCGTCCGGCTGCCAGACGGGCATCGGGACGCTGTACCGGTCCAGGACGCGCTGGCAGGGGACGCCGTCGCGTTCGGGGAAGACCGTGCGCAGGATCTCGTGCCGGGCCACGACGTCGTCGAGCGCGGCCCGCAGCGCGGCGCGGTCCACGTCGCCGCCGAGCCGCAGCGCCAGCGGGATGTTGTACGTCGGGTTGGGCCCCTCCATCCGGTACAGGAACCACAGCCTGGCCTGCGCGGACGACAGCGGCACCGGGTCGGGCCGCATCGCCGCCGGCCCGGTCCGCGGGGACGGGACCAGGGGCGGCCGGGGGGCGGCGGTGACGCCGAGCCGGGCCGCGAGCCCGGCCGGGGTGGGGGCGTCGAACACGGCCCTGATCGGCACGGCGGCACCGAAGGTCTCCCTGATCCGCACGGTGAGGCGGGCGGCCAGCAGCGAGTGGCCGCCCAGGTCGAAGAAGCCGTCCTCGGGGCCCGCCGCCGGGAGGTTCAGCACCTCGGCGAACAGGGCGCACATGGTCTCCTCGGCGGCGTTCGCGGGCCCGCGGCCGGTGGCGGCCCTGGCCTCGGGGGCGGGGAGCGCGGCGCGGTCGAGCTTGCCGTTGGGCGTTCGGGGCAGCGCCTCCAGGGTGACGACCTGGGCGGGCGTCATCCCAGCGGGCAGCCGAGCGGCCGCGAACCGCAGCAGCTCCACCCCCGTCGAGAGGCCCACGCCCCTCGGAAGGTCCACGCCCGTCGGGAGGTCCGCGCCGGGCGGGCCGGGTGGGCCGGGGACGACGGGTGGGCCGGGGACGACGGGTGGGCCGGGGACGACGTAGGCGATCAGGCGGTCGGCGTGGGCGGCGACCGCGGCCGCGGCCACCGACGGGTGCTCCTCCAGCACCGCCTCGACCTCGGCCGGCTCGATCCGCACGCCGCGCACCTTTACCTGGTCGTCGGCCCGGCCCAGCAGCTCCAGCCGTCCGGGTGCGGCCCAGCGGGCGCGGTCGCCCGTCCGGTACAGCCGCGACCCGCCGGGACCGGCGACGAACCGCTCGGCCGTCAGGTCGGGACGCCCGAGGTAGCCCCGGGCCAGCCCCTCCCCCGCCAGGTACAGCTCGCCGGCGGCGCCCGGCGGCGCCGGTTGCAGCGCGTCGTCGAGCACGTGCGCCGACGAGCCCGCGGTGGGCCCTTCCGAGCCGTCGCCGAGCCAGGTGTAGGCGTCCACGGTGGCCTCGGTGGGGCCGTAGTGGTTGACGGCGAACGTGCGCTCGCGCAGCGTCCGCCACAGCGGGCCGGGCACGGCCTCGCCGCCGACCACGACGACGCGCGGCGGCTCGGCCAGCAGGCCGGGCAGCTCCTTCAGGTGGGAGGGGGTCAGGTCCAGGTAGTCGACGCCGTGCTCGCGGACGTAGGCGGTCAGGGCCTCGGGGTCGCGGTAGCGGTCGTCGCCGAGCAGGTGCAGCTCGTGGCCGCCGATCATCCACAGCAGCGGGTCCAGCGAGGCGTCGAACGAGAACGACGCGGTGTGCGCGACGCGCAGCCGCCCGCCGTCCGGGAACAGGCGCTCGCGGTGGGAGTCCAGGAGTGCGGCAAGCCCGCCGTGGGTGCCCACGACGCCCTTGGGCCGGCCGGTGGAGCCGGAGGTGTAGATGACGTACGCGGCGTCGCCCGGCCCGGGGAGGGGCAGCGG
The DNA here is from genome assembly GCF_040674635.1 of Nonomuraea sp. NPDC049758. Lineage (NCBI taxonomy): Bacteria > Bacillati > Actinomycetota > Actinomycetes > Streptosporangiales > Streptosporangiaceae > Nonomuraea > Nonomuraea sp. NPDC049758. Next base: position 198,924 of record NZ_JBFAMZ010000008.1, read on the forward strand.
ATCCGGCGTGCCGGGCGCTTCCCCCACCCAGCCGGGCGCGTCCCCCGCGCAGCCGGGGGTGAGCACGGCGGACGGGGCGGCGTCGGCCAGCATGAGGGCGCGGCGCTCCGCCGGGTAGGAGGGATCCACCGGCAGGAAGGCCGCGCCGCTGCGCAGCACCGCCAGCAGCGCCACCACCAGCTCGGCCGAGCGCGGCAGGACGACGGCCACGACCCGCTCCGGGCCCGCGCCGCCGGCGGCCAGCCGCCGGGCCAGCCGGTCCACCCGCGCGCCCAGCTCCTCGTAGGTAAGCCTGTCGCCGCCGCACACCAGGGCCGTCTCGGCGGGCGTCAGCCGGACCCGTTCCAGGAAGGCATCCACCACGGTCCGCCCGCCGGTCCAGCCATCGGTCCGCCCGTCAGTCCGCCCATCAGTCCGGCCGTCGGTCCGAAGGGTGACGCGGCCGGTGGCGCGGCCGGTCGGCGGCACGGCCTCGGGGGGAAGGGCCGCGCGGTCCTCTGCGGTGAGGAGGGGGAGGCGGCCGAGCGGGGTGTCCGGGGAGGCGCCGGTCAGGGTGGTGAGGAAGCCGGCCAGGCGCCGGGTGTGGGCGGCCAGGGCGGCTGGGTCGTAGCGGGCGGCGTTGCCGTCGAGTTCCAGGGTGAGGCGGTCGCCGTCGGGCAGGAGGGCCACGGCCAGGTCGTCCACCGGCCCGGCGGCCAGGTTGGTGACGGCGCCGGTCGCGTTGCCGAACTTCGTCTCTGCCGGGAACGGCTTGATGTTGAGCAACGGGCCGAACAGGGCCCGCGACGTCCCGCCGAGGCCCAGGTCGCGGCGCAGGTCCTCGATGCGGTAGCGGCCGTGGCGGCGGGCCTCGGCGATCCGGCGGGCGGCCTGCCCGACCAGGTCGCCGACCGTGCGGCCGGGCCGTACGTCGAGCCGGACCGGCAGCACGTTGACCGTCAGGCACGGCACGCGGGCGGCGGCCCCGGTGCGGTTCATCAGCGGCAGCCCGACCAGCACGTCGGTGCCGCCGGTGAGCCGTCCCACGTAGCAGGCCAGGCCGGCGGCGGCGACGTCGGCCCAGGTGGCGCGGGCGGCACGGGCCAGGGCGTCCCATCGGGGCAGGGGCGGCAGGGCGGCGCGGCGCCGTACGACCTCGCGGGCCGACAAGGCGGGCGTCCCGGCGAGCCCGGCGGGCTCGGGGGCCGACAAGGCGAGCCCCGCGGGCTCGGGGGCGCCGGCCAGCCGATCCAGCCAGTACGCCCGGTCCCCGGCCAGCCGTTCCGAGGCCAGGTACGCCTCCTCCTCGGCCAGCAGCGCCGCCATCGGCCCGAACGGCCCCGCCCCCGGCGCCAGCCCGTCGGCCAGCGCCGTGTAGATGTCGGCGGTCCGGCCGACCAGCATCGACAGGGCGTAGGCGTCGATGAGGATGTGGTGGGCCCGCAGGTACCAGACGTGGTGGTCGCCGGCCAGGCGCAGCAGCGCGTGCCGCGACAGGGGGCCGGTGACGACGTCCACGGGAGCGGCCAGGTCGGCCCGCATCCAGGCGTCGGCCGCGCCCTCCGGGTCGGGCTCGCCGCGCAGGTCCAGCACGGTCAGGCAGCCGCGCAGCGAGTCGTGGTCGGGCAGGTACTGGGCCGGTTCGGCGGTGAAGCGCAGGCGCAGCGGCTCGGCCTCGGCCAGGCAGCGTCCCAGCGCCCGCGCGAAGAGGGCGGGGTCGAGCGGGCCGCGCAGGTCGATGCGGTCCGCGGCGTTGTAGACGGGGTTGGCGGGGTCCAGGCGCTGGGCGAGCCAGATCCCGGCCTGGGCGCCCGTGAGCGGCATGGTCTGCACGGTCACGTGAGCAGCTCCGCCCAGGCCGCGATGGTGGGCCGGTCCACGAGGTCGGGGAAGCCGATGTCGCGGCCCTCCCGCTTCCACGCCTCGATGAGCGTCATCACCCTGATGGAGTCCAGGCCGGCGTCCAGCAGGTCGTCGTGCGGGCCGAGGTCGGCGGGCTCGACGTACAGCAGGCCGGCGATCTGGGCGCGCAGGCGCTCCTCGGCCTCAGACACCGGCCACCGCCCCGGACAGGGCGCGGCTGACGCGGGTGGTCGTGGTGGTGACGGCGCACCGCTCGGCGGCGTAGGTGAGGGCCATCTCGTGGTGCCGCCGGGAGAAGTCGGCGACGGCGTCGGCGACCACGAACGCCTGCACGTCCCGCATGAACGCCTCGCAGGCGGTCATCAGCACGCCGATGTGGGCGTACACGCCGCAGATGACGAGCTGGTCGCGGCCCTGCCCGGCCATCAGCTCGGCGAGCCCGGTGCGCTGGTAGGCGCTGTAGCGCCACTTGGTGAGCAGCACGTCGCCGTCGCCGGGCGTCAGCTCGTCGGCGATCGCGGCCTCGCGCGGGTCGGCGCCGATGCCGGTGCCCCAGAAGTCCAGCAGCAGGCCGCGCTGCTCGGCGCTCTGGGCGCCGGGCTGGGCGGAGTAGACGACGGGCACGCCGAGCTCGGCGCACCGCTCGCGCAGCGCCAGCACGTTGGCCATCAGCTCGACCATCGGCGAGCGGCCGGCGGTGAAGGCACGCAGGAAGTAGTTCTGCATGTCGTGCACGAGCAGCACGGCCCGGCGCGGGTCGGGCCGCCAGTCCACCCGGTCGGCCGGGAGCTCGGACGGCATGGCGTACGGTTCGATCCTGGGGATCGGCATGTCATGTCCTTTCGCGGAGATGGCGCTTGCTGACCTTGCCGACCGCGGTCTGCGGGAAGGCGTCGACGAACTCGAACCGGTCAGGGATCTTGAAGATGGCGATGCCGCGCCGGCGCAGGAACGCGCGCAGCTCGGCCCCGCTGGGCGGGTCGCCGCGGCAGATGACGTAGGCGCAGGCCCGCTCCCCCAGGTAGGGGTCGGGCACGGCGACCACGCTGGCGTCGTGGACCGCCGGGTGGGCCAGCAGGTGGTTCTCGACCTCCTCGCCCGCGATCTTCTCGCCGCCCCGGTTGATCTGGTCCTTGGCGCGTCCCTCGACGACCAGGTTGCCGGTGGGGGTGCGCAGGACGATGTCGCCGGTGCGGTAGAAGCCGTCGTCGGTGAAGGCGGTCCTGTTGTGCTCCTCGGCCCGCCAGTAGCCGCGAATGGTGTACGGGCCGCGGGTCAGCAGGTGGCCGCGGTCGCTGTCGCGGCCGTCGTCGTCCAGGACGCGGATCTCGTCGTCGGGCGAGATGGGACGTCCCTGGGTGGCGACGATGGTCTCCTCGTCGTCGTCCAGGCGGGTGTAGTTGACCAGGCCCTCGGCCATGCCGAACACCTGCTGGAGGGTGCAGCCGAGCTCGGGCCGCACCCGCTTGGCCGCCTCCCGGCCGAACTTGGCGCCGCCGACCTGGAGCACCTCCAGGCTGGACAGGTCGTGGCCGGTGGTGGCGGCGGCGTCCAGCCAGACCAGGGCGAGCGGCGGGACGAGGGCCGCGATCGTGACGCGCTCGCGCTCGACGAGCGGGAAGCAGGTGCCGGGGCTGGGGTCGGGGGCCAGCACGGACGCGGCCCCGGCGCTCAGCGCCCCGAACACGCCGGGCGAGCTCATCGGGAAGTTGTGCGCGGCGGGCAGCGCGCACAGGTAGACGCTGTCCGGCCGCAGCGCGCAGATCTCGGCGCTGGCGCGGAAGCTGTAGATGTAGTCGTCGTGGGTGCGCGGGATGAGCTTGGGCAGGCCGGTGCTGCCGCCGGACAGCTGCAGGAAGGCGACGTCGCCGGGCGCGGGGCGGTGCGGGCCGCTGGGGTCCTCCCCGTCCGGGTCGGTCTCGGGGAGCTCGCCGAGGACGTGCGCGGGCGTGCCGGGGGCGTAGGCCCGGTGCTCGTCGTCGGGGCAGATGTAGGCGGCGGCCTCGGTGAAGGAGCAGAAGTGGGAGATCTCGGCCGAGCGGTGGGCGGGCAGCGCGAACACCGGCCAGGCGCCGATCCGGAACAGCGCGAAGCACACCTGGTGGAACTCGGGCACGTTGGGGAGCTGGACCACGACGCGGTCGCCGCGGCGGATGCCGCTCGCGCGCAGCCCGGCGGCCAGGCGGTCGGCGCGCTCGTCCAGGTCGCGGAAGGTCCAGCGGGCGGTGGGCGAGATCAGGGCGGGGCGGGGGCCGTACGCGGCGGCCAGGTCGCGCAGCAGGCCGCCGAACGTCTCGCCGCGCCAGTAGCCGGCCGCCCGGTACCGCGCGGCCTCCTCCTCAGGCCAGTGCATCGGAGACCCCCAGGGCGCGCAGCATGGTGCGGAACTTGGCGGCGGTCTCGGCCAGCTCGGCCTCGGGGTCGGAGCCGGTGACGATGCCGGCGCCGGCGTACAGGCGCAGGGTGTGCTCGGCCATCTCGGCGCAGCGGATCGCCACGGCCCACTCCCCGTCGCCGGCGGCGTCGGTCCAGCCGGCCAGCCCGGCGTAGAAGCCGCGGTCGAACGGCTCCAGCTCCTCGATCATCCGCCGCGCCCCGGCCTCGGGCGTGCCGCAGACGGCGGGCGTCGGGTGCAGGGCGGCGGCCAGCGCGAGCACGCGGGTCTCGGGGTCGCGCAGCGTGCCGGTGACGCGGGTGGACAGGTGCCACATGGTCTCGGTGGAGGTCAGCTCGGGTGTGACGGGCACCTGCAGGCCCGCGCAGTACGGCGCGAGCGCGTCGGCGACGGCCTCCACGACCAGCCGGTGCTCGCGCAGGTCCTTGGCGGAGGCGGCCAGCGCGGCGGCCCTGCGCCGGTCCTCGGCGGGGTCGGCGCAGCGGGCCGCCGAGCCGGCCAGCGGGTTGCTGACCACCGCGCGTCCGTGGCGGGAGACCAGCAGCTCGGGGCTGGCGCCGGTGAGCGTGCGGCCGCCGGGCAGCGGCGCGGCGAAGGAGTAGCCGTGCCCGAGCAGCGGGCGCAGCAGCCCCGGCAGGTCGATCGGCTCGTCCGAGCGCAGCTCCACGGTCCTGGCGAGCACCACCTTGGCCAGGCCGCCGCGCTTCAGCTCGGCCAGCGCCCTGCGCACCGCGGCGGCGTACGCGGCAGGCTCGGGCACCCGCCTGCTCCACCAGCCGCCGCTGACCAGCGGGGCGGCGCCCGGCGGCAGCGGCGGCGACCAGGTCTCGGACTCGGGCAGGATCAGGTGGGCCGTGCCGTCGAAGCCGATGGCCCCGGCTGCCGGGCCGTCCAGCCTGCCGGCCAGCGTGGCCAGGTCGCCGGCGGCGACGCCGCGCACCCCGCGGGTGAGCAGCGTGCCGCGGGCGGAGGCGAACAGCACCGACTCCGCGCGGTCGTAGCCCGCGAGCGGATCCGCCGCGGTTGTCAGCAGATGCAAGGGAGGTCCAATCTCGATCGGTCCAATCTCGGTCGGTCCATCTGGTTCGGCCCGCTGCCGGGCGGTCCGGGCTGGAAGGCCGCGGGCTCGGGGGCGGGGTCGGGGCGGCGCAGGAGGGCCGGGACGGGTCAGGCGCGGAGGGTGGCGCCGCCGTCCACGAGGAGGTCGTGCATGGTGATGTGCCTGGCGCGTTCCGAGCACAGGAACAGCACCGCGTCGGCCACGTCGGCCGGGTCGGCCACCCGGCCGAGCGGGATGCCGACGCGGAAGGCGGCCGGGTCGCCGTGCAGGGTGGCCGACAGCGCCTCGTCGGGGTCGGCGCCGTCCCACAGGGCGCGCAGCATGGCGGTGTCGGTCGAGCCGGGTGAGACGATGTTGCACCTGATGCCGTGCCTGGCGACCTCCAGGCCGAGGCAGCGGGTGAACATCCGGGCCGCCGCCTTGGAGGCGGCGTAGGCGGCCATGCCGACGCGCGGCACGCCGGCCGCGTTGGAGCCGACGGTGACGATCACGCCCCGCCGCCGCGGCGTCATGCGTCGGGCGACGGCGCGGGAGACGTGGAAGACGCCGTCGGCGTTGACGGCGAAGCTCTGCCTCCAGTGGTCGTCGCCGGTGCCGCCCACCTCGCCGGGCAGCAGCACGCCGGCGGTGCTGACGAGGATCGCGATCGGGCCGAGGTCCCGCTCGACCGCCGCGACGACGCGCTCGACGTCGTGTGGGTCGCGCACGTCCACGCGGTACGGCCGCCCGTCGCCGCCGGTCACCGGTCGCAGGTCGGCCGCGGCGACCACGGCCCCGGCCCCGGCCAGGGCGGCGCAGACGGCCGCCCCGATGCCGCGGGCCGCGCCGGTCACCAAGGCGATCCCGCCGTCGATCCCGTCCATTGCGGCACGTCCTCCCCGAATGCTTTAGTTAGGTAAGCCTTGCCTAATTTGAAGGCAAAGAGACCGTCTGTCAAGACCGCCGTCCGGACCCGGCGAGGGCCGTCGGGAAAGCCGCGTGAGGAGCGAGATCGGGGATGTCACCGCAGGTCGGAGACGCGAAAGGGCGGCGTGGCCGCGGCTGGGAGGCGCGGCCGCGCCTCTCGGGCAGGTCGGGGTTGGCCAGGAAGGCCCGTCCGAGCGACACCAGGTCGGCGCCGGCGTCGAGCAGCCGTTCCGCCTCGCGCCGGCCGCCGTCGGCGGGCAGCGGGCCAGGCCAGGGCTGGGCCGGGTTGGCGATCAGGGCGCCCGGCCGGGCGGCGCGCAGTCGCCGGTAGAGCGGCTGGTCCGGCTTGGCCTGCGGGACCGGCTCGCCGACGAGCTGGGCGTCGACCCGTCCCCCGCCCTGACCGCCCTGTTCGAGGCCATCCTCCGCCAGGATCCCGCCCTCCTGCCCGCCGCCGCGGGCGTCCCGGCCCCCGCCGCCGGGGAGCTCGGCCGCGCGGTCGCGGAGCCAGGCCGGGAGGCCCGGACGAACCTGCCCGCGCCGCTCGGCGACCTCGTCGGGCGCGACGCGGCGGTCGCCGAGGTCGGCCGGCTGCTCGGGGACGTCCGGCTGGTGACGCTGACCGGTCCCGGTGGGGTCAGCAAGACGCGCCTGGCGCTGGAGGCCGCATCTCGACGCCGCCGAGTCCTGGCCCGCCTGCGCGACGTCCATCCCTTCTCACCCGCGGGCGCGCACCTGGTCCACGCCGAGCTGGGGTTCGTGGCCGAGCTGCGCGGCGATCACGAGTCGGCCGCCGCGAGCCACCGGCGCGGCCTGGAGATCGCCCGCTCGACCGGTGAGCCCCGGACCCTGGCGCTCTCCCTGGAGGATCTGGCCGGAGCGGCGGAATGGGCCGCGCTGCTGCTCGGCGCCGCCGACGGGTTGCGCGGCAGCGTGGGCGCCCCGCTGCCGGCCGCCGAACGCGGCGACGTGGACCGGATCACCGCGTCCGCCGTCGCCGTGCTGGGGCGGGACGTCTTCGCCGCGACGTTCCTGCACGGCACAAACAACTTTCTTGACATCGCCGAAAATGCCGGGTCGAACTTTTCATGAGTCCTGCTCGGGCCGATGCGATCTCATTTACCGGAACATAACGCCAGGTCAGCAGCGCGCCTGAAGTGGCCACGCCCCTTCCTTGATCTATTACTCCCGGTCAAAAAATCAGTATGACAGCCCCTTGCCCTCGTTGGGGATTTTGTTCATATTTGCGGGCAAGTCACCCCACCCTCAGGAGGCTCCAGTGAGCATCCATGGCTTACGGATCCGGCGCGCCGCACTGATCGTCGCCACCGCCGGACTCCTCACCGGCGCGGTCACGGGCATACCCGCCCAGGCATCGCCCGCGCCGGCCCAGCCCGCCGCCGACCCGGCCGCCGCCGCGGCCAGGCTGGAGGGGCAGCTCGGCGCCCGCACCGCCGGCTCCTACTTCGACCAGGCACAGGGCAAGATGGTGGTCACCACCACCGATGCGGCCGACGCCGAGGCCATCACCGCCTCGGGCGCCGTGCCGCGTGTCGTGTCCCGCAGCGGCCCCGCACTTGAGGCCATCATGTCCTTCCTCGACCGCACGGCCGCCGTTCCCGGCACCGCGTGGGCCGTCGACCCGGCCTCCAACCAGGTCGTCGTCTGGGTGGACAGCACCGTCGCGAGCAGCGCGCGCACCAAGGTCCAGATCGCGGTCCAGCAGGCCAACACGCAGGCGGCGGCCGCCCAGGGCCAGAGCGCCGAGGCGGCCACGCCCGCGGTGCGCGTCGAGAACGAGCCCGGCAGGTTCAGCCTCTTCATCCAGGGCGGCGACGCGATCTACGGCGGCCAGTACCGCTGCTCGCTGGGCTTCAACGTGGTCAGCGGTTCGACCTACTACTTCCTGACCGCCGGCCACTGCGGCAACATCGCCTCCACGTGGTACGCCAACTCCGCGAAGACCACGACCCTGGGCAACACGACGGGATCCAGCTTCCCGGGCAACGACTACGCCATCGTCAAGTACACCAACACCAGCATCGCCCACCCGGGCGGCGTGGACCTCTACAGCGGCTCGCGTGACATCACCAGCGCGGGCAACGCCTACGTCGGCCAGTCCGTGCAGCGCAGCGGCAGCACGACACACGTGCACAGCGGCTCGGTGACGGCGCTCAACGCCACCGTGAACTACGCCGAGGGCACCGTACGCCAGATGATCAAGACCAACGTCTGCGCCGAGGGCGGCGACAGCGGCGGCGCGCTGTTCTCCGGCGGCGTCGCGCTCGGCCTGACCTCCGGCGGCAGCGGCAACTGCTCCAGCGGCGGGACGACGTTCTTCCAGCCGGTCACCGAGGCGCTGAGCGCCTACGGGGTGAACGTCTTCTGATCGGCCGCTGACAGCGGGTGAGCCGATCTCCGTGCGGGTCGCGTGCAGGCGCGGCCCGCACGTCGCGTAAAAGAACCTATACAAAACAGACAAAACGTCCTAATGTGGGCATCGCCCCAGTCGGCAACGACTGGGGCGCCAAACTTCCTCCGCCGGCGTGCGCGACAACCGCCCAGGGTGCCCTCTTTTCGGACAATTCCCCTTCCGGCCGCCGTCCGACCCCCTCCATTACAGGGCGTAACGGCTGTGTTACTGTCCGCGTTATGAACAAATCGGCCACTGAGCGGCAGATAGAAATTCTCTGGCCCACCATCGGCGTATCGGTCACAGCAGACCTTGACGGACGCAACCGCGACCTCGCCGACGCGTTGTGGCGGACCCTGCCCTACCGCAGCCTGCAAGGCCACGCCCTCGTGGCGGGCCACCACCTCTACCATCTGGCCCCGATGCCCGAGTTGCTGCACGTCCCGGGCGTCCACAAGATCGACCGGCGGATCGCGCCCGACGGATCGGTGTTCTGCTCCCGTCTCCAGCACCTCGGCATCAAGTACGGCCCGCTGAGCGAGCCCATGCCCGCCACGCCCATCGGCACCGTCCGCGAGGAGGACCTCGACGCGCTCGCCGAGGCCGGGAAGGCGGTGTGGCAGTCGGTGTACTCCGGCGGCGAGCCCGTGATCGTCGAGGTGCGCAGGGCCGGCGACGGCGGCGGCCACCAGCTGCGCCGTCCGACGGCCCGGCACACCGAGGCCGAGCAGCTCCTCGCCGAGCTGCACGACGAGATCGAGCGCATCTGGCTCGACCCGCCCCAGGAGCTGGTCGACCTGCACGAGGGCCGGATCGCCTCGGGCGCGGGCAGCTTCGGCACCACGCTGACCACGATGCTGTTCGTCAACGGCGAGACCCGCCCGCTGGGCTACTGCTGCTACTCCGGCCTGGTCAGGGCCGCCCAGCAGCAGCAGCTCCCGCTGGAGTTCCTGCAGCAGATGGCGCGCATCATGGCCGCCACCCCGGCCGAGTTCCTCGGCTACTGCGGGCTGAACAAGTTGCACCAGTTCACCGAGCGCGCGCTGGAGGTCGCCGACCAGCTCCAGGACCGCGAGGACTTCGTCGCGCTCATGAGCCACATGGCCCTGTACGTCAACTGCCTGGGCGCCTGGAACCTCCAGCTCTTCCCGTGGCAGGTCGACGAGCACCTGCGCGCGGACGGCTCGGTGGCCCCGATCTCCCGCTCGATGCTGGCTCCCTTCCAGAGCGGGACGGTGGCCCCGGCATGAGCCAGGCCGACCGGGCCGAGGTGGTGGTCATCGGCGGCGGCGTGATCGGCCTGTCGATCGCGGCCCACCTGGCCGAGGCGGGGGTCGAGACCGTCGTCCTGGAACGCGACGACCTGGCCTCCGGCGCCTCGCGGGCCACCGCGGACGTGCTGCGCGCCTACTTCTCCGGCGACCCGGTCAGCTCCGCCATGGCGGTGCGCAGCCTGTCGGCGTACCGGTCGTTCCCGCGCTGGCCCGGCGCCGAGCTGCCGATGCGGCAGGTGGGCTACCTCGTGCTGTTCACCGAACGGGAGCAGGTGAACAGGTTCGAGGCCGAGCTGCCGGCGCAGCGGGCCGCGGGCGTGGACGTGTCGCTGATCGGCGCGGAGGAGGCCCGGCGGCTCAACCCGCTGGTCGAGGAGCCGTCGCTGCTGGCGGCCGCGTGGTCGCCGCAGGCGTTCGTGAGCGACACGGCCGCCATCGTGGAGGCGTACGCGGAGGGCGCGGCGCGGGCGGGGGCCTCGCTGCGCACCGGCTGCCCGGTCACCGCCGTCGATCCGGCCACCGGGCGGGTCGAGACCGCGGACGGCACGCTCACCGCGCAGGCGATCGTGTGCGCGGCCGGGGCCTGGTCGGGCTGGATCGCCTCGGCGGCGGGCGTGGACCTGCCGCTGACCGGGCCGGCGGTGCAGGAACTGCTCACCACCGGCCCGCTGCCCGAGGTGCCGGACATGCCGGTCACCCTGCACGCCGCCAGCGGGCTGCTGATCCGCCGGCGCGGCGACCGCATCCTGATCGGCATGGGCAACCCCGGCACCGACCGGGACGCCTGGTTCGTCAAGGCCAGGGCGCAGCTCGCCACCACGTACCCGGACCTGGACCTGTCCGGGCTGGAGACGGCGGTGCGCGGCCCCAGGGACGCCAGCCCCGACCGGTCGGCCTTCATCGGCCGGCTGCCCGGATCGCCGGCGTTCCTGTACGCCACCGGGTTCTCCGGCCACGGGCTGTGCAACGCCCCGGCGGCCGGGGAGCTGGTCCGTGACCTGTACCTGGGCCACGACCCGGCGGACGCGTTCGGCTTCGACCCGATCGAGCTGTCGGCCGGGTCGCGGCGACGCTCGCGCTGACACCGCACCCGGACTCGTGCCGCCCGCGCCGACGCCGCATCCTTTCCGTGATCGAGGCGTGGCGTTGCCGCGGGTTGGCGCGGCAGCGGGTACGACCGGCACCGGGGGAGACAACGATGACCACGAATCCGTACGCCACGGCGCCCGTCGGCTACGCGGCCGAGCCGACGGCCGCGCCGTACTCGATCGTCGAGCTCATGCCCGGCGCCCGCAACCTGGTGCACTACCTGCGGGTGGCGCCGGGCGAGCGGGTGCTGGTGCTGGCCGAGCACACCGTCGACCCGGTGGTCGTCCAGGCCATCGCGGCCGCGGCGGCCTACCGTGACGCCGACGTGCACATCCTGTCGGTGGCGCCGTTCAGCCCGGGCGGCTGGGACAGCGGGGCCGGGCACCACGTCGAGCGGGCCGCCGTCGGGGCGTCCGACGTCGTCATCGCCTGCACCTGGTGGGGCGAGGTGCACACCGCGCCGCTGTTCTTCGACGAGATCGCGGCCCTGCCGGTGCGGTTCGCGTCCCTGCACATGAGCGCCACGGCGGGCGCGCTGCTCACCGGCGCCCGCCTGCCCAACGAGGTCTTCTACGCCCTGGCGCACCGCACCCTGGAGAAGCTGGCCGCGACCACCAGGATCCGGGTCACCTCGACGGCCGGCACGGACCTGACGCTGTCCGGGCTGACCCTCATGCCGGACGCCGAGCCGCCGGGCCCCGGCCAGTGGCGGCCCTTCCCGTACGGCGGCGTCAACTTCTGGCCCGCCGACACCGAGGGCGTGCTCGTCGTCGAGGACTGCACGGTGACCGGCGTGCCCGAGGAGCCGCTGAGCGTCCACCTGGCCGGCAATGTCGTGCAGAAGATCGAGGGCGGGACGGCCGCCGACCGGCTGCGCCGCTTCTCCCCCGGCGGCTTCTACCTGCGGCACGCCCTGATCGGGCTGAACCCGAAGGTGCGGGTGGCCGGCGGCAGCCAGTTCGAGCGGGAGAAGCACGCCGGCGCGTTCTACTGCGGGCTGGACGCGCTCACCGACGGCGTGGCCGTCACCACCGCGCCCGGCTTCGCCCACTGCGACTGCCAGGTCGACCGGCCCACCCTGTACGCCGACGACGAGCCGCTCGTCCTCGACGGCCGGCTGCTGCTGCTCGACGACCCCGAGATCCGCCGGGTGGCCGAACGCTTCGGGCCGCCGGACGTGATCCTCGACGACAACCCGGTCATGGTCCTCCCCCGCCGCTACAGCGGGGCGACGTCGAGCCGATGACCGCCCGTCCGCACCAGACAGACAGGATGACCATGGAACCCGAGTTCGTCCTCGACCCGGCCACCCTCGACCTGCACGACAGCGACGAGCGGCTGCGCCGGGCCGGGCCGCTCGTCCCGGTACGGGTGGAGGGGGTGCTGGCCTGGGCCGCCACCAGCCACGCGACGCTGGAGGCGGTGCTGTCGCACCCGGCTATGACGCGCGACATCCGGTACTGGGACCCGAAGGCCCGCGCCGCGGCCCCTCAGGGCACGTCGCTGATGCGGCTCGTCACCGACGCGTCCATGCTCAACGCCGACGGCGAGGAGCACCGGCGGCTGCGCGGCCCGCTGGTCAAGCTGTTCAGCGCGCGCCAGGTGCAGCGGATGGAGCCGTGGATCACCTCCATCGTCGGCGACCTGCTGGAGGACCTGGCGGCCAGGCCGCCGGGCGAGCCGGTGGACCTGCGCGCCGAGTACGCCTACCCGCTGCCGTTGCGCGTCATCGTCGAGATGCTGGGCGTGCCCGAGTCCCACCGCGAGCGCCTGCGCGCGCTCACCGACGAGGTGGTGCAGCTCGACCAGAGCCCGCCGGACAGCCCGCAGGGTCGCAGGGCGCTGTTCGAGCTGGTCGGCGAGATCATCGAGGTGCGGCGCGGCACGCCCGGCGAGGACCTGACGAGCGAGCTGATCGCGCTGCACGCCCAGGGCCGGCTGGACGACGCCGAGCTGCGGGACACCGTGCAGGTGCTGCTGATCGCCGGGCACGTCACGACGATCAACCTCATCGCGCACGCCGTGCGCGCCCTGCTGGGCCGGCCCGAGCAGCTCGAACTGCTGCGCTCGGGGGCCGTCCCGTGGAGCGCGGCGGTGGAGGAGGCGCTGCGCTGGGAGTCGCCCAACGCCTACTTCCCGATGCGCTACGCCATGGAGGACGTGGAGATCGAGGGCGTCCGGCTGCGGGCGGGCGAGGCGGTGCTGGCCTGCTTCTCCGCCGCCGGGCGCGACCCCGAGCGGTTCGGCGAGAACGCCGCCGACTTCGACGTGACCAGGCCGGCCGTACCGCATCTGGCGTTCGGGCACGGGCCGCACTTCTGCCTGGGCGCGCCGCTGGCCCGGCTGCAGGCCGAGGTGGCGCTGCCGGCCCTGTTCGCGACGTTCCCCGGCATGCGGGCCGCCGGGCCGCTGGACGACCTGCCCCGGCTCACCTCGCTGCTGGACAACGGGGTGCGCGCCCTGCCGGTGCTGCTCGGCCCGCGCGCCACCGGCTGAGCTCCGCCGGTTTCTCCGTGATTGCGGATCTTCATGGGCTGCTTTCTCGGAGATTGCCGCATGTGAACGGGTCCGTTGCGGCGTCCGCGCCGGGCGTTCTTTGCTGAATATCCGGGTTCGGAAACCAGGATCGACCTCCAGGGGTATTCATGCAGACGCCCATCGCCCCCATCGGCGCGCACGGCATGCTCGTGTTCCTGTTGCAGATCGGAGTGCTGCTCGGCCTGGCCCTGGGGCTCGGGGCGCTGGCGGCCCGGTTCCGGCTGCCCGCCGTGGTGGGCGAGCTGTTCGCCGGCGTCGTGCTCGGGCCGTCGATCCTGGCGCACGTCGCGCCGGACCTCCAGCGCTGGCTCTTCCCCGCCGACCCCGGCCAGTTCCACCTGCTGGACGCCGTCGGGCAGGTCGGCGTGCTGCTGCTGGTCGGGCTGACCGGCATCCACATGGACCTGAACCTGGTGCGCCGGCGGGCGGCCACCGCGGCCGGGATCAGCGTGGGCGGCCTGATCATCCCGCTCGGGCTCGGCATCGCCACCGGGTTCCTGCTGCCCCGGATGATCGTCCCCGACGGCACCGACGCGACGGTGTTCGCGCTGTTCATGGGCGTGGCGATGTGCGTGAGCGCGATCCCCGTGCTGGCCAAGACGCTGATGGACATGCGGCTGCTGCACCGCAACATCGGCCAGCTCACGCTCACCGCCGGGATGATCGACGACGCGTTCGGCTGGTTCATGCTCTCGATCGTCAGCGCCATGGCCGTCAACGCGGTCAGCACCGGCACCGTCCTCACCTCGCTGGCCTACCTGGTGGCCATCGTCGTGGTGGCCCTGACCGTCGGGCGTCCGCTGGTGCGCGGCGCGATGCGGCTGGCGGCCCGGTCGCCCGAGGCGGGCCCGACGGTCGGCATGGCGATCGTGCTGCTCGTCCTGGCCTCGGCCGGGACGCACGCGCTCGGCCTGGAGTCGGTCTTCGGCGCGTTCGTGATGGGCATGCTCATCGGCGGCGCGGGACGGGTGGACCCGGCCCGGCTGGCGCCGCTGCGCACGGTGACGCTGTACGGCTTCGCCCCCGTCTTCTTCGCCACCGCCGGGCTGCGGATGGACCTGACCGCGCTGACCCGCCCGCCGGTGCTGCTGGCCGGGCTCGCGGTGCTGGCCGTCGCGATCGTCGGCAAGTTCGTCGGCGCGTACGCCGGCGCCCGGCTGAGCCGGCTCAACCGCTGGGAGGCGCTGGCCCTGGGCGCCGGGCTCAACGCGCGCGGCGTGATCGAGGTCGTGGTGGCCATGGTCGGCCTGCGGCTGGGCATCCTCAGCGTCGAGGCGTACACGCTGGTGGTGCTGGTCGCGATCGTCACCTCGCTGATGACGCCGCCCATCCTGCGCGCGGCGATGGCCCGGGTGGAGCAGACGGCCGACGAGGAGATCCGCGAGACGGCCCACCGCGCCTGGACCACCACGGCGAGCTGACGGAGACGACGACTCTCGCGACACGCCCTAAAGTTGCCCTATGTCCGAAACGCCGTCACGGGTGGAGCTGCACCCGCTCACCCTCTCCGACCAGGACGAGTTCTGCTCGCTGGTCCGGGCCAGCGCCGAACTGCACCGGCCGTGGATGCAACTGCCCTCGACCGCCGAGGAGTTCCGGACCTGGATGCGCCGCTTCGACGACGGCCTCAATCTGGGCTTCCTGATCCGCGTCCGGGAGACCGGCGCCGCGGCGGGCACGGTCAACATCAACTCGATCATCCGGGGCCGCTACCAGGGGGCGTCCCTCGGCTACGCGGCCTTCGCCCCGTCCGCCGGGCGCGGCTACATGACCGACGGGCTCGCCCTCGCCCTGCGGCACGCGTTCGGCGACCTGCGGCTGCACCGCCTGGAGGCCAACATCCAGCCGGGGAACAAGGCGTCCGTGGCCCTGGCCCGGCGGCTGGGCTTCCGTTACGAGGGGTTGTCGTCCGACTACCTCTACATCGACGGCGCCTGGCGCGACCACGAACGCTGGTCCATCACGGCGCCGAGCCCCTGGCAGCCCGATCCCTCGCTGCCGGAGGTCTGATCGTCTCAAGGAGGCGTCAGGGCGACGGCACCACCCGCGTGGCCGTCACGAGGTCGTGCAGGGCGGCCCGGTCGCGGCGGGTCAGCACCAGCACGACCGAGGCCCCGGCCAGGGCGTACGCCGCGACCAGAAGGGGCATGGCGACGGCCGACTCCGGCTCGCGGACCAGCCGGGAGACCGCCATGTGAGCGCACTGCCACGGAAGCAGCTTCACCAGGGCGCGCGCCACGATCCGCGCCACGCCGGGCCGGCCCCCGCCGTGCAGTGCCACGACGAGCCCCGCCCGGCGCTTGCCCCACGTGGCCTGCCGCCGCCCCGCCTCCCCCATGACCAGGTACGCCGCGAGAGGCAGCACGCTCAGCGCGGTGATCAGCAGGTCGGTGCCCAGGGCGCCGAGCCCGCCGAACCCCGCTCCCGCGCGGCTGAGCGGCACGAACACCGCGGCCAGCACCGTCAGCCAGGCGGCGATCACGAGATAGTCCCAGCCGGCCGCCACCAGCCTCGGACGTAACGCCGCCCGGCCGCCGCGCGTCCGCTCCCGCTTGTTCAGCACGTGTCGCCTCCTTGACCATGATCCTCGCACGGCGGCGACGCGCGGAGGACCGGAGGCCCCAGATCTATGCCGACCGACACAGGCTCTATCGTTCAACATCGACACTGCCGACGGGCACAGGCCCGCGGGAAGGAGATGGTCAGTGGTGACGATGACGACCGGCGGCAAGGTACGCGGGACCGACGAGCACGGCATCGCCGTCTTCAGGGGCATCCCGTTCGCGAAGAGCCCCTTCGGATCGCTCAGGATGGCCGCACCGGCGCCCGCCGACCCCTGGGACGGCACCCGCGACGCCACCGGTTTCGGCCCCCGGCCGCCGCAGCAGGCGGTGGTGCCCGGGATGCCGGCGTGGAGCTCCGCCGGCGGGCTCGACTGCCTCACCGTCAACGTGTGGTCGCCCGACCCCGGCGGGTCGGGCCTGCCGGTGATGGTGTGGATCTACGGCGGCGCGTACGTCACCGGCTCGTCCGACCTGCCGGAGTTCGACGGGCGGACGCTGGCGGGCGAGGGCGTGGTCGTGGTCTCGTTCAACTACCGGATCGGCATGGAGGGCTTCGGCCAGATCGACGGCGCGCCGCCGAACCGGGGGCTGCTCGACCAGGTCGCGGCGTTGCGCTGGGTCCAGGAGAACATCGCCGCGTTCGGCGGCGACCCGGGAAACGTCACGATCTTCGGCGAGTCGGCCGGCGCGGGCTCGGTCGCCTGCCTGCTGACGATGCCCTCGGCGGCCGGCCTGTTCCGGCGCGCGATCGCGCAGAGCGTGCCCGGCCTGTTCCTCACCCCCGAGCGGGCCGCCCGCGTCACCGCGGCCGTCGTCGAGCGGCTGGGCGGCGCGGCGCCGTCCGAGAGCGCGCCGGAGGAGCTGCTCGCGGCGGGGAGCGCGGTGGCCGTCGAGGACTTCACGGCCTTCCCCGGACGATGGGGACGGCTGGCGTTCGCGTCGGTCCCGTTCATGCCGGTCGTGGACGGCGAGATCCTGCCCTCGCCGCCCTGGCCGGCCCTGGCCGGGGGCGCCGCCCGGGACGTCGACCTGATCGTGGGCTTCACCAGGGACGAGTTCGACCTCTTCCTCTCGATGGACCCGCGGCCGGAGGCCGACCTGCCCGCCCGGCTCGACGCGGCCCTCGCGGCGCTCGCCCCGCCCGGCGCGGACGCGGCCTACCGCACCGCGCTCCCCGGGGCGTCCGCGCGGCGGTTGTACGGCACGCTCATGTCCGACTGGCTGTTCAGGATGCCGAGCGCGCTGCTGGCCGACGCGCACCGCGGGCGGACCTTCGCCTACGAGCTGGCCTGGTCGCCCACCCCGCTCGGCGCCTGCCACGGCCTGGACGTGCCGCTGACCTTCGGCACCCTGGACACGCCGCTGGCCGCGATGCTGACCGGCGGCGTCCCGGAGGCCGAGGCGCTCTCGCGGCAGTTCCGCACCGCCTGGACCCGGTTCGCGGCCACGGGCGACCCCGGCTGGCCCGGCCACGAACCGGAGAAGGCCGTCACCCACGTCTTGGACGTGCGCTCCTGGGACGTGGCCGACCCCGAGGCGTCGTCCAGGGCGCTCTGGTCCGCCACCGGCATCGCCGTCATCGACTGAACGACGCCCCGGCCCGGCGCCTCAGGCACTCCCGCCGGCGCCGGGCCCGTGGCCGTTCTCGCTGACGGCCGCGTTCACCAGGGCACGCGCGGCCCAGCGGACGGCCTCCTGTTCGGCCTCGGCGTCCAGGCCGCGGACGTCACGCAGGGCGATCTGCGCCTCCCAGCCGACCACGACGGTCAGGGCCGAGATCAGCCGCTGGAACGCCTCTTCGCTCAGAGTGTCGCGCAGCGGCGCGCAGGCCTGCTCCAGCCAGCCCACCCGCCGCTGGGTACGGCGCGGGCCAGGCGTTCCCCGGGAGCCGCCCACCGGCGGGTCGACGGTCAGGCGGATCAGCCGCCGCCCGAGGGGCAGCGACTGCGGGGAGTGCTCCAGCAGGGTCCGGATGAGGGCGTCGACGCGGGCGGCGGGGTCACCGGCCAGCGCGGGGTCGGCCAGCGCCTGCTCGACCGGCGGATCGTTGATCGCGCCCGCGGTCGCGTCGATCAGCAGGTGGTCCAGGGTCGGGAAGTACGTGTAGACCGTGCGGCGGGACACGTCGGCGGCGGCCGCGACCTCGTCGATGGACGGGGTCGCGCCCCCCGCGCTCAGCCGGATCGCCGCGTCGATGATCGCCTTACGGGTACGGCGCCGCTGCGCTTCACGTCCGCCGCCGCGGACCGGATCGTCACTGGTCATGATGCCGCCTGTCACTCCTTGGGCCGCCGGTCAGGTTCGGTGTGCGGCCGTGTTGACGACCACTCGCGACCTGAGTATATCCATGTGCATTCGATGCACGAGAGTGCAATCAATGCACAATAGGGAAACGACCTCGGCGGGTTCGTCACCGGTTCGTCCCGCGGTCCGGGCCGCGAGCTCCTGACCCGGTCCGCGCGGGCCGGGTCAGCCGGAGACGTACGTGATGGAGCCGGTCCAGCGGTTGGCCGCGTCCCGGTAGACCTGGAACAGGCCGGTGTCGAAGTACGGGGAGATGCCGGTGTCGTACCGTCCGTCGGCGTCGGTGTCGGCGACGCTGATCGTCAGGCCGGTCAGGTGGCCGGCGCGGGTCTCGGCGTCGTACCCGGCCACCCACGCGGCCCCGAGCGAGGCCGTGAACGGCGAGTCCACGCCGACGGGCCGGTCCGCGCGCAGGCCGGAGGGCTTGACCGCGAACGTCGGCCCGGTCGAGCGTTCGAGGCTCTGCCCCGCATATGGGACGGAGCCGTCGGGGTGCGGCCCGGAGGGGTGGCCGAAGACGTCGGCCGCGGGCGGGAGCGGCTGGTTGGCCGCGATCCCGAGGCCGCCGACGTTGTCGCCGAGGCGGCCGACGGTGGTCAGCGTGTCGGGGGCGGACAGGACGACGCCGCTGTGGACGGTGGCGAAGGCGTAGTCGCGGTCGAAGTCGTGCAGGTCCTCGAAGTCGTAGTGGGTGATGCCCTGCTTGCCGACGTACAGGCCGTAGGGGGTGGCGCCGTCGGAGTAGGCCGGGACGAAGACCCACTTGCCGAGCGCGCCCATCGGGGCCTCGATGTCGAACACGCAGTGGCCCGCGGTGGCCACGAGGTTGCGGTAGGCCGACTGCACCGAGGTGCCGGTGCACCAGTGGGGCAGGCCGTCGCCGCCGACGAAGAACACCTTGCCGGACGTCACGACCTCGTCGCCGGGCGGCGGGTTCTCGGCCCCGATCGGCGGGGTGCTGACCGCGGGCCCGTCCGGGACGACGCCGGTGGACAGGCGTTCGCCCCCCATCGCCACGGCCAGCACGGCGTACGGCGTGGCGGCCCGCAGGTTGGCGGCGTCGTCGGCGAGCCAGAACCCGGCCACCTCCCTGGCCTTGTCCACGACGGTGGCCAGCGGGACCGTCGCGACGGTGGCCGCCCGCGCGGCCCCGGCCACGACGACGGGGGTCAGCAGGCTCAGCGCGGCGGCTGACGCGATCATTGCACGCCTCAAGGACATCTCTCCGTCCGGTGGGGCCGGCCGGACGGCCCGGCCGGCGAACACCAAGATCGTAAGCACGGCCGACGACGGAATCCCACACGTTTTGGATCACATGTTCGAAACGGTGGAGTCCGCAGAAACGCGCGTGGCCCACCACCCGGAGGTGATGGGCCACGGCCGCGCGGGTCAGGACCGCTTGCGGCCCACCGCGCACAGGTGGTAGTCGCCGTCGATCGGGGACGGGTCGGTGTCGTGGTCGGGACGCCACTCGCGGGTGTTGACGACGCCCGGCTCCAGGAGGTCGAAGCCGTCCAGCATGGAGGCGAACACCGACCGCCTGCGGGCCGTGAACGGCGAGGTCGCGTTGCGGTAGACGGCGCTGACGTCGTCGGCCTTGCTGGGCATGGTGTCGGGGGCGACGTGCGTCAGCACGATGTGGCTGCCCGCGGGCAGCAGGTCGCGGTAACGGTGGACGACGCCCACCGGGTCCTCGGCGTCGGTGACGAAGTGCAGCAGCGAGACCACCAGCAGCGCGATCGGCCGGGAGAAGTCCAGCACCTCCGCCGCCCGCTCCATGACGGCCTCCGGCCGCCGCAGGTCGCCCTCCTGGACGGTGACGTCGGGCGAGTGGCCGAGCAGGGCGCGGGAGTGGGTGAGCACGACCGAGTCGTTGTCCACGTAGACGATCTTCGCGCCCTCGATCACCTCGTGCACGTGGCCCGCGGTCGGCAGCCCCGACCCGATGTCGAGGAACTGGTCGACGCCCGACTGCCGCAGGTGGCGCACGGCGCGCTGCAGGAAGGCCCGGCTGTTGCGGGCGTCGCCCCTGATCTCGGGGATGATCGACAGCACCTTCTCCGCGGCGGCCCGGTCGGACGCGAAGTTGTCCTTCCCGCCGAGGTAGTAGTCGTACATCCGCGCCACGTTGGGCACCGCGGCGCTGACGCCCGGCGGGACTCGGTCACTCATCATGTGCCAAACCTAGACGATCTAGGGCTGACGTTGGGATGATCTCTGCCATGTTAGGTCTCGACCCCGCGACGGGGATCAGCAGGACCAACCTCTGGGCATGCATGGGGCTCGGGCTCCTCGGCACGGCGGTCATCACGTTCCTGCCGGCCGCCCAGCCGTACCTGCTCACCGACGCGCTGGGGCTGTCCGGCGACGACCTGGGCCGCACGACCGGCTACCTCCAGGTCGCCGCGGAGGCGGCGCTCATCCTGAGCCTGGCCTGGTACGGCGCGCTCGCCGACCGGATCGGCCGGCGGCCGGTCGCCGTGGCGGGGCTGCTGCTGTGCGCCCTCGGCGCGGCGCTCTACCCGTTCGCGGGCAACGTCGCCGTCCTGGTCGCCCTGCGGGTCGTGTTCGCCCTCGGGATCGCCGCCCTGAACGTCACCATGTCCGCGATCACCGCCGACTACGTGCGCGACCGCGCGCGCGGCAAGGCCTACGGCTGGCTCGGCCTGTTCAGCGGCATCGGCGCGGTGATCGCGGTGCTGGTGCTGGTACGCCTGCCGAACATGCTGGAGGGCGGCGGCATGGCCCCGGCCACGGCGGCCAAGGTGGGCTTCCTGGTGGTCGCCGGGCTGGTGCTGCTGGGCGCGCTGGCCCTGCGCGGAACGCTGGCCCCCGGCCTGGCCGCGTCCGTCGAGCCGCCCGCCGGGCAGCAGGCCGGTGAGCGGGCCGGGCTGGGCCGGCTGGTCGTCGAGGGCGTGCGGCTGGCCCGCGACCCCGGCGTGGCGCTGTCGTACGCGGCGTCCTTCGTGGCCAGGGCCGACCTGGCGCTGGTGGCGAGCTTCCTGTCGTTGTGGATCGTGGACCACGCCAAGGCCGTGCGCGGCATGTCCGCCACCGAGGCCCTGGCCAAGAGCGGCGCGATCGTGGGCATCGCGTACATGGTGATCGTGGTGGGCGCGCCGCTGTTCGGCTGGCTCGGCGACCGGATGCGGCGGCAGGACGTGGTGATCCTGGCCCAGGCGCTGGCCGGGGCCGCGTACCTGTCGACGCTGCTGGTCAGCGACCCGCTCGGGCCGGGGATGATGCTGGTGGCGGCGGCCGTCGGGCTGGGCGAGATCGGCGTCATCACCACGGCGGGCCCGCTGCTGGCCCAGCAGGTGCCGGCCCGCTACCGGGGCTCCAGCTTCGGCGTCCAGACGCTCTGCGGCGCGATCGGCATCTTCGTCATCTCCGGCGTCGGGGGCTGGCTCTACGACCTGTGGCGGCCCGCGGCCCCCTTCGCGCTGGCGGGCGCGTGCGGCCTGCTGGTCGCCCTGTTCGGCCTGGCCGTGCGCGGCCGGGTGACCCCCGTCCCCGAGGCGGAACCCAGCCGCACGGCCTGACCGCAGGACGGTGCCCCCGCCCGCCCCGGCGGGGTCGCTCACCCAGCGGGCCGGCTCGGCAGGGGTGTGCTCAGCATGGCGTCGTTCAGCAGCCGGCAGCGCTCCTTGTTCAGGTTGCGGGCGTACAGACAGTCCATGCGCTCATCACGATCCGCCTTGCACGCGGACACATCCTGACGGCCGTCGTCGGGCAGTCCTCGAACACCTCGGACGCGCGGGCGCAGTCCGCGCCCGCGACGTTCGACTCGCACTCGGCGTAGCGCTGCGGCGGGCGGTCGGCGAGTTGCCACCGCCCATGGAGGACGGCCGCCATGACGGCGAACCCCAGCACGACCAGCCCGAGGATCACATGTCGGCGCCGCATTCAGTCCACCGGCTCGAGCCAGGACGCGAACGCGCCGTCCGAGACCGTGACGTACACGGCTATCCCCTTGCCTGCACGGGCCCTGGAGGCGAAATGATGACCAACGCCTGTTTAGACCGAACCGATGCGTTCGCGGAAGGTGATCAATCGGGAAATCGCGGCTGCCCGTTCCACGGGGACGGCTCCAGCGCCATCAGCGCTGATCAAGGCCCATGGCCGGACGCAGTGTGACGCATATCACTCTCCAGCGCGACGTCGGCACACGACGAGGCGCCTCCGTACCCGGAGGCGCCTCGCTTCGTGACGGGGTCAGGCGACCAGCCGGCGGTCGGCCGCGCGGACCGTCTCCCGGACGACGCGGCAGATGCCGGCGATGTGCCCGGCGTCCACCGTGGGACCGGTCGGCAGGGACAGGACGCGGGCGGCCAGGCCCTCGGCGCGGGGCAGGGGCAGCGGGAAGTGCCTGCCCGGGTCCGACCGGTACGGCTCGACCTGGTGGCAGATCGGGGAGAAGTAGCGGCGCGCGTGCACGTTCTCCACGAGCAGCGCCGCCAGCACCGCGTCCCGCGACACGCCGGCGACGGCCTCGTCCACCTCGATGACCAGGTACTGGAAGTTGGCCCGTTCGCCGGGCGCCTGGCCGCGCACCACGACGCCCGGCAGCCCGGCGAGCAGCTCCTCGTAGACCCGCTGGTTGCGCCGGTTGGCCTCGACGATCGTGTCGATGGCCTCCAGCGAGGTCAGCCCCATGGCCGCGTGGAACTCGCTCATCCGGGCCACCGTGCCGGCCCCGGAGATCTGCCCGGCCGCGTCGATGCCCTGGTTGCGCAGCTCCCTGACCCGCGCGGCCAGGTCGTCGTCGTCGGTGACGATCGCGCCGCCCTCGACGCTGTTGACGAACTTGGTGGCGTGGAAGCTGAAGATCTCGGCATCCCCGGACGTCCCGATCGGCCTGCCCCGGTAGGTGCAGCCGAGCGCGTGCGCCGCGTCGAACAGCAGGACGAGCCCGTGCGCGCGGGCCAGGCGCTCCAGCGCGTCCACGTCGCACGGGTAGCCGAAGACGTGCACCCCGAGAATGCCGCGGGTGCGCGGGCCGATCAGGCGCTCGACGTGGTCGGGGTCGGCGTTGCCGGTGATCTCGTCGGAGTCGCAGAAGACCGGGACGATGCCGATCCACTCCAGCGCGTGGGCGGTGGCCACCCACGTGAAGGAGGGGACGATCACCTCGTCGCCCGGCCGCAGCCCGGCGGCCCTGGCCGCGATCTGGATGCCGGTGGTGGCGTTGCAGGTCGCCACGGCGTGCCGGGCGCCGGTCAGGTCGGCCAGGCGCGCCTCGAACTCGCGCACCAGCGGGCCGTTGTTGGTCAGCCAGAGCCGGTCGAGCACGCCGCCGAGCCGTTCCAGCAGGCGCGCCCGCTCCCCCGCGTTCGGCCGGCCGACGACGAGGGGCTCACCGGAGGCCATCGCCGGCCTCCTCGCGCACGCCGACGAACAGCCCGGGGCTGTTGGGCCGGCCGTCGGCCAGCTTGAACGCGGGCCGGAACTCGGCCCGGCAGCCCGCCTTGGCGAACGCCTCCAGGTACTGGTCGCAGGTGAACAGGCTGGAGTACAGGACCTCGGCGAACTCCTTGAAACCCGAGGCGTCGGCGACCCTGAACCGCACCTCCAGCCGGCTCTTGCCGCCCTCCCTGCGCGAGTGCGTCATGCGGGAGATGACGAGCCCCTCCTCCACCAGCGTGTGGCCGCCGACGTGCCCGTCGAGGAAGTTCTCCGGGAAGTACCAGGGCTCGACGACGAGGACGCCGCCGGGCGCCAGGTGGGCCGCCATCCGGCCGACGGCCTCCACCAGCTCGTCGTAGGAGCCCAGCTCGCCGACGGCGTTGCCCATGCAGGTCACGGCGTCGAAGGTGCGTCCGAGGTCGAAGGTGCGCATGTCGCCGGCGTGCAGCGGCACGCCGGGCAGCCGCCGGCCGGCGACCTCCCGCATGTCGGGCGACAGCTCGACCCCCTCGACGTGGTCGAAGAGCTTGGCGAAGGTCTCCAGGTGCGCGCCGGTGCCGCAGGCGACGTCGAGCAGCGAGGCCGCCTGCGGCGACCGTTCCCTGATGATCCTGTCGAGCTCCCGGGCCTCGCCCTCGAAGCTCTTGCCGCGGCTGCGGAAGACGCGGTCGTAGTACTCGGCGTGGTCGGATCCGTATTCCATGCAGATCTCCTTCAGGCCACCGCCGGGACGGGCTCGGCCGTCACGACCCTCGGCTGCGGGATGGGGATGATGAACTTGCCGCCGCGGCGCAGGAAGTCCTGCTCCTTGGAGATGATCTCGTCGGCGTAGTTCCAGGCGAGCAGCAGGTAGTAGTCGGGCTGCTGGTCGCGGGCCTGCTCGGGCGAGCGGCACGGGATGCGCGTGCCGGGCAGCAGCCGGCCGTGCTTGAGGCTGGTGGTGTCGCTGCAGAAGCGCACCTCGGCCGGGCCGAGCTCGCAGAACTGCAGCAGGGTGGTGCCCTTGGACGGCGCGCCGTACCCGGCGACGGTCAGGCCGCGCCCGGCCAGGTCGCGCACGAGGTCGCCGATCTGCTTGATCACCTGGTGGGCGCGCTCGGCGAAGGCCAGGTAGGCCTCGTCGGAGTCGAGGCCGCTCTGCCGCTCCAGCGACAGCAGCCGGTTGACGGAGGGGCGGGCAGGGTGGGCCGAGCCCTCCCTGGCGGCGAAGACGACGATCGAGCCGCCGTGCACGGCCGCCCGCTCGACGTCCACGATGCGCAGGCCGTGCCGCGCGAACAGATGGCTCAGCGTGGTGACCGAGTAGTACGACAGGTGCTCGTGGTAGATCGTGTCGAACTGGTTCTCCTCCAGCAGGTCCAGCAGGTACGGGACCTCGATCGCGACCAGCCCGTCGGGGGCCAGCACGGCGGTGGCGCCGTCCAGCACGTTGTGCACGTCGTCGATGTGGGCGAAGCACTGGCGGCCGAGCACCAGCTTGGCCTCGCCCTGCTCGGCGTGGATGCGGCGGCCCTGGTCGGCGCCGAAGAACTCGGGCAGCGTGCGCACGCCGCGGGCGTTGGCGATCTCGGCCAGGTTCTCGGCCGGGTCCACGCCGACGACCCGCTGCCCCTGCTCCTGGAAGAGCGCGAGCTGCAGGCCGACGTTGCTGCCCAGCTCGACGACCAGCTCGCCCGGCGCGAGCCCGGCCCGGCGGGTGCACCAGCCGACGATGCGCCGCATGTGGCCGGTCATCTGGTCGGACTCGGAGGTGACGTACACATAGTGCCGGAACAGCACGTCGGGCCTGATCACGTGCCGGATGGCCATCAGCCGGCAGTTGCGGCACACGATGACGTCCACGGGGTAGGCGGGCTCCTCGGCCGGGAGGTCGGCGGGGTCGAGGAAGCCGTTGGCCAGCGGCACGGACCCGAAGGAGGTGACCTCCAGCCAGTCGTCGCGCCCGCAGACCCGGCACGTGTCAAGACGTCGGACAATGTCCTGCATGGCTTCTCCTCATGATCTTCAGTGGGCGGCCACGGCGAGCTCGCGGTGCTTGAGCGGTTCCCACCAGGACCGGTTGTCCCGGTACCAGGCGACGGTCGCGGCCAGCCCGGTCTCGAAGTCGACCGACGGCGCGTAGCCCAGCTCCCGCTCGATCTTGGAGATGTCGAGGGAGTAGCGCAGGTCGTGCCCCGGCCGGTCGGGGACGTGCTCGACCATGTCCCAGCCCGCGCCGCACGCCTCCAGCAGGCGGGCGGTCAGCTCCAGGTTGCTCAGCTCGCTGCCGCCGCCGATGTGGTAGACCTCGCCGGCCCGACCTCGGTCGAGGACCATCCGGATGGCCCGGCAGTGGTCGGAGACGTGCAGCCAGTCGCGCCGGTTGCCGCCGTCGCCGTACAGGGGCACCCGGCGGCCTTCGAGCAGGTTGGTGACGAACAGCGGGATGACCTTCTCGGGGAACTGGTAGTGGCCGTAGTTGTTGGTGCAGCGGGTGATCACGACGTCCAGGCCGAGCGTGCGGTGGAAGGCCAGCGCGAGCAGGTCCGAGCCGGCCTTGGAGGCCGCGTACGGCACGTTCGGCGCGAGCGGCGTCTCCTCGGTCCACGAGCCCTCGGCGATGGAGCCGTACACCTCGTCGGTGGAGACGTGCACGAAGCGGCCGACGCCGTGCCGCAGGGCCGCCTCCAGCAGGGTCTGGGTGCCCAGCACGTTGGAGCGCACGAAGCCGGTCGCGCTGACGATCGACCGGTCGACGTGCGTCTCGGCGGCGAAGTGCACGATCGCGTCCTGCCCGGCCACCACCTCGTCGGCCACGAGCGGGTCGGCGGTGTCGCCCTGCACGAAGCGCAGCCCCGGGTGGCCGGCCACCGGGTCGAGGTTCTCCAGGTTGCCGGAATAGGTGAGCTTGTCCAGGACGGTGACCCGCGTGCCCGGCGAGTCGCGCAACGTGGCTCTGACGAACTCCGAGCCGATGAAACCGGCGCCGCCGGTGACCAGGATCCGCAACTGTCCGCCTCCTGTCTGAGGGGTCGACGGCTACCGGGCGGCGGCGGTCAGCCGCTCCAGCTCCGCGACGATGTCGGTCGGGCTCGGCGTGGCCAGCCAGTCCTCGTGGATGGCGGCCGCGCCCTTGGTGAACGAGGGGTCCTTCAGCACGCGCAGCAGCTCGTCGCGGATCTCGGCCGCGGACTGCGTCTGGTGGTTGATCCGCACGCCGGCGCCGCGCGTGGTGACGTACCGGGAGGTTCGGGTCGAGGTGAGCTGTTTCTGGCACTGGAGCTGCCAGTCGATGCCGCCCTCGACGGGGGTGCCGACGAGCCGGTTGTGCTC
The DNA here is from genome assembly GCF_040674635.1 of Nonomuraea sp. NPDC049758. Lineage (NCBI taxonomy): Bacteria > Bacillati > Actinomycetota > Actinomycetes > Streptosporangiales > Streptosporangiaceae > Nonomuraea > Nonomuraea sp. NPDC049758. The sequence goes on from NZ_JBFAMZ010000008.1 coordinate 226,027, forward strand.
GTCGGTGTCGCAGACGACCTGCGGGACGTTCATGGCCGAGGCGGCCGCGAAGGTGCCGATCGAGCCGTGGTGGATGATCGCCGAGCAGGTCGGCAGGAGCTGGTCGAGCGGCACGTAGTCGAACACGCGCACGTTGGCGGGCAGCGGGCGGTCCAGGTCGAGCAGCTGGTTGGCGTCCAGGGTGGCGACGACCTCGGCGTCCAGGCCGTCCACGGCCTCCATCAGCTTGGCGGTGCGGCCCCAGTCGCCCTTGAAGAACGTGCGCATCGACACGCCCAGCGAGATCGCCACCCGCGGCCGCTCCGGCGGTCGGCGCAGCCACTCCGGGACGACGCTCGCCCCGGTGTAGGGGACGTACCGGACGGGCAGGCGGCGCACGCCGGGGGTGGGCAGGCTCATCCCGGGCGGGAACGGGTCCACCGTCCAGTCGCCGAGCAGCAGGTTGTCGTCGACGGTCACGCCGTACCTGTCGGCCAGCGGGCCGATCACCCCGGTCATGGGGTTCCGCTCGCCGCTGCCGGCGAACTTGTCCGCGGCCCAGGCGGTGTAGTCGGGAGCCAGCAGCGTACGGGCGTGGGCGGCGCCGCAGACCCGGGCCGCCACCGCGCCGCACGGGAACCACGGGTCCCACAGGACGAGGTCGGGCCGCCACTCGCGGGCGAACTCGACGACGGCCTGCACGTCCTGGCGGGGCTCCGGCGGATGGTAGTTGCGCATGGTCAGCAGGGCGAAGTGGTAGAAGACGTCCCAGGGCGGGCGTTCCGCCTCGGTGATGCCGAGCGCGGCGACCAGGCGCTCCGACTCCTCGATCGTCGGGATCAGGCCGGCGAACCCGGGGTAGCCGCGGTCGTGCACCGACAGCGGCTCGGGCGCGCCGCAGGAGACCGCGGTCAGCCCGGCCGCGTTCACCGACCGGTGGAAGTCGGGCACCGAGACCCCGGTGTCGACGCCCGGCGGGGCCGCCACCACCACCTGGTGCCCGGCCGCCTGCAACGCCCAGGCGTAGGGCACGATCGGCAGGAAGTGCGCCGTCGCGGGGAAGACGGTGAACATCACGCGCATGGCGATCACTCCAGAGGCGAGTCGGGGGCGGCCAGGCCGGCGCGCAGGATCTCGCCGAAGTCGGCCACCATCGTCACGATCGTGCTCTCGGTGAACAGGTTGCTGTTGTAGGCGAAGTTGCCGAAGATCTCGCCGGAGGGGGCGATGTCGAAGGTGAGCAGCGCGCCGTCGGGGATGTCGGTGCCGTTGGGCTGGTCCAGCAGGCGTTCGCGGACCTCGGCGATCTCCAGGTCGCCGACGCGCTCGCCGTCCAGGCCAGTGGCGAACTGCCAGACCTGGAGCGCGCACAGCGCCTTGCTCTCCAGCGCGGCGTCGGCCATCAGCTCGGGCGCCTCGGCCACGATCTGCAGGAACGGGATCTCGTTGGCGTAGGAGTCCATGCAGGTCCGGCGGGAGCGCTCGACGACCTGCCGGAAGGTGGCGCAGCCGTCGAGGCCGGTGCGCAGCGGCAGGAAGTTGAAGAACGGCCCCACGGTCTCCTGGAACTCCGGCTGCCCGCGTCCGGAGCTGATCACCGGGACGACCAGGTCGGTGGCCCCGGTGATCCGGCTGAGCAGCACGTTGTAGGCGGCCAGCAGCACCATGAACGGCGAGCTGCGCATCGTCCTGGCGTAGCTGATCACCCGGGCGGAGACGTCCTTGGGCAGCGAGAACCGGTGGACCGGGCAGAGCTTGGCCAGCCCGGCCGACCTGGCGTGGTCGGTGGGGACGGCCAGCATGCGCGCGCCGCGCAGCCGTTCGGCCCAGAAGTCGCGGGCGGCCTGGGTCTCGGCGCTGCCGGCCTGCTCCTGCTGCCGGCCGGCGTACTCGTGGTAGGGCCGGGGCTCGGGCAGCGGCGGCACGGCGTGACCGCGGCGCTCGGCGTAGCGGGTGACGATGTCGCGGATGAGCAGCTGCATGGACCAGCCGTCGCCCGCGGTGTGGTGCACGATCAGCGCCAGCACCGCGTCCTCGTCGTCGAACCGGCCGAGGATGGCGCGCAGGTGCGGCAGCTCCTGGAGGCTGTAGGAACCGGCCTCGACCTCGGTGAGCAGCTCCTCGGCCCGCAGCGCGCGCTCCTCGGGGGCGGCGGCCGGCAGGTCGACCACCAGCAGCCTGGCCGGCGCGGACGGCTGCCGCACCTGGTACGCCTCCCCCTCCCCCCGGGTGATCGTCATGTTGAGCGCGTCGTGCCGGTCGGCGACGTCGTCCATGGCGAGCTGGAGGGTGTCGACGTCGATGCGGCCGCGCAGGCGCCAGCCGACGACGATGTTGTAGCGGGCGCTGAAGGGCCCCTGGGCGTCGCCCTGGTCGAACAGGCGCAGAAAGTGCTGGGTGTAGGACAGGGGGTACCGGATCGCCGGCGGGGAAATGGTCATGCTGCCGCCTCCGTGCGGGCATCGCGTCGGCCGCTGCGCTGGAGCTCCACGGCCCGGTAGAGGGCGCTGATGTTGCCGCTGCCGAAGCTGCGGGCGCCCAGTCGCTCGATGAGTTCGAAGAAGAAGGTGTCGCGGGGGTGGGTGGAGCGGGCGAAGATCTGGTAGAGCTGCCCGTCGTGGTCCTCGTCCACGAGGATGTCTAGCCGGGCCAGGTCCTCCAGCCGGTACTTCACCGGCCGGACCCGTTCGGCGAGCAGGCTGTAGTAGACGTCGGGGGCGGTCAGGAACTCCACCCCGCGGGCCGCGGTGCCCTCCACCGCGGTCACGATGTCGGCGGCGGCCAGCGCCAGGTGCTGCACGCCCGCGCCGCCGTGGTCGCGCAGGAACTCGTCGATGTGGCCGGGCGTCCTGGTCACGTCCGGCTCGATCAGCGTGAACGTCACCTCGCCGCGGCCGCGGCTGCGGACGACCTTGGTGGTCATGGCCTGCGAGCCGACGGCGATGCGCTCGGCGAAGGTGAGGTCGAAGCCGAGCACCCGCCGGTACCACTCGACGGTGGCGTCGAGCTCCCCGGCCGGGACGCACACGGCCAGGTGGTCCACCTCCTGCAGCCCGAGGGCCGAGCCGGCCGGCCGCGGCCCGGTGTCGCGGAAGCCGGGCAGCGCGCGCTCCCGCGCCCCGGCCGGGCGCTGCACGAACGTGTGCAGCACGTCGCCGAAGCCGTGGACGGCGGCCGTGACGAAGCCGTCGCGCCCGGTGGGGGCCGAGACCGGACGGGCGCCGCGCCGCACCGCCTCGTGGTAGGCGGCCGCGGCGTCGGGCACGCCGAGCGCGATGTCGGACACGCCGTCGCCGTGCCGGTCGAGGTAGCCGGCGGCGGGGTGGTCGGCGGCCAGCGGCTGGGTGAGCACGAACCTGATCCGGTTCGTGCCCAGGGCGGCCGCGCGGGCCCGGCCGTCCTGGGCGGTGGCGTAGGCCGCCAGGCCCAGGGAGCCGGTCAGCCGGGCGGTCTCGCTGTCCAGGTCGCCGACGTAGAAGCCGATGTGGTCCAGGCGCAGGTCGTCGAAGATCGTCGTGGTGGTCATGGGCTATCCGGCATCCGTCCGGGCGGCGAGACCGCGCGGGCGCAGGTCCGTCCAGTGGGCGGTGACGTACTCGGCGCAGGCGTCGCGGACGGCGGGGCCGAAGGCGACCTCCCATCCCGCGGGCACGTCGGCGAAGGCGGGCCACAGGCAGTGCCGGCCCTCGTGGTTCACCAGCACGCGGAAGGCCGCGTCCCGGTCGTCGAATGGGTTGCTCATCTCGTCCCTCTCACTGGGTGCGCGCGCCGGCCTCTAGCCACTCGTCCAGGCCGGCCACGGTCGCCGCGTCGAACAGGTCGCCGATGGACAGGTTCACGCCCAGCGCCGCGCGGATCCGGCTGACCAGCCGCATCGCCAGCAGCGACTGGACGTCCAGGTCGAAGATGCTGTCGTCCACGCCGACCCGCTCGACGCCGAACACCTCGGCGAACACCGTGCACAGCACCTCCTGGCGGGGGTTCTGCGGCGCGCGGTAGGCCGAGCCGGGCTCGGTGTCGGGGTCGGGCAGGGCCGCGCGGTCCACCTTGCCGTTGGCGGTCAGGGGCAGCGCGTCCAGCACGACGAACGCCGTGGGCACCATGTAGTCCGGCAGCGACGTGCGCACGTGGGCGCGCAGCGCGGCGGGGTCGGGGGCCTCGGCGGCCGGCACGACGTAGGCGACCAGGCGTTTGTCGCCCTGCCGCGACTGCCCGGCCACGACGGCGACGTGCGCCAGCCCGGGATAGCCGGCCAGCACGGCCTCCACCTCGGCCAGCTCCACCCGGAAGCCCAGGATCTTGACCTGGTCGCCGGCCCGCCCGATGAACTCGATCTGCCCGTCGTCGTTGCGCCGGACCAGGTCGCCGGTGCGGTACATGCGCTCGCCGGGCCCGCCGAACGGGTCGGCGACGAAGCGCTCGGCGGTGAGGTCGGGACGGCCGTAGTAGCCCCGGGCCACTCCCCTGCCCGCGATGTACAGCTCGCCCTCCAGGTCGCCGGGGACCGGGCTGAGGCGGTCGTCGAGCACGTAGAGCCGCACGTCCCGCATCGGGCCGCCGACCGGCACGGTGGTGCCCAGCTCGGTCCCTGCGGTCAGGGGCGCGTGGGTGGAGAACAGGGTCACCTCGGTCGCGCCGTACATGGCCCGCACGGTCGTCCCCGGGCAGGCGGCCAGCACCTGGCGGACGGCGGCGGGCACGATCACGTCGCCGCCGGTGAGCACCTCGCGGACGCCGGCCAGGCAGTCCGCCCCCTCCTCGGCCACCACGCGGAACAGGCCGGCGGTCAGGTGCAGCCCGGTGATCCGCTCCTCGCGGATCAGCCGGCGCAGGGTGTCGAGGTCCGGCTCGCCGGGCGGCGCCACGACGATCGTGCCGCCGTGCAGCAGCGGCACCCACAGCTCGTACGTCGAGACGTTGAAGGCGTACGGCGCGACCATCAGGACGCGCTCGTGGGCACCGGTGTCCCAGCAGGGGTCGAGGGCCAGCCCCAGCACGTCCCAGTGGGTGACCGCGACGCCCTTGGGGTGCCCGGTCGAGCCCGAGGTGTAGATGACGTAGGCCAGGTCGTCCGGGCCGGTGGCGACGTCCGGCTCCGTGGCCGGGTGCGCCGCGGTGGCGGGGTCGTCGTCGGCCAGCAGCGTCGCGGGGGCCGACGGCAGGCCCGCGGCGGCCTTGGCGCGGTCGGCGACCAGGACGGGCGTCCCGGAGGAGTCGACGATCCACTGCCGGCGGTCGGCCGGGTAGGCGCTGTGGACGGGCAGGTAGCAGCCGCCCGTCTTGAGGATCGCGAGGAGCGTGACGACCAGCTCGGCCGAGCGCTCCATCAGCACCGCGACCGGCGTCTCGGGGCCGGCGCCGAGCCCGCGCAGGCGGTGGGCGAGGCGGTTGGCCCGCTCGTCGAGCTCCCGGTAGGTCAGCCGCACCGGGCCCGCCGACACCGCGACCGCGTCGGGCGTGCGCCTGGCCTGCTCGGCGACGTGTCCGTGCACAGTTGTAGGCGACATCAACGGGTTCCTCAGTCGTCGTGGAAGATGGCGTGGATGCCGGAGACGCCCGAGAGCATCGTGGCGAAGTCGATCTTGCGGGGGCGGAGCTTGCTGGGGTCGAGGGTCTTCTGCGCCCTGTCCCAGTACTCCTCCTTGTGCTTGGTGCGGTCGTAGAAGAAGCGCACGAAGTCCAGCAGGGAGTCCAGGAACTCGCGGTAGTCCTTCTCGTAGCGCGCCAGCACGGCCTCCTCCGAGGCCGGGTCGTTCAGGATCTCGTCCACCGCGCCGGCCAGCCCGTGGGCGCCGCGCAGCGCCAGGCCGACGCCGGTGGACAGCAGCGGGTCGATGAAGGCCGCCGCGTCGCCCACCAGGGCCCAGCCGGGGCCGTGGAAGCGGGTGCAGGTGTAGGACCAGTCGCGGATGCTGCGGAAGCCGCTGACCCGGGTGGCGCCCTCGGTCAGGGCCCGCACCTCCTCGGCGGCGGCCAGCTCCGAGGCGTACAGGTCCTCCAGGCTCTTGCCGGACTTCTTGTACTCCTCGATGGGGGTGACGTAGCCGACGCTCACCGTGCCGTCGTGCAGGGGGATGAACCAGAACCAGCCCGCGGGGCGGTTCTCGGTGACGGTGTCGCCGAAGCGCGTGCCGCCGTAGCGCTTGCAGCCCTGCCAGTACGACCAGACCGCGATGTTGCGCAGGTCGTCGTGGTACTCGATGAGGTCGAAGCGGCGGGCCAGCAGGTGCTGCTGCCCGGTGGCGTCGATCAGCAGGCGGCAGCGGGCGGTGCGCTGCTCGGCGTCGCCCTTCACCGTGTAGGTGACGCCGGTGACGCGGTCGCCGTCGAACACCAGGTCCTTGACCGTGGCCTCCTCGAACACCGTCGCGCCCAGCTCCCTGGCCCTGGCCAGCAGGAGGGAGTCGAAGTCGGCGCGGCGCACTTGGTAGGCGTACTCGTAGTTGGACGCCTCGGCGAAGCGGAAGTCCCAGGTGCCCTGGTTCCTGCCCCACAACAGGGTGCCGCCGTACTTCTTGACGAACCCCATCTGGTCGAGCCGGTCCTTCAGTCCCAGCTCCTCCAACGTGGGCATGGACCCCGTGATCAGCGACTCGCCGATGTGGTAGCGCGGGAACTTCTCCCGCTCCAGCACCAGAACCCGGTGCCCCCGCTGGGCCAGCAGTCCCGCCGTACCCGAGCCGCCAGGGCCTCCGCCGATCACGACAACGTCGAACTCGTCATGAGTGTTGATCACCGTGCTCCTCCGTTTCGCCGCTCTGCGACTCGCAGTCAGGGTCACATTCACGTCGCGGGGCCCACATCCTTTGAATTGCTGTCTGAGCTCACGAAACACCGCATTTCACAAGATGTGCGGCAGGGTGGCCGCGTTCATCATGAGGCGAATGAGAACGGTCATCAGCGTCTGGATCGCCGAGCATCCCCTGCCGGACTACCTGGGCCCGATCAGGAGGATGGCCGCCGACTTCGAGGCCGCGCACCCGGACCTCCGGATCGAGATCACCGGGCACGGCTTCCGCGAGCTGCCCGCCGAGGTGGCCCGCGCGGCCGGCCGGGGCGAGCCGCCGGACCTGGCGGAGTACTACGCCACGGCCACCCGGCTCGCGCTGGACACCCGGGCGCGTTCCGGCGCGCCGCTGTTCACGCCGATCGAGCGCGCCGTCGGGGGACGCGCGGAGATCTTCGGCGAGCCGGTCGTGCTCGCCGACCTCGAACCGGCCGTCCGCGGCCACTACACCTACCGCGGCGAGCTCGTCGCCGCGCCCGCGACGGCGACCACGGCGGTGCTGCTCACCAACGCCACCCTGCTCCGCGCGGCCGGCATCGACGCGCCGCCGCGCACCTGGGAGGAGCTGGAGCGCGCCTGCGCCGCCGTGCGGGCGCTGCCCGGCGGCCCGCCGCACGGCGTCTCCTGGGCCAACCACGGCTGGCTGTTCCAGCAGGCCGTCGCCGGGCAGGGCGGCCTGCTGGCCGACCACGACAACGGCCGCGCCGGCCGCGCCGGACGGGTGGACCTGGCCTCCAAGGAGCTGCTGGCCTACGCCGACTGGTGGCGGCGCCTGCACGCCGAGGGCCACTACCTGCGCGCGGGCGAGCCCGGTGACTGGGGTCCGGCGCTGGGGGCGTTCCTGGGGCAGCGGGTGGCGTTCACGATCGCGTCCTCGGTGGTGACCGGCATGATCGCCGAGCGCGGGCGGGAGTCCGGGTTCGAGGTGACGGCGAGCCCGCTGCCGCACAACGAGAGCCTGCCGCGCGCCGGGCACCTGGTCTCCGGCCAGGCGCTCTGGCTGACCGACGGGCTGCCGCCGGAGCGGCGGGACGGCGCGCTGGCGTTCGTCCAGCACCTGCTCAGCGCGGGCAACGCGGCGCGGTGGCACCGGGAGGCCGGTTTCCTGCCGGTCACCAGGGCCGCGGCCGGCCTGCTGGAGGAGGAGGGCTGGTTCGACCGGCACCCGGTGCACCGGGCCGCGACCGCCCAGCTCCGTGCGGCCGACGGCTCCCCCGCCGCGCTGGGCGCGGTGCTCGGGGACTTCGCCGGGATCCAGGACCTGATGACGCAGGCCATGGCCCGGGTGCTGGACGGCGCCGACCCCGACGACTGCTTCGCCGACGCGTCCCAGCGGGCTCAGAGCCTGCTCGACGCCTACAACGCCGACTGCCTGGACGGGCGCACCCCGCGCCGCCTGTCGGTGGGCTGAACCACCGCCGCCTTCCGGGCGGCGGCACCGCTCCCACGGCATCCGCCCGTGAAGTGAGCACTTCAGAAGAAGACCGTGCCGGCGGGCGATGCCACGCTCGGACATGGCGATGGGAGTTCCCGTATGTTAAGCCGACGGCGCTTGATCGTTCTCGGTGGCCTGGCAGGAGGCGCCGCGCTCACCCCGGTGTCCCGCGGGCTGTTCGGCGAGCCGGAACAGCAGGCGCAGCAACAGCACATGATGCGCATGCACGACCACGGGGGCCGGGTCCCCGCGGTCCGCACCGGCGCCACCGCGGCGCCCTTCAGCGTCGCGATGCCGGTGCCCCCGGTGCTGGCCCCCGTGGCCACCCTGCCGGGCATCGACTTCTACCGGCTGTCCATCCAGCAGGCGACCACCGAGATCCTGCCGGGCGTGAGCACGCCCGTGCTGACGTACGGCGGCCAGTTCACCGCCCCCACCATCCGCGCCCGGCAGGGCCGCAGGGCGCTGGTCACCTTCGACAACAGGCTCGGCCACGAGGCGAACGTGCACCTGCACGGCGGCCGCGTGCCGGCGGCCAGCGACGGGTACCCGATGGACCTGATCGCCGACGGCAAGTCGAAGACCTACGACTACCCGAACGCCCAGGCCGGCGCCACGCTGTGGTACCACGACCACACCCACCACATGGAGGCCGAGCACGTCTACCGCGGCATGCACGGCTTCTACCTGGTCGAGGGCGCCGACGAGCAGCAGCTCGGCCTGCCGTCCGGGGCCTACGACGTGCCCATCCTGCTGCGCGACGCGCTCTTCGACGACCAGGGCGGGCTCGTCTTCGACCCGGCCGACCCCTACAACCGGCCGACGCTGATCGCCAACGGCAAGGCCCAGCCCTACTTCAAGGTCGCGGCCCGCAAGTACCGGCTGCGCCTGCTCAACGGCTCCACGCACCGGATCTTCGAGCTGTCGCTGAGCAACGGCGCCCAGATGACGCAGATCGCCACCGACTGCGGCCTGCTGGCGGCGCCGGTGCCGACGTCCAAGCTGGTGCTCTCCTCGGGCGAGCGGGCCGAGGTCGTGATCGACTTCGGCGCGTTCCCGCTGGGCACGCAGATCACGCTGGAGGACGTGAGCGGGTCCGTGCTCCGCTTCGACGTCGTCCGGCGGGCCGTCGACCGCAGCCGCGTGCCCGGCCAGTTGCGCGCGATGGTCCCGCTGGCCGCGGCCACGCAGACCCGGCAGCTCACCCTCAGCCTGGACCCGGTCAACATCCAGGCCCTGATCAACAATCAGGCGTTCGACGCCAACCGGGTGGACATGCAGGTCAAGCGGGGAACCAGCGAGGTCTGGGAGGTCACCAACTCCGACACCAACGTCGGGGGCTCGGGCTTCGGCGTCCCGCACAACTTCCACACCCACCTCGCCCAGTTCCGGATCCTGGACCGCGACGGCACGCCGCCGCAGCCGGGCGAGGCGGGATGGAAGGACACGGTGCTCATCCAGCCGGGCGAGACCGTGCGCTTCCAGGCCAGCTTCGGCGACTACCTGGGGCGATACGTCTACCACTGTCACATGTTGGAGCACTCGGCCATCGGGATGATGGGCCAGATGGAGATCATCAACTAGTTCCTCAAGGAGGACTGCATGAGCACCACGAACAGCACGACCGCCGTCGGCCGGTCCACCGGCCGCGGCGTCAACATCGCCCTCTGGGTCGCCCAGGTCCTTCTGGCGTTCCAGGTCGGCCTGGGCGGCGTGCTCAAGCTCGCCGGCGACCCGACCATGGTCGCCATGTTCGACGACATCGGCGCCGGCCAGTGGTTCCGTTACGTGGTCGGCGTGCTGGAGATCGCCGGCGCGATCGGGCTGCTGATCCCGCGTCTGAGCGGCGTGGCCGCGCTGGCGCTGATCGGCCTGATGATCGGCGCGGCCGGCACCAACGCGATCGTGCTGGGCGGCGTCCCCGTGATCGAGGCCGTCCTGCTGGTCGTCCTGGCTCTGGTCGTCTGGGGCCGCTGGTCCCGCGTCAAGGCGTTCTTCGGCGCCAAGTGAGCTCACCCCCGCCCGGTACGCGATCGGCGTACCGGGCATCGACCTGTCCCGTGGAGGGAACATGACAGAGACCGCCAACCCGCAGAACCAGCTGCCCACCCCCGACCCCTCGCTGCAGACCCTGCAGCCGCTGGTCGGCACGTGGGAGATGACGGGCAAGGACTTCGGCACCGGCGAGGCGACCGGCGGCCGGCTGGTCTTCGAGTGGATGGACGGCGGCTTCTTCCTCGTCCAGCGCGTCGAGATGAGCCACGGCGGCGGCACGATGACCGGCGTGGAGTACATCGGCCACGACCCCGAGAGCGGCGCGCTGCGCTCGCACTACTTCGACAGCACCGGCAACAACTTCGTCTACGTGTGGAAGCTCGACGGGCGCGACCTCAACATCTGGTTCGGCGCGGAGGGCTCGCCGGCCGGGTTCAGCGGCGCCTTCAGCGAGGACGGCCGGACCATCAGCGGCCGGTGGGAGTGGCCGGGCGGCGGCTACGAGGCCACCATGACCCGGGCGGGCTAGCACGGCATCCTGATGTCATGGCGTCCTGGCCGGTCCGGCTACCTCGCCGCGTGGTCGCGTTCCGCCTCAGGCCGCCCGCCGAAGGCCAGGCGGTAGTCGCGGGGCGGCAGGCCGACGTGGCGGGTGAAGTGGTGGCGCAGGGTCAGCGGGGTGCTGAAACCGCAGCGCCGGGCGATGGCGGCGACCGGCAGCTCGCTGACCTCCAGGAGGTGCTGGGCGGCCAGGACGCGCTGGGTCAGCAGCCACTGCAGGGGCGTGTCGCCGGTGGTCTGGACGAAGCGGCGGGCGAAGCTGCGTTCTGACATGCGGGCCAGCTTCGCCAGCTCCGGGACGGTCCACGGGTGGGCCAGGTCGTCGAGCATGCGTTCGCGCAGGCCGGTCAGGCTGTCGGACGGCCCCCCGCCGGCGGGGACGGGGCGGGTGATGAACTGCGCCTGGCCGCCCGGCCGGAACGGCGCGGTGACCATGGTGCGGGCGATCTCGGCCGCGGCGGCGGCGCCGTGGTCGCGGCGGACCAGGTGCAGGCACAGGTCGATGCCCGCGGCCACGCCCGCCGAGGTCCACACGGTGCCGTCCCCGACGAACAGGACGCCGGGGTCGACGCTCACCTCGGGGTGGCGCTGTGCGAGCTGCTCGGCGTCGAGCCAGTGGGCGGTGGCCTTGCGGCCGTCCAGCAGGCCCGCGGCGGCCAGCACGAACGCCCCCGAGCACAGGGACGCGACGGTCGCGCCACGGTCGTGCGCGGCGCGAAGCGCGGCGACCACGTCCGGGTGGACGGGCCTGGCCGGGTCCTGGACGCCGGGCACGATGACCAGGTCGCACTCGTCCAGGCCGTCCAGGCCGTGATCGGGAACACACCTCACGCCCGTGCTCATGGTCAGCGCGTCACCGCGCGGCCCGCACGTGCGCACGTCGAACGCCGGGACGCCGCGATCGGTCCGGTCCATGCCCCAGACCTCGCTGGCCACGGCGTAGTCGAAGACGCGGACCTGCTCGGTGACCACGATCCCCACACAGCGCATGGCGGAAATCTATCCCACCCGTGCGTTTCTGCCACTCACGGCTCCACAGGCTCGGCGGCCAGGCTCAGAGGCGATCGTCCGCCTGAGATGAGGAGCGCAACGCCATGCCGCTGGCCCTGTTGGCCTTGGCCGTCGCGGGTTCCGCCGTCGGAACCTCGGAATTCGCCATCATGGGCCTGCTGCCGCAGGTCGCCGCGGGGGTCGGGGTGTCGATCCCGGCCGCCGGCGTGCTGATCAGCGGTTATGCCGCCGGTGTGATCGTGGGGGCGCCGCTGCTGACCGCGATCTCGGCACGCCTGCCGCGCCGCACGACTCTGCTGATCGTCGCGGCGCTGCTGACGGCGGGCAGCGTCCTGTCGGCGGTCGCGTCCGGCTACGGCCTGCTGATGGCGGCCAGGGTGCTCGCCGGGGTGCCGCAGGGCGCGTTGTTCGGGGTCGGGTCGGTGGTGGCCGCCGAGCTCGTCCCGCCGGAGCGGCGCGGACGGGCGATGTCGGTCATGTTCGGCGGGTTCACCCTGGCGAACGTGGCCGGGGTGCCGCTGGTGACCTGGCTGGGGCAGGCCGCCGGCTGGCGGGCCACGTTCTGGGCCGTCGCCGGGCTCGGCGCGCTGTCGCTCGCGGGCATCGCGGCGCTGCTGCCCGGCCGGCTGCGTCCCGGGGGCGAGGCCGGGCTGCGTTCGGAGCTGTCGGCCCTGCGCCGGCCGCAGGTCTGGCTCGCGATGGCCGTGACGACGGCCGGTTTCGGCGGCGTCTTCGCCTCCTTCACCTACGTCGCCCCGATGATGACCCGGGTCGCCGGTTTCAGCAGTTCCAGCCTGACGGCGCTGCTGGTCGTCTTCGGGCTGGGCATGGCCGCGGGCAACGTGCTGTCCGGCTACTTCGCCGGCCGGCGGCTGATGCCCAGCCTGTACGTGTTCCTCGCCGGGCTCACCGTCGTGCTGGGCCTGTTCACGGTGACGGCGCACGACAGGGTGCTCGCCGCCTGCACCCTGTTCCTGCTGGGATTGTTCGGCTTCGCGACCGTCCCCGCCCTGCAGATGCGTGTCCTGGACAAGGCCGCCGGCGCTCCCACCCTCGCCTCCGCGCTGAACCTGTCGGCCTTCAACGTCGCCAACGCGCTCGGCGCCTTCCTCGGCGGGCTGGTGATCACCGCCGGGTTCGGCTACACCGGGCCCAATGCCGTCGGCGCGGTGCTGGCCGCCGCCGGGCTCGCCCTCGCCGTCTGCTCGGGAGCGATCGACGCGCGCGCCAAGGAGGCGGTCCTGCGATGACCTCCGACGCCGAGCGCTACACGCCCGGTCATGACACCTTCGCCGTCGATTTCATGGCCGCCAGGCGCGCCGCGACGCACGCGGGCTTCTTCCTGCCGTACCTGGCGCCGGGGATGTCGGTGCTCGATCTGGGCTGCGGGCCCGGCACCATCACCACCGACCTCGCCGCCGTCGTCGCACCGGGGCACGTGCTGGGCCTGGACCAGCACGCCGCCCAGCTCACGGGCGCCCGCGCGGCGGCCTGGCAACGGGACCTGACGAACGTCGAGTTCCGGCAGGGGTCCTGCTACGACATCCCGCTGGAGGACCGGTCGGTGGACCGCGTCTTCTCCCACGCCCTGCTGGAACACCTCGCCCACCCGGCCCGCGCGCTGGCCGAGATCCGCAGGGTGCTGCGGCCCGGCGGAACGGTCGGCCTGTGCAGCCCCGACTGGGGCGGCTTCCAGCTGAGCCCTCCCCTGGACGACGCCGTCGGCGCCTACACCCGCCTGCAGCAGGCCAACGGCGGCGACCCGTACGCCGGCCGCAAGCTCGGCCGGCACCTGCGCGAGGCGGGGTTCACCGGCATCCGTCTGGACGCGCACCACGAGCGCCATGCCGACCCGGCCCGCATCGCGGGCTACCTCGCGATCCAGCTCGACCGGGCGGAACAGCCCGCCCACGCCGACCGGCTGCGCGCCTGGGCCGCCGCCCCGGACGCCCTGTTCGACCAGGCCTGGGTCTCGGCCACCGCCACCCGTCCCGGCTGACGCCGGTCGCCTGCTCACCCCAGGTCGTCGCCGGGGCCGGCGGCGGGGCGGGTGAGGCGGACCATGGCCCGGTACAGGGCGGTGGGCGCGGGGGTCGGCTCCAGCGGGGGCAGGTCGGCGCCGGGGGCGGCGTAGGCGCGCAGCATCTGGCCGACGAGGCGGCGCCAGGTGTCCGGGGCGGCGTCCCCGGTGGCGGCGATGACACCGGCGTTGGCCATCAGCAGGATGACCATGTCCTGGTCGGTGAAGTCCGCCCGCAGCCGGCCGGTGGCCTTGGCGCGGGCGATGAGGTCGAGGAAGCCGTGGTAGGCCGCGGCCCGGCGCTTCTCCAGCGCCTTGGCCGCGGGGAAGGTCATGGCCAGCACGTCGGCGAAGCCGCGGTCGGCGGCCTGCATGGCGCACACGGCCTGGACGTAGCCGACGAAGCCGTGCCAGGGGTCGGGGTCGGCCAGCGCCTGCGCGACGGCGGCGGCGTAGGCGTCCATGCGGTCGGCGAAGACGGCGTTGATCAGCTCTTCGCGGGTGGCGAAGCGGCGCGACAGGGTGGCCTTGCCGACCCCCGCGGCACGGGCGATGCAGGCCATGGAGACGCCGAGGCCGTGGCTGGCGTACAGGCGGCGGGCGGTGGCCACGATGCGTTCGCGGTTGCGTTCGGCGTCGGCGCGCAGGCCCGGCCCGGGCTGGTCGCCTGAGGGTGCGGAGGCGTCGGCGGGATGATCCATGGCTCCATCCTACCCAAGTGGAACGACCTACCCACTTTTCTTGTTACCCTGGGTGGCACGAAACGGGTAGCCCGTTCCACTTTTCTGAGAGGTGCAGCTCATGCGTGCTGTCATGCTGAATTCCGTCCCCGCCGACCCGGCCCTGGCCGACCTGCCCGTCCCGCGGCCGGAGGCCGGCGAGGTGCTGGTGAAGGTCACCGGCTCCGCGGTCAACGGCTTCGACCTGGCCGTGGCCGCCGGCTTTCTGCAGCAGATGATGGAGCACCGGTTCCCGCTGGTGGTGGGCAAGGACTTCGCCGGCACCGTCGAGGCGCTCGGCGAAGGCGCCGAGGGCTTCACCGTCGGGCAGCCGGTCTTCGGCGTGGTGATGAAGCCGTTCCTCGGCCCCGGCTCGATGGCCGAGTACGTGACCGTGTCCGCCGGTTACGGCATCGCCCCGCTCCCCGAGGGTCTGGCCGCCGCGGAGGCGGGCGCGCTGGGGCTGGCCGGCACCGCGGCGCTGGACAGCCTCGACGCCGTGGCCCTGACCGAGGGTGAGACGGTGCTGATCTCCGGCGCCACCGGCGGCGTGGGCGCGCTGGCCGTGCAGCTGGCCGCCGCCCGCGGCGCCCGGGTGATCGCCACCGCCCGTCCCGGCGCTGAGGCCGACTTCGTCACCGGGCTCACCGCCGCCGAGGTCGAGCTCGTCGACCACGGCGGCGACCTGCCCGCCCAGGTCCGCGCGCTGGCCCCGGCGGGCGTGGACGCCGTGCTGCACCTGGCGGGTGACGGCGCCGAGCTGGCGGGGCTGCTGCGCGGCGGCGGCCGGCTCGCCTCGACCCTCGGCCTGACCCAGGACGCCGTCCCGGATGCCGCGATCACCGTGCACCCCGTCATGGCCGACCCGAACCCGCGGACCCTGAGCGAGCTGGCCGCCCGGGTCACGGCCGGCGCGCTGCGGGTTCCGGTCACCGCCACCTACCCGCTGGAGCAGGCCCCCGAGGCGTTCGCCGCCTTCCGCGCGGGCACACTCGGCAAGATCGCCGTCACCTGCTCCTGACACCCTCGGCCTGAGCCGAACAGCCGCCCCGGCAAGGCCACCCCCCAACCGCTAGACCGGGACGCGCGGGCTCTCGGCCGGGCGGCGCGGCTCGGGCTCGGCGCGGCGGGCCACCAGGCGCTCGCGCAGCCGCATCGCGGGCAGCTCGACCAGGTAGTAGCTGACCGTCGCGACCGCGACCGTGCCCACGAGCACGACCGCCAGCAGCTCCCAGAAGCCGGACTTGCCCATCACCACCGGCATCGGCACCGGCGGCGCGCCGAAGACGCTGCCGTTCTGCAGCCAGAGGTACTGCAGGATGAAGTGCCACAGGTAGACGCCGTAGGAGATGCGGCCGAAGAAGCGCATCGGACGGTTGGTGAGCACCGCGTCGATGACCTTCGAGTGCACGCCGGGCACCACCACCGGGGCGATGACCAGCAGCGCGAAGATCAGGAACAGCACCATCTCGGCCATCGCCTCGGGCACGGTGGCGTAGTCGGCCATGCCGGGCTTGCCGAACGGCCGGATGCAGTTGATCACGTAGACGACGGCCGCGCCCAGCCAGAACAGCAGCGGCCGGCGGGCCACCAGGCGGTAGAAGGCGGGCGTGGTGTCCTTGGCCTCCGCGTACGCCGACAGGATGGCCAGGCCCATGCCGATGGCCAGGAAGCCGGTGAAGCCGATCACCCAGAAGTACTCGTACGGGAAGGGGCCCATCGACTCCAGGTGCGTGTACGCGGTCCAGGCCAGGCCGACGAGCACGAAGACACCGAGCGGGACCAGCAGGCGGCGGGCCTTGGCGCCGGGGTCGGCGGCCTTCCTGGCGTACCGGTCGAAGATCCAGGCCAGGATGGGCAGCGCCAGGTAGAAGGTGACCTCGGCGGGCACGGTCCAGGTGGGCTCCAGCCCGGCGTAGCCCGCCTCGGGGCCCGGCACGTAGTAGTGCATGAGCAGCAGGGGGCTGAGCACGTACCAGAGGCCGTCGACGCTCTTGAGGTTGAGCAGCAGCAGCGCCGCCACGGCCACCAGCCAGTACGCGGGCAGGATCCGCAGCATGCGCTTGATCAGGTAGCCCTTGAGCTCAGGACGCGGCGTGCCGACGATCGTCGCCCTGGCGAACGGCCGGTACAACAGCAGGCCGGACATCACGAAGAAGGGCGGCAGCAGCACGTTGAGACCCTGGATCAGCACGGGCCAGATGCCGACGGACGGTTTGTCGTAGAAGCCGATGACGCCGGCGGCGAAGGCGACGTGCACCACGATCACGCCCAGTGCCAGATATCCGCGCAGCCCGTCGAGCCGAGGGGCACGTTTGCCGGGGCCGCCCCTCTTGATGATCTCCGGTGAGGTCATGGCATGTTTCCTCGCAGTTCGCTCGCTGATGGGGCTCGGCGCCCCCTCGGCGCCATCGTCACGCGGGGCCGCGGGCGGCCGCATCTCGTGTCGTGCTGAATTCCCCGTGCCGCCGGACGGCCTTTTCCACATCTTCCGGAATGCGTTTCCGGCGAATTGCAGGAAGCGGTCCCGGCGGGGCAGGTAGCTGCCCGGGAATGCCCTGTCGTCCGTTCCCCGGGGCGCGCATCGTTGGGGCCATGAGAGAAGACACCGTCCTGACGTACTCGTCCTACCTGGCGCTGGAGGAGATCCTCACGGCGCAGCGACCGGTTTCCGAGAGCCATGACGAGACCCTGTTCATCATCGTCCACCAGGTGTACGAGCTGTGGTTCAAACAATTGCTGCACGAATTCGCCGAGCTGCAACTCGAACTCGCCGGCGGATTCACCGCGCACGCCATGCGGACTTTGCACCGGTCCTTGAAGCTGATGCGGCTGGCGGTCTCCCAGATGGACGTCATGGAGACGATGACGCCGTTCCAGTTCGCCGCCTTCCGCGGCAAGCTGGGCACCAGCAGCGGCTTCCAGTCGGCGCAGTTCCGCGAGATCGAGGCGGTGCTGGGCCGGCGCGACGAGCGCATGCTGCTCGGCCAGGCCGAGGGCACCCCGGCCCGCGCCCGGATCGAGGCGGCGATGGCCAGGCCCACGCTGTACGACTCGCTGCTGACGTACCTGTACCTGCGCGGCTACGAGGTGCCGCAGGACCGGCTGCACCGTGACGTACGGCTGCCGCTGGAGCCGTCGGAATCGGTCCAGGACCTGCTGCTGCGGGTCTACCGGGACGACACCGGCGCGGCCCAGCTCTGCGAGCGGCTGGTGGACCTGGACGAATGCCTCCAGGAGTGGCGGTACCGGCACCTGAAGATGGTCGAGCGCACCATCGGCGCCCGGCCGGGCACCGGCGGCTCCAGCGGCGGGGCGTACCTGCGGGCCTCGCTGACGCCGTCGTTCCCCGACCTGTGGGCGGTCAGGAGCATGGCATGAACGACATCTCGGGACGCCTGGCGCCGCACTACTCGGCCTTCCGCGCGGCGGACCGGCTGCTGCTCACCGGCCACTCCCACCAGGCCTGGCCCGACGTGGCGCTGGCCGGGCAGATCGAGGCGTTCGACGACGCCGCCAGGGACGTGGACGACAAGTGGGCCGCCGCGTTCAAGAAGGCCGACCGGGTCAGGGAGGGGTTCCGGCTCTTCCTCGGCGACCCGTACGCCGAGCTGGCCCTCGGGTCCAGCACGCACGAGCTGGTGCTGCGCTTCCTGTCGGCGCTGGACCTGCGCGGGCGGCCCCGGCTGGTCACCTCCGGCGGCGAGTTCCACACGCTGCGGCGCCAGCTCGCCCGGCTGGCCGAGGAGGGGGTGGAGGTGGTCGTCGTCCCGCCGGAGCCGGTGGGCACGCTGGCCGCGCGGCTGGCGGACGCGGCCGACGGGCGCACGGCCGCCGTGCTGGTCTCGGCGGTGCTGTTCGAGACGGCCAGGATCGTGCCGGAGCTGGACGCGCTCGCCGCCGCCTGCCGCCTGCGGGGTGCCGAGCTGCTGGTGGACGCCTACCACGCGCTGGGCGTGGTGCCGTTCTCGACGGCGGGCCTGGACTCGGCGTGGGTGGTGGCGGGCGGGTACAAGTACCTGCAGCTCGGGGAGGGCAACTGCGTGCTGCGGCTGCCGGCGCACGCCGACCGGCTGCGGCCGGTGGTGACCGGGTGGTACTCGGAGTTCGCCGAGCTGGCCGAGGACCCGCGGGCCGGCGGCCGGGTCGGCTACCCGGCGGGGGCGGCCCGGTTCGCGGGGGCGACCTACGACCCGGTGAGCCACTACCGGGCGGCCCGGGTGTTCGACTTCTTCGCCGCGCAGGGGCTGACGCCGCAGGTGCTGCGGGCGGTGTCGCTGCGGCAGCGCGGGCTGCTGGCGGCGCGCTTCGACGAGATCGGCGCGCCCGCGCACGTGGTCAGCCGGGACCTGGACGCCGGGCCCGAGGAGTTCGGCGGGTTCCTGGCGCTGCGCTCGCCGTACGCGGGGCGGCTGCGGGCGGGGCTGGCGGCGCGGGGGGTGCAGGCCGACAGCCGGGGCGAGTACCTGCGGCTCGGGCCGGCGCCGTACCTGTCGGACGCGCTGCTGCACACGGCCATGGACCGGCTCACCGCGGAAATCCGCTCACTGCCGTCCGGCGCGAGGCGGGCGGCGTGAACACGAGGGGCGGCGGCCCACAGCCGGGCACCCGCCCCCCGGCCCCGGCCCGGCCTTGCACCCGCCGACGGTCAGGGGCGGAAGAGGGCCGGGTCCATGGGGACGAGCGACGGCGAGACGCGGACCGGGAAGCCGATCTGGTCGAGCACGTCGCGGCGCAGGTCCACGCCGGGCGCGAGCTCCACCAGCTCCAGGCCGCCGGCGGTGACGTCGAAGACGGCCCGCTCGGTGACGACGCGGGCCCACTGCCCGCGCCGCACGCCCTCCCCCAGCCGGTACGTGACGTGACCGGCCCGCGGCACCAGCTTGCGCACCCGCCCTTCGGCCAGGATCCGCAGCCCGCCGTCGGCGCAGCTCACCCGGAGGCCGTCGGTGGTCAGCGTGCCGGCGAAGACCAGCCGCATGGCGTTGTGCGCGATGTCCACGAACCCGCCGGCGCCGGGGTTGGCCGCGCCGAACCGGCTGACGTTCACGTTGCCCTCGGCGTCGATCTGGGCGAAGGCGAGCGCGGCGAACGGGCAGCCGCCGCCGTCGATGAAGTCGAACTGCGAGGGCCCGTCGAGCAGCGCCCGCGGCGAGTAGTTCGCCGAGAACTGCCAGCCGCTCATCACGATGCCGCCGAAGGAGCCGTGCTCGGTGGTGAACAGGTGCTCGTCCAGGCGGCCGTCGTCCAGCAGGCCGTCCTCGGCCATGGCCAGGACGGCGTCGGAGGAGGCGCCGAACCCGAAGATCGAGGTCTCCCCCGGCCTGACCTCCCTGGCGACCCGGCGGGCGATCACCTTGTCCGGGCCGGACGGCAGCCGCGGCACCCGCGCGACGGCGTCGGGCACGTGCCGGAGATAGCCGGGGTCGTGCCGCACGCCGGTGGTCATGGGCGCGTCCGGAACCACGACGACCCGGTCGACGAGCGCCCCGGGCACGCGCATCTCCCGCGCGGGCGACGAGCCGGCGGGCACGATCCGCGACACCTGCGCGATCACGGTGCCGCCGCACGCCTTCACCGCGAGGGCGATCGCCAGCGCGCTGGAGAACAGCGGCTGGTCCTCGAAGGACAGGTTCCCGTCGGGGTCGGCGGCGCTCGCCCGGACCAGTCCGGCGTGCAGCGGCCAGGACGGGTAGAACAGGTACTCCTCGCCGCCCAGCTCCACCAGCTCCACCAGGTCCTCCTGGGCCAGGCGGGTGAACCTGCCGCCGCCGTGCCGGGGGTCGGCGTACGTGCCGAGGCCGACGCGGGTCAGGTAGCCGGGGCCGCGCCGGGCCACCTCGCGCAGCCAGTGCATGGCCGCGCCCATCGGCCAGCTGTACGCCTCGACGAGGTCGTTCTGGATCAGCTCGGTCAGGGCGGGGCGGGCGCCGGTCACCGGGTGGCGGGGGTTGATGAACGAGGCGGACACGATGCGGCGCATCAGGCCCTTCCTGGCCACGTGGTCCATGCCGCCGATGCCGACGGCGTCCCCGGTGGCGCAGGGGAAGTAGAAGGTCAGCTCGCGCGGGGCGCCGGTGGCGGCGAAGCGCTCGCCGAGCGCGGCCAGCAGGGCGTCGGGGGTGAGCCAGCCGATGACGCCGGTGCTGGCGACGGCCTGGTGGTCCTCGATGAGCGCGACGGCCTCGGCCGCCCCGCACACCTTCCCTGTCCGTCCGCCCGCGACCAGCTCCGGGCCCTGGTCCGGGGCCTGGTCCGGGCCCTGGTCCGGGGCCTGGTCCGGGGCCGTCATGGGCGGGCTCCGAAGCGGGCCAGGCTCTCGCGGGCCGTGGCGGAGGCGCAGTCGGCGCCGAACATCCAGGCCGTGCGCGCGTCGAGCGTCTCGGCGGGCCCGCTCACCGCGTCGGTCAGCGCCCGCTTGGCGGAGGCGACGGCGTGCGGGGGCAGCGCGGCGAGCCCCGCCGCCACCTCCAGCGCGCACGCCAGCGCCTGCCCCGGCGCGGTCAGCTCGTCGGCGCCGCCGATCCCGTGCAGCTCGCGGCCGGTCAGCGGGCGGTCGCCCCAGACCAGCCGCCGCGCGGCGACCGGCCCGACCCGGGCGGCCAGGCTCTGGATGCCCCAGGGCGGCACCCAGCCGAGCCGCACCTCCGGCAGGTGCCAGCGGGCGTCCTCGGCGGTGACCACCACGTCGCAGCCGGTGGCCAGCAGGAAGCCGCCGCCGAGCGCGAAGCCCTCGACGGCGGCCACCACGGGGATGCCGAGATGCTGGACGGCCCTGGCCATGCGCCCGGTGTCGGCCTCGTGCCGCACCATGCCCTCACGCGTCATCCCGGACAGCTCCTTCAGGTCCGAACCCGCGCAGAACCCCGGCGGCGCGCCCGTCAGCACGGCGGCGCGCACCCCGGGGTCGTCGTCCAGCTCGGCCAGCGCGGAGCCGAGCGCCGCGACCAGCCCGGACCCGAGCGCGTTGCGCACGCGGGGCCGGTCGAGCCGCAGGACGGCCACCGCCCCGCGGCGCTCGCACGCCAGGCCCCCGTCCGACGGCCGGTCCATCAGAACGGGGTGGGCCAGGGGGCCAGCCAGGCGACGTCCACGACGCCGGGACGCTGGTGCGGCCAGGCGGCCACCTCGCGCCAGCCGTGCGCCGTCATGTGCTCGGCGATGCTGTCGAGGGTCGAGCCGCCGCTGTAGCGGGCCGTCACGCTGCCCTCGATGACGGCGAGCCGCAGCCGGCTCAGGTCGGTCCCGGCCAGCACCTCCAGTTCGGCGCCCTGGGCGTCCACCACCAGCACGTTGCAGCCGTGCTGCACCTCGCTGACGGGGATCACCGGGACGACGTCCTGCCGGACGACGGCCATGGGCAGCAGCGGCGGCAGCATGCTGGACTGCTTGTCGTAGGGGGTGACGTTGAGCGTGGCCTGGCCGCGTTCCCGGCCGGCGCACGCCGCCACGACCTCGCGGGCCGGGTGGCCGTGCTCGGGCTCGGGCAGCCCGGCGGCCAGGTGGTGCAGCCGGAGCTGCTCGCGCAGCGCGGGCAGGTGGTCGCCGTTGGGCTCCATCATGACCAGGCGGCGGAACCCGCACCTGGTGAGCGCCTCCACCTCCTGGCCCCGGTGCGCGCCCACCTGGATCGCCCCTTCGGCCGGCAATCCCAGCTTGTCCAGCAGGTCGGGCAGGTGATCCTCCCATCGGGTGCTCACCCGCTCCGGTGCGACAGTCTGGTTGCGCATCTGGTCGTCTCCTCCCGGTGAACCGCTCAGGGCAGCGTCATCGTGGTCATCGTCGGTCGCAGACGCGCGCCGCCGCATCTCGTGGATTGCGCGGTACGTCCGCCCGCCGTCCGATCCCCGCCCCGCAGCGTCACCTGAGGAGCAATCCGCGAGGTGCGGGACGGCCGCGCGGCGGACCACGATGGACGCGGCGACCGAAGGGAGGGCCCATGCGGCGAACTCGTGACCGTGACCTGAACGCCTACCTCGACCGGCTGGACGTCGGCGACCCCGGCGAGCCGTCGCTCCCGGCGCTGCGCGCCCTGCACCGCGCGCACGTGGAGCGGGTGCCGTACGAGACCTTGGAGGTTCAGCTCGGCCGGCGGATCACCGTGGACCCGCGCGAGTCGGTCGAGCGGGTGCTGCGCGGGCGCGGCGGCTACTGCGTGCAGCTCAACGGGGCGTTCGCCACGCTGCTGACCGCGCTCGGCTACGACGTCACCTGGCATCGGGCCGGGGTGCAGGCCGCCGTCCGGGCGCCCGCCTCGCCGGCGTCGTTCGCGCCGCACCTCGCGCTCACCGTCGCCCTCGACGGGCAGGACTGGCTGGTGGACATCGGGCTCGGCGACGGGCTGCACGAGCCGCTGCCGCTGCGGGCGGGGACGTACCGGCAGGGGCCGTTCGAGTTCCGGCTGTCCGCCTCGGACGTGGAGCCCGGCGGCTGGCGGTTCGACCACGACCCGCGCGGGTCGATCGCCGGGCTGGACGTCGAGCGGGCCCCCGCCGAGCCCGGGGACTTCGTGGAGTGGCATCCGTACCTGTGCACGTCGCCCGAGTCCCGGCTGGTGCGGGCCGCCGTCGTGCTGCGGCGCGACGCGACGGGCGCCGACTGCCTGGTGGGCTGCATGCTGCGCCGGATCGGCGCGGACGGCAGGACCGAGCGGGAGCTGTCCACCCGGCGGGAGTGGTTCGGGGCCCTGGAGGAGGTGTTCGGGCTGCGCCTCGACGACGTCAACGGCGCCGAACGCGAGGCCCTGTGGACCAAGGTCCGCGACGCCCACCTGTCCTGGCAGTCCCGCCGCCGCACCCCCGCCGCCTGACCCCGCCTCCCCGCTCGCTGATCAGCGGGCGGATCTCGCCACGGCGGCCGGGGTGACCGGGGTGAAGAAGTTGACGAGATTGCCGTCGGGGTCGCGGAACAGCAACGACCGGTTGCCCCAGGGCATCGTGGTGGGCTCGTTGACGAAGTCGGTGACGAAGCCGGTCAGGTTCTCGTACACGCGGTCCACGTCGTCCACCAGGAACTCGACGATCACGCTGTGGTTGTCGGCCGGGCGGGAGGAGCCCGGGGCGAACAGCGGGACGGTCCGGGTGCCCGCGATCGCCAGCGTGGCGGTGCCGGTCCTGATCTCGGCGAAGTCCTCGGTGGACCAGGTCGCCGGGATCCCGGTGGCCTGCTCGTAGAACCCGGCGAGGCGGGCGACGTCATCGGTGATGATGCGGATCGATACGAAGTTCATGACGTTCCTTCAGTGTTCGTGCAGCTCTTGGCACCTGCACGGTACGACTGATACTGGACGGATCCGGTCCACTATTCACCATAGGCTCGTATTCATGTCGCCACCCACCGGTCGTGTGCTCACGCTCCTGGAGTTGTTGCAGTCGGGCGGCGTCCGGACGATGGCCGAACTGGCCGACCGGCTCGGCGTGGACGGCCGTACCGTGCGGCGGTACGTCGGTCAGCTCGTCGACCTCGGGCTGCCGGTCGAGTCGGTGCGCGGCCGTTACGGCGGCTATCGTCTCGCCCGCGGCTACCGCCTGCCGCCGCTCATGCTCGACGACGACGAGGCGCTGGCCGTGCTGCTCGGCCTGATCGCCAACCGGCGTGCGGCGGGCGACGCCGGCGACACGGCGAGCGAGACGGCGGCCGCGAAGATCCGCCGGGTGCTGCCGGAACGGCTCGTCCGCAGACTCGACGCGCTCATGGAATCCCTCGCCTTCACCGGCCCGCCCGGCAGGCCCGCCGGCCCGGACGCCGCCGTCCTGCTCACGATCGCCGACGCCGTACGCCACCGCCGGCCCGTCTCGATCCGGTACGCCGACCGCACCGGCCGGCGCAGTGAGCGCACGCTGCACCCGTACGGGATCGTCAGCCACGCGGGCCGCTGGTACGTCACCGGCGAGGACCCCGGCCTCGGCGAGGACCGGACCTTCCGCCTCGACCGCGTCGCGGACGCCCGCGCCCTGCCCGGCTCGTTCGAGGCGCCGGCCGGACGCGCTGCGCCGGATCCGGCGCAGCGCGTCCTGTCGGAGTTCGCCACCGCGTCCTACCGGCACGAGGTGACCCTGCGGATCCACGGGACGGCCGAGCAGATCCGCACCCGCCTGCCCGCCGCCGTCGCCACGGTGGAGGAGATCACCGACGAGCCCGCCCTCGACACCGCTGACGACCCCGCTGAGGAGCCCGCCGGGGTGGCCGGGCCGGCGGGCGAGTGCTGGTGGCGGGTCGAACTGCGGGCCGAACGGCTCGACTGGCTGCCCGCCGTGCTCGCCGCGCTCGACCGCCCGTTCGTCATCGAGCGTCCCGATGAGCTGCGCGACCTCGTCCTCGCCGTCGCAGGCCGCCTCGCCGCCCGCGCCCGCCGAGCCTGACCGCCTGCCGTCACACTCCGACGAAGCTCACCGTCTCGGCCAGGTCGGCCCGCCCGGTACGCAGCCGCGGCACGTCCTCCCTCTCGAAGCCCACCGCGACCCCACAGAGCAGGACAAGCCCGTCATGGGCGCCGACGGTCCTGCTGACGGTCTCGCGGTACATCGTCCACATCACCTGGGGGCAGCTGTGCACCCCTTCCGCCCTCAGCAACAACATGACCGTCTGCAGGTACATCCCCGCGTCCGCCCACTGCCCGGGGCCCATCGCCCGGTCGAGGTAGCAGAACAGGACGACCGGCGCCCCGAACGCCGCCGAGTTCAAGGCGGCGATCCGCCGCGGCCGGTCAGGGGCGTCGCGCTCGATCCCCAGCGCCCTGTACCGCTGGTCGGCCGCGGCGGCGAACCGGTCCAGGTACGGCGAGGTCAGCTCGGCCGGGTACATCGGGTACTCCCGCTCGTCACCCGGGTCCCCCGCCAGCGCCCTGGCCGTCGCCCGCCGTTTCAGCTCGGCCAGCGGCTCTCCGGCCACGACGTACAGCCGCCACGGCTGAAGGTTCCCGCTCGACGGGGCCCGCGTCGCGGCGGTCAGCACGCGTTCGAGCACCTCCTTGGGGACCGGCTCGTCGCTGAACGCCCGCACCGCCCGGCGGCTGTCCACGGCCTCGTACACGTCCATGACTTCTCGCCCTCTCACTTCAACCTGCCCGTACGGGCCGCGGCGAGCAGCCGTGCGGCCGTCACCGCCGTGCCCGCGACCGCGGCCGTCACCAACCAGATCATGAACGTCGGATACAGATAGACCACCTGGATCCACATGATGTCGCCACCCCGCAGGAGCACCCGCATGATCGGGACGATCATGACGCACAACGCGAGCGGGGCCAGCTGTGGCAGCAGCCGCAACCGCCGCCACCCCCCGCACACGACGGCCCAGCGCCGGGAGCGGGCCACGCCCCGCACGGCCAGCCCGACGGTTGCGAGGGTCAGCAGGACGAACAGGATGTCGGTGACGAGGTAGGGCGGCGCGGAGGGGATCTCGGGTGTGCCTCCCTCGATCAGGGCGACCAGGCCGTCCATGAGGGCCCCGGCGTCGCCGAAGGCCGTCCCGGTGTTCGCCATGACCGCGACGCCGTACCCCAGCTCCGGCATCAGCAGCTGGGCTGCCGTGGAGGTGAACAGGTCGCCGTCGTGCCGGACGACGGGGGTGCCGCGCGCGGTCTCGCCGATCTCCCAGCCGAGGGCGTACTCCCCGTCCTGCTCGGACGGCGTGCGCATCTCCTTGACGCTTCGCGGGGAGAGGATGCCGTCGTTCTGCGCGATCAGCCATCGGGCCATGTCGTCGGCGGTGCTGAGGATCCCGCCCGAGCCGTTGCCGAACCCGGGCGGCTCCGGCACGGCGACGGCCCGGCCGAGCACGACCACATGGCCGCGGGCGCTGCCGGGCAGGTCGCGGTCGGTGTCGACCGTCCGGCTGTCGCGCATGCCGAGGGGCGTGAAGACGTTCTCGTGCAGGTACGCCGCGAACGGCTGCCCGCTCACCACCTCGACCAGCCGCGCGGCGACCTGGTAGTTGGTGTTGTGGTAGCTGAAGGCGGTGCCCGGCTCCGCGGCGAGCCGGGCCGTCCTCAGCCGGGCCACGGCGCCTTCGAGCGTGCGGGGCTGGGGCAGGCTCTTCTCGCGGAAGGCCGAGTCGGCCATGCCGGAGGTCTGGTTGAGCAACTGCCGCACGGTGATCCGGGCGGCCCTGGGATCGGCCATGGTGAACTCGGGCAGGTAACCGCGCACCGGCCTGTCCAGCTCGACCTGGCCTTTCTCCACCAGTTGCAGGACGGCGAGCGAGGTGAAGGACTTGCTGACCGACGCCACGGCCATGGGCGTGTCCGTCGTCACCGGCTCGCCGGAGGCGGTCCGGCCGTACCCGGCGGCGTGGACGACCTGCCTGCCCTTGGTGATCGCGACCGCGACCCCCGGGAGCCCGGTCGCCTCGCGGTACCTCGTGACGAAGGCGTCCACCGACGAGGGCGCGAGGTCCTGGGGCGCGGCCGGGCCGGCCGCGAGCGGCAGGGCGAGGCAGAACACGGCGACGATGTCTCTGAGCACCCGCCCAACGCTATGGATCACCCGCCTTCGGCGACCATGGCGAAGTCCCTCCCGCTTTTCCTGCGGAAAACCGCCATTCCCTCGCGGAAGCCGGGTGGGCCCGCAAGCACTTCCCCCCGGACGCCCCCTTGCCCGCACCCCGCTGACCCGGCTGGCGATTCGTCTGTTTCGCCGGAAATGAAACCTACGGTGCGCAGGTGTCCCTGATGGCTACCGTGGCGGAGTGCACACCGTGATCACGCGAGACGGCCGCGCCCTTGCCGTGGAGCAGTGGGGCGTCCCCGACGGGACACCCGTCTTCTACCTGCACGGCACCCCCGTGGGACGCCTGGCCCGCCACCCTGACGACTCCTTGTACACCAGGCTCGGCATCCGGCTGATCACCTTCGACCGTCCCGGCGTCGGCGGCTCGACGCCGCTGCCCGGGCGGCGCGTCGTGGACGGCGCGGACGACGTCGCCGCCGTGGCCGACGCGCTCGGCCTCGACGAGTTCGCCGTGTACGGGGTCTCCGGCGGCGGGCCGCACGCGCTGGCGTTCGCCGCCCGCCACCCCGGCCGGGCCGTCCGGGTCGCCTCGCTGGCCGCGCTGGCCCCGCGCGACGCCGAGGGGCTGGACTGGACGGCCGGGATGATGGAGGGCAACCGGCGCAGCGCCGCCGTCGCGCTCCAGGATCGCCAGGCCATGATCGCCCACCTGGGGGCGGACTCGTCCGGGCCGCCGCAGTTGCCGCCGTTCGAGGCCGCCGTCCTGACGCGGCCCGAGGTCAGCGCCATGTTGGCGGCCGCCTACGCCGAGGCGGTCCGTCCCGGGCTCGGCGGCTGGGCCGACGACGTCATCGCCCTCTTCGGCAGGCCCTGGGGGGTGGACCCGGCCGCCATCACCGTTCCGGTCCGGCTGTGGCACGGCGAGCTGGACGGGGTCGTGCCGGTCGCGCACGCCCGCTGGCTCGCCGCCCGCATCCCCGCCGCCACCCTCACCGTCCAGCCCGACGCCGGGCACGCCGGGCACTTCGACGCCACCCCCGCCACGCTGGAGTGGCTGCTGCACGGCGACGAGCCCCTCCGCGACCAGGACGAGGTGGCGGCCGCCACGACATAGGCGGCCCGCCGTCAGTGGGGAATGGTGTCGATCAGTTCCCGGGCACCCTGGCGGAGCAGCGCGACCGCGACGGAGGTGCCGAGCGTCGCGGGATCGAGCGGGCCGGCCCACTCGTGCGCGTCGAGCACGCGCTTGCCGTCGGGGGAGAATACCCGGGCGCGCAACGACAGCCGGCCGTCGCGCTCGGCGCGGGCGTAACCGGCGATGGGCGAGTTGCAGTGGCCCTGGAGCACGTGCAGCAGCATGCGCTCGGCCGTGATCTCCCGCCACGTGTCGGCATGCCCCAGACCGGCGACCGCGTCGACGGTCGCCGGATCGTCCTCCCGGCACTGCAGGGCCAGCACGCCCGCGCCGATCGGCGGGCACATCGTCTCCAGCGACAGCGCCTCGGTGATCCGTTCCGGCCGGCCGATGCGCTCCAGCCCGGCCACCGCCAGCAGCAGCGCGTCGGCCTCGCCCGCGTCCAGCTTCTCCAGGCGCCGGTTGGCGTTGCCGCGCATCGGCACGCAGCGCAGCTGCGGGTGGGACGCGGCGAGCTGGGCCACGCGCCGCACCGACGACGTGCCGATCCGGGTGCCCTCGGGCAGCGCGTCCAGCTTCAGGCCGCCGGGGTGCACGAGCGCGTCGCGCAGGTCGTCACGCTTGAGGAAGGCCGCGAACACCGTGCCGGCCGGCAGCGGGCGGTCGGCGGGCACGTCCTTCATGCAGTGGACCGCCAGGTCGGCCTGGCCGGCCAGGAGCGCCTCGTCGACCTCTTTGGTGAAGGCGCCCTTGCCGCCCAGCGCCGACAGCGCCCCCTGCCACCGGTCGCCGGACGTGGTGACCGGGACGACCTCGGTGCGGATGCCGGGATGCCGGTCGGTCAGCTCCCGCCGTACGCGCTCTACCTGCGCGAGCGCCATGGGAGACGAACGCGTCACGATGCGGATCAGCTCGGGGACGGCCATCCCCCGATCGTAGGGCGTCACCTCCGTGCCGCGCGGGCTGATTCCGGAGCCCGCCATGGATGGCCCGCCGAGGGGATGGCGGCTTAGGGTACGGATCACCAATTGTCACGGGGGAAGAGGACGGGGACGTACATGATGGCCAATGATCCGGGGCGGCCGACGCTGATGACGCGGATGGTCGCGGCGTACAAGGGCGAGGTGCGCGCGGACGAGCTGGAGGCGTACCGGCGGGCCGGGGGCCTGGTCTACACCGAGCTGGAGCGTGCCGAGGAGCTGCGGTTACGCCTGGTCCAGGACGGCGTCAACCTCTGGCACGGCCCGCAGTCCGCCTCCGGGCAGCTGCTGTGCACCTGGAACGCGTTCGTGCTGCAGACCATCGGCGAGCAGCTCCTGGACTCCGACTACAGCGCCGACCCGCGCACCGCGGGCTACGTGCCGCCGGTCACCAGCCGGCAGGTGGCCGCCTGCTTCGCGCAGGTGGAAGGCTGGGTGTCGCGCGCCCGGCAGGCGGCCGGCAACACCCGCTATCTGGTCGAGACAGAGCTCCAGCTGCCCGCCGACCTGCCCGAATGGGCCGAGGCGGACCCGTGCCCGCTGCCCCATCTGCACGGCATGCTGGCCGCCACGCGCGCGATCCGCCGGCACGCGGAGGTGGCCTTCGGCGTGTTCGAGCAGACCGTCGCCGACGACCACGACCACCAGGCCGACCTGCAGCGGCTGCGCCAGCTCGTGGCCGAGGCGGCCACCGCCGCCGACTACGCCGAGGGGCTGCTCAAGGCCGATCCGCAGCCGAGCCTGCACGAGGCGATCGAGCAACGGCTGCAGCGGTCCCTGGAGCTCTACTACCACGTGGGCCAGCTCATCGCCATGCCCAGGCACATCGCCACCTACCAGAGCACCGTCACCAGGCCCGCGGCGACGTACCGGTCCCTTGAGGCGAACCTGCGCGACCTCGACCCCTGGTGCCTGACCGACCCGCAGCGGCGGGACTACTGGCAGGCCGACCCCAAGGCCCGGCAGGCCGTCAAGGAGATGTGGGAGTACGACCCCGACCCGGCCGCCACGCTGCACATCCAGGCGCAGATCGACGCCGCCTTCCGGGACGGCGCCATCGCCTACGCCCTCGACGCGGCGGGCAAGCCGCTCGGGAGCTACTACTGCTGCCCGTTCCCCGCCATCTATTCGGTGCGCAGGCCGGTGGTCATCGCGGGCAGGCTGCTGCGGCCCATGCAGCGCTTCACCTTCGAGGCGTCCGCCGAGGAGATGGAGAGCGGCGGCCCGTTCCGGCGCGAGATCATCGTGGCCGACTTCAAGCCGACGAACGAGATCGACTACTGCGACCCCGACGGGCTCCACGGCGACTAGTGTCATCCGCCGGAAATTCGTCGGCAATATTCAGCGAGGGATTTGAGGATCTCCTCGGCGGATGAGCTGGTCGGACAGGTAGCCGAACCAGCGCTCCCCTGCTTGCCGGGGTCTTGTGTGTGCCGTGGTTGTCGCAGATCAGGTGGCTCATCCAGACTGATCGACGGCGGGCGGCCCGAGCGTACCTCGTCGGCCGGCGCCTCCAGCCCGCCTCGGGCGAAAGCGCACGCCACTCGGCGTCGGCACGGATGGAGTCGTCGTCCAACTGTGGGACACCGCCGGCCTGCCGGCCCGCCTCTCGCCATGCCGGGAGGCGCGGTCCTCGCGCTGTCCCGCAGCGGCGACACGGTGTCGGTGGCGGGCAAACACCTGCCCTTCCAGCGCCACGACCTCAGCGCTGCCCGGGGACATGCGCACATGGGCGCGGAACGGCTGTTCCGCGCCCACCGTCGATCCATCTGTTTCAGCAGCCGACCGGCGCGTCCACCGTGACGGAGGCAGGGCCGTAGAAGCTGGGCCCGCCGGGACCCACGGGCCCCTGGGACAGCTTGACCTCGGCGCGAACCGTCGATCCGCAGGGGACGGTCGCGGTGGCGCCCTCAACGGTCACGGTGTTGTTCCAGATGCTCACCGACTGCCGCCGGGAGCCCAGGAACAGGCCACCGGCGACTTGGCCGGACACCTCCACCTCTGCGCGCTGTGGGGTGATGACTCCGCCGGGTCCAGGCTCCGCGATGCCGGGCGCGCCGACGGTGCCGTAGAACCGTGCCTGGGTGCCGGTGAGATCCACGCAGGCCTTGGTGGAGAGGCCCGAGATCAGGACGCTGTCACTGCAGGTGGTCGTAGTCGTGGCGGCGGATGCCGGGCTGCTCGACGCCAGCGCCCCCGCGGCCGCCGCCCCTGCGGCGAGTACTGCGGCTCCACGCTTGACGATCTGCTTCAACGATTTCCCCTTTGATGATCGGGCGTGCGGCCTCGCGCCACACACGGGCAATAACATGTCACACATGACATGATGAAGTCTGAGCGCCAGGAGAACTGCGTGAGAACCACGGGAAAAGGTTTGAGCGTTTAAATCGGGCGCTCCAAAACCGCAAAATCGGAAAATGGGATGGCGGTCGAACGCGAAGGCGCAACCCCGGCATCTCAGCTAAATGCGACCGGTACAGGAAGTGGCGCTCTCCTCCGGCCGGGAGACGAGCTCTCACCTCGCATTCAATTCATTTCCCATTCATCTGCAAGAGCGCTTCGCGACCCTCGGTTCCGCAGGCAGGCGGCGACGGTGGAAGCGGGTCACGTGGGCATGCATTCAGAAGACCCGGCCATTCTGCGCGACATCGTGACCGCCGAACTCGGGCGCGCGGGCGCACGGGACTGGTCGATCGTCGAGGACGACCTCTGGTGCAAGGTCACCCCCGACACCTATCCGATGCCCGACCAGGGATGGAAGCTGCACGTCTCCGCGACGATGCTCTCCGCCCCGCTGGCGCTCGCCCGCGTCTCGCGAGTACTCGCCGAGGCCCGTTGCGCCTTCAAGTTCCCCGCCCGGCTGAACGACTACTGGAAACTCCTTGAGCCGCACTGCAGCCGGGCGCAGGCCGGGAAGTTCATCACCGTCTATCCCCTCGACGACGCCGAGTCGGTACGCCTGGCCGCCCTGCTCGATGACGCCACCCGCGGACTTCCCGGTCCGGTGATCCTTTCCGACCGTCCGTACCGGGCGGGCGGGATCGTCCACTACCGCTACGGCGCCTTCAGCGGGCACCGCGTGCTCGGCAACGACGGGTTCTACGAGATTCGGCTGCGTTCGCCGCAGGGCAGGCTCGTTCCCGACGAACGGCGGCCCAGCTTCTCCCCGCCGCCGTTCGCGACCTGCCCGTTCGAGGTCCCGGAGGCGAGCCGGCGCCCGCGGGCGGCCGCGGTGATGCTCAATGACCGGTTCATCGTCCGTACCGCCGTACGGCATGCCAACCGCGGCGGCGTCTACCTCGCCGAGGACACCACCACCGGCCACGACGTCGTCGTCAAGGAGGGGCGTCCGCACGCCTGCGCCGATCTGAGCGGCCGCGACGCGCGAGATCGGATCGCGGCCGAACGTTCCTGCCTGGAAGCCCTCGCCACGGCCGGGATCACACCGGCCGTGGTGGACTTCTTCGAGCAGGGCGGCCACACCTTCCTCGTCGAGGAGTTCGTGCCGGGGATCACGCTGCAACGCTGGTCGGACGAGAATGCCGGGCCACTGGGCGAGGACGGCTTCGGCAGCGCGCCGGCGCAGGTCCTGCCCATCATCAGCCGCCTGGCCACGTTGCTGAAGGCGCTGCACGGCCGAGGCTACGTGTTCGGCGACCTGTCGCCGAACAACGTGATGCTCTCGCCCGGCGGTGAACTACGGCTCATCGACCTGGAACACGCGGCCGTGCCGGGCACCACCGTCATGGTGGGCGGGACTCCGGGCTACCTCGCCCCGGAGCTGGCGGGCCACACGGGGGAGTTCCGGCCCGCCCCGCACGCGAGCGCCGACCTCTACAGCCTCGGCGCGATGGCGTACTTCCTGGCGGTCGGCGCCCACCTGGACCCGCCGGGCCCCTGCCAGGCGGCCAGGGTGGCAGCGGTTGCCGCGGCCAACCCCACGCTCGCCCTGCTGCGACCGCTCGTGGAGAGCCTGCTGGCGACAGAACCGGAGCGGCGCTGGTCGCTGGACAGCTGCCTCCGCTTCCTCACCGCTCCCGCCCCGGAGCGGGCCGCCCCCCACCACCGGTCCCGGCCGCCGCAGCGGATCGGCCGCCTGATCGACGACGGGATCGCGCACCTGGTGGAGACGATGGACACGAGCGAGGACGCCCCGTCGCCGTGGCCCGACGCCGCCGACGGCATCGAAGCCGATCCGTGCTCGGTCAACGGCGGCGCGGCGGGAATCCTCGGCGTCCTGACGCGGGCCGAACCGCACGCGAGGGCGGCTGCCGAACTCGCCCGCTGGTTGAGGCGGCGGCTGGCGGCCGAGGACGTCTGGCCGCCCGGCCTGCACTTCGGGCGCTCCGGCGCCGTGTGGGCGCTGTACGACGCGGCGACGGCCACGGGCGACGCCGAGCTGGCACGGTTCGCGGTACGGACGGCGCGGCAACTGCCGACCGACCACCCCGGCTCCGACGTGACGCACGGACTGGCCGGATGCGGCATGGCGCTCCTGCACATCGCCCTGGCCTCGGGAGATCTCCCGCTCCGGGACCGGGCCGCCGAGGTTTTCCAGAACCTGCATCAGGCGCGGTCGTACGGCGACGGCCACCCGCAGTGGCCGACGCCGCAGACGTTCGACTCGGGCCTGGCCGGGGCCAACCACTTCGGTTTCGCGCACGGCATCGCCGGCATCGGGACCGCGCTGCTCCACGCGGGCCGGGCCCTCCACCGGCCTGACTGGACGGCGACCGTCCACGAGATCGCCCGCGCCCTCTACGAACACGCCGAAGTGGACGGCGACACCGCCTGGTGGCCGACGCAGCGCGGCGACCTGTCCACGGTGCGCCCGCGCCGGCCGCACTGGTGCAGCGGCTCCTCCGGGATCGGCTCCTTCCTCGTGCGGTACTGGCGTGCCACCGGCGACCCGCCCGCGCTGGACCTGGCGCGCAAGGCCGCGGCGGCCGTGCACCGTACTCGATGGCAGTCAGGGCCGGTGCCGTGCCACGGGCTGCCCGGCGACGGTGAATTCCTGCTCGACATGGCCGATTACACCGGTGACGACCACTACCGGCGGTGGGCGCGAGATCTGGCCGGCTGCCTGGAGATCCGTGCGGCCGATCGTCGCGGCCGCCTCCTCGTCCCCGGACCCCAGGGAGACTTCCCGCCGACCTTTCTCGCCGGTACGGCGGGGATCGTCGCCTTCCTCATCCGACTGCGCGACCGGTCCGCCCGGTTGTGGATGCCGGAGGAGGCCCCCAGGCTCGCCGTTCCCGCAGCGGGACGGCGATGACAGACGGCCGCGCCACAGGCGGCCCCGGCATTCACAAGGAGGTGACGACCATGTCCTTCGACGTCGAGGACCTGCAGGCGCTCCAGGAGCTCGAGCCCGGCGCCAACGAGGCGCTCCGGCTGACCAACTGCATCAAGCACTTCGGCTGCACCGACAACTGACAGTCGAACCCGCCCGCCCGGACACGGGCGGGCGGGGCTCTGTTCGATCATCAGCGGTTCGATCAGCAGACGCTCGATCTACCAGACGCTCGATCCACCAGACGCTCGGTCACCAGACGTTCGATGCAGACAAGGACAGGCCCGGCCCGTGCACGATCGTCCCCTCTTCGCTCGGGAGAAGCCTCCCGCCCCCGGAACCTGGCGCAGGGTCGTGCGGCTGTTCATGCCGCACCGGCTCGCCATCTGCTTCGTCGTCCTGCTCGTCGTGGCCTACTCCGCACTGAACGCCGCCGTCCCGTTGCTGACCCAGCTGGTCTTCGACCGGGCGCTGTTCGGCGCGGGCGGTCCCGACCTGCCGCTGCTCGCGCTGATCGCCGGCCTGGCGGCGGCCACCGCCTGCGCGGTGGGTGTGGTGGACCTCGGCCAGTCGTGGGTGTCGGCCCGCGTCGCGCAGCAAGTGGTGCACGCGCTGCGCGTGGAACTGTTCGGCCGTCTCCAGCGCATGCCGCTGGCCTTCTTCGCCGCGACACCAGGCGGTGAGATCCAGTCGCGGCTGGCCAACGACACCGCTCAGATCGAGAACGCCGTCAAGGACACCCTGCCCAGCACGCTGTCCGGCGTCATCGGATTCGTGGCCGCCGCCGGCGCGATGGTGGCACTGTCCCCCCAGCTCGCGGGTGCCGCCCTGATTCTCGCGCCCATCGTCGTCTGGGTGGCCTCCCGCTCCGGGCGGGCGCTCAGGAACCTGTCGGAGGTCAGCCAGCACTCTCGCGCGCAACTGTCGGCCATCGTGGCGGAGCGGCTGAGCCTGGGCGCCGTCATCCTGGCCAGGGTCCACGGCAGAAGCGCGGACGAGGCCGGCCGATTCGCCACGGAAAGCCGGCGGCTGATCCGGCTCGGAGTACGCTCCGGACTGGTGGCCCAAGGGGTGCTGAGCGCGGGACACGTCTTCTTCGTGTTGACCCCCTATCTGGTGTTCGTGGCGGCGGGCCTGTCCGACGGGATCACCCCAGGCACACTGGTGGCCTTCACCGTGCTGCAGGCCAGGCTCTACCAGCCCCTTTGGCAACTCCTGCACATCTCCACCGAGTTCCGCTCCGCCCAGGGAGCCTTCGAGCGGGTCTTCGACTACCTCGACATGGAGCCCGAGCTGGAGCCCGGACCTGATGCACGGCCGGACCCCGCTCCCGGGCCCGGCGCGCTCGCCGTCCATGGGGCCACGTTCCGGTACGCCGCAGAGGAGCGGGGCCGTCCGGCGTTGGACGCTGTGAGTCTCGCCCTCCCGGCCGGATCCACCACGCTGGTCGTCGGCCCGAGCGGCTCGGGCAAGACGACACTCGGCCACCTGCTGGCCGGCCTGCACACGCCCACCGAGGGCTGGGTCCGGATCGACGGGGTGAAGATCACCCGTCCGTCGCCCGGACAGGTTTGCATCGCCACGCAGGAGCCCTTCCTCTTCCAGGGGTCGATCGCCGACAACCTCCGATACGCCGCCCCCGACGCCACCGCGGACGATCTCATGCGCGCCTGCCGGCTCACCCGCGTCCACGAGCGGATCATGGCACTCCCGGACGGCTACGACTCGCTGGTGGGAGAGCGGGGGGCGCTGCTGTCCGGCGGCGAACGACAGCGCATCGCCCTGGCCCGCGCGCTCCTGGCCGGCGCGTCAGTGCTGGTTCTCGACGAGGCCACCTCCGCGCTCGATCCGATGACCGAACTGGAGGTCGTCGAGGCGATCCTGGCCGAGCGGGCGGGACGGACGACGGTGATGATCACCCACAGGTTCGGCGTCCTCGAGTCCTTCGACACCGTCGTGGCCCTGGACGAGGGCCGGGTAGCGGAACACGGAGATCGCCTCGACCTGCTCGGCGACCGGCACGGATGGTACGCGCGGATGGTCCGCGCTCAGACCGGCGTCGCATAGACCCCGCCGTTCGCCCTGTGCCGTGGGGTGTGACGGGCGAGCACGCACCGCATCGCCCGGCCGGCGGCCAGGAAGCGGGCCGGCTGCCATCGCCTGGGCGGTGCGGCGTCCCACACACCCGCCATGGCCCGCACTGCACGCGGGCTGAAGTTGTCGCAGGCCGCGAGCGTGACCTGCCACGGAACCGCGCCCATCGCGGCCGACCTGAAGGCCGGACACGCCCTGGGCCCACGCCGCAACGGCGAGCAGGACGCCGGTTCCCTCCAGCCCCAGAGGCCGGCCCTTCTGGATCCAGAGGCTGCCCAAGAGCCAGAAAAGCGCCCTGACCAGGGCCCTGGTCATCGGACGGGCCACGGAGGAACGCGGAGGAAATGCGGCGGAAGCCGGGCCGGGCCGTCAGTATCCAAGGACATCCGGCATCCAAGGACATCCGGCCTCGGAGCTGCCTATATTTCAGGCAACGGAATTCTCCTGTTGGAGGTCTAGTGTCCGATGTGTTCGCCAAGGATCTCAGCCGCCGGGTCGTGACCAGGATCGCTCCCGCCGAACTACCGCTGTTCGACCAGACCTGGGACGCGCTCGGCGGCAGGACCAGGCCGAGGTCGCATCGGGATCCGCTCGGCTTCGGGTTGCCGGGGGTGGACGAGCTGCTGGTGACGGCGATCGTCTCCGGCGTCGTGACCACGGTGCTCGCGGACGTGGGCAAGGACGTCGGCTCGTGGACCGGCCGGCTGATCGGCCGGTTGCGCCGCCGTCCGCGGGAGCTGCCCGAGGCGCAGCCGGCGGGCCCGGCGCCGTTGCCGCCGGCCCGGCTGACGGAGATCCGCAAGGTCGCCTACCACAAGGCGCGCCGGATGGGCATGTCGCAGGCGCAGGCCGACGCGCTGGCCGACGCGGTGGTGAGCGAGCTGGCCCGTAACCCGTCATGAGAGGCCGTCTCCCGTCGGCCACCACGTCCGCGTTCGTCCTGCTGATCAGCCTGGCGTTCGCGACGACCGCGATCTACCGGCCGGGGATCTTCGACCTGCTGTCGGTGCAGGGGGCGGAGGTCCCGGCGAAGGTCAGGGAGGCGTGCCAGCTCGCGGCGCTGAAGGGCCTGGACGATCCCGCGTGCCACGTGATGAGCCGCGGGGCTCACCAGGATCTCCGGCTCGGCGTGTTGCTCTGTTTCGCGACGCTCGTCCTGCTCACCGGGCTGCAGTACTGGTTCGGCCCGGCCTGGCGGATCCGCCGCCGGCGGCTGCGTCCGGTCGGCGGCGAGGTCGGCGAGGAGTTGCGGCGGATGGCGGCGGAGGTACTCGGCGGCCGCCGGGTCGTCTTCCTGCTCGACGTGCTCGACCCCGCGGTGGCCGGGCTGGCCTTCGGCCGGGCCGGGCGCCGGTACGTGGTGATCAGCCGGGGCACCTGGATGTCGTTCGAGCGCGACCGGCCGCTGTTCCGGGCGGTGGTGCTGCACGAGCTGGCGCACGTGCGCAACAGGGACCTGACCATCACGGCGGTCACGCTGGCGATGTGGCGGTCCTACGCCGCGGTGATCCTCGTGCCGGGCCTGCTCGCCGCCGTGAACGGGGTGGTGTCGGGGCAGGCGCCGTTCCTGCGGTCGGAGCTGATGCCGTTCGGGGCGCGCGCGGCGCTGTCGTGGTTGTTCGCCGCCCAGATCGCCGGGCTGGCGGTGTTGTCGTGGCTGACCCGTTCGGTGGTGCTGCAGTCGCGTGAGCTGATGGCCGACGCCCGCGTGTTGTCGTGGGAGCGGGACGCGACGCCGCTGCGCCGCGTGTTCGAACAGGCGCCGGCGCCGCGCCGGTGGCCGGTGTCGCTGCGGGTGCGCACCCATCCGCATCTCGCCGTCCGGCGGGCCGCGCTGGAGGACGAGGAGCCGCTGGTACGCCAGGGTTTCGTCTTCCCGCTGGCGTTGGGCGGCTGTTTCTCCCTGACCATGGATCCGGCCACGTCGCTGACCGCGCAGGGACGCACCAACACGCTGCCGTGGCCGGCGGAGGTGTTCGCCCTGCTGCTGGCCGTCGCGCTGGGGTTGCGGGCGTTGCGGGCCGTGGGGGCGCGCGGCGACGCCGTGCACGTCCCGCTGGGCCTGGCCGTGGGGCTGGCGGGCGGCTGGGTGCTGGCCCCGAGCAGGATGACCGACCATGCGCTGGCGCCGTTCCCCGTGTCGGTGCAGCTCGCCGGGCTGGTGGTGCTGGCGGTGGCGGGCCTGCTGCTGGGGGTGTGGGTGCGGTGGGTGGCGCGGATGTGGGCGCCGCGGGTGCACGGGCTGCGGTCGGCGCTCGGGCCGCTGCTGCTGATCGCGGTGGTCGTGACGCTGGTCGCGCGGGGGTTCTACGACGTCCAGGCCGACATCATCATCGCCCACGTCCAGAAATATCCCGCTGTTTCCGACCCGCTGGCGCAGGTCCTGATCAGTGCGCAGATCATGCTGGACTCCCGCCTGTCGGCGGGCGTCCTCCTGCTGCTCGCCGTCGTCCTGCTCATGCTGGCCCCCATGGCGGTACGTTTCGTCACCCTCGGCGAACGCCGCCCGCCCGCGCCCCGGCGCACCGGCCGCCTCGCCCTGGCGGTGGGCTGCGCGGCCGCCGCGGCGCTGGTCGCGGGGATGGTGTCGGGCACGGTCAACGGCTACGTCTTCCAGAGCTCCGGCACCGCGTTGTCGGGCGTCATCGCGACCGGAGCCGCCGCCGGCGCCGCCCTGGCGGCCTGCGTGGCCGGGTTGTCCGGGACGTCGCCGGTCGCGAAGGGCATGCTGACGGGGCTGGCCGCGGCGGTGCTCTACGCCCTCGCGCTGGAGCTGGTGTGGCTGCCCTTGCGGACGGCGCTGCCGTGGCTGATCCATATGATCATCCTGGAGCGCATGCTGGAGGCCGCGCTGATCGCCGCGCTGGCCACGGCCCTGCTGGCCCGCCTGCTGCCCGTCCATGGGGAGCCGGCCCCGGTCGCCGGCGTGCCCGCGCCGGGGTGAGACCGGCCTTTCGGAGGCTACTGCGTCCTCATCAGGTCCCAGAAGGACCTGTGGCGGTCGGCGCCCGGCAGCCAGGGCGCGAGGAACCACGCCTCCCACTCGCCGTCGGCGGTCCTGACGTGGGGGTTGAGCAGGAACTCGCCGTCATCCCCGTAGCCGACCAGCAGGGTGTCGCGCACGTACTCCTCCCGCAGGTCGACGCAGTCCTGCTCGGCCCCGTAGACGAAGTAGAGCTCGTCGGGGACGCTCAAGGAGACCGGTTCTCCGGGCGACGGCCACAGCGCGGCGGTCTCGGGTTCGAGGTCACGGAACCAGCCGACATGGGAGGTGACCGTATCCGCCGGGGCCGACATTCCGTGCGGCCCGGCGGTTGGGATGATGAGCACATGGACGCCCCCATCCCGATCGACACCGATGCCTGGCCGCGCCGGCAGCACTTCGAGCACTACCGCCGGGCCGTCCCGTGCACGTATTCGATCACGGTGGAGATCGACGTCACCGCGTTCGCGGCGGCGCTCGGCCGGTCGCGGCGCAAGTCCTACCTCGCGCAGGTCTGGGCGATCGCCACGGTCGTCAACCGGCACGACGAGTTCCGGATGTGCCTCACCGCCTCCGGCGAGCCGGCCGTCTGGCCCGTCGTGCATCCGGCCTTCACGGTCTTCAACCCCGGACGCGAGACGTTCGCGTGCGTGTGGGCGCCCTACGACCCCGACTTCGCCGCCTTCCACGACGTCGCCGCTCCCCTGCTCGCCGAGCACGCCCGCGCCACCGAGTTCTTCCCGCAGGGGGCGCCGCCGTCCAACACGTTCGACGTGTCGAGCCTGCCGTGGGCGTCCTTCACCGGGTTCAACCTCAACATCGGCGACAACTGGGACCACCTCGCCCCCATCTTCACCCTCGGCCGGTACACCGAGCGCGACGGCCGGGTCCTGCTCCCCCTCGCACTCCAGGTGCACCACGCCGCCGCCGACGGGTTCCACTCCGCCCGGCTCGTGAACGAGCTGCAGAACCTCGTCGCGGACCCGTCCTGGGTCGACCGGAGCCCGGCCTCCTGAACCAGCGCTGACCTCCGCCCCCGCGCCGGCCCTTGCGAGCACGAGCCGGGGCGCGCTTCGCCATGCCCTGAGACAATCGTTCGGAATTGCTACGTTCGCTTTTCATGCGATAGTTTTGCATGCGAAAGAGAGGTGGCGTTCATGACGAGCGAAGCCGACACGGCCGATGCCGGGCGACACGTCGACGTACTGATCATCGGTGCCGGCCTGTCCGGCATCGGCGCCGCATGGCATCTCCAGCGGCGACCCGGCAGGACCTACGCGGTGCTGGAGGCCCGAGACCGTCCCGGCGGGACGTGGGACCTGTTCCGCTACCCGGGCGTCCGCTCGGACTCCGACATCTTCACCCTCAGCTACGCCTTCCAGCCCTGGCGCGGCCGAAAATCCCTGGCCGACGGCGACACCATCCGCCGCTACATCGAGGACACCGCCCGCGACCACGGCATCGACCGGCACGTCCGGCACCGGACCAAGGCCCTGTCCGCCGACTGGTCCTGGGAGCGGCGCCGGTGGACGGTGCGCACCACCCGCGGGACCTGGACGTGCTCGTTCCTGTACGTCTGCGCCGGCTACTACGACTACGACCACGGCCACCAGCCGGAGTTCAAGGGCGCCGAGGACTTCGGCGGCCGGTTCGTGCACCCGCAGTTCTGGCCGGACGACCTCGACGTGACCGGCAAGAGCACCGTGGTGATCGGCAGCGGGGCCACCGCGGTCACCCTGGTGCCGGCGCTGGCGAAACGGGCGGGGCACGTCACGATGGTGCAGCGCTCCCCGACCTACCTGACCTCCCTGCCCGACGTGGACCCGATGGCGGGCCCGCTGCGCCGCCTGCTTCCCGCGCGTACGGCCCACCGGCTGCTCCGCGCCAAGAACGTCCTGAGCAGCCAGCTCACGTACTGGCTGAGCCGGCGCTACCCGGAGCAGACCAAGCGGCACCTGCGCAAGGGCATCCAGCGCTACCTGCCCGACCCCGCCCTCCTCGACCGCCACTTCACCCCCCGGTACCAGCCCTGGGACCAGCGGCTGTGCGTCGTCCCCGACGGCGACCTGTTCCGCGAGGTGGCCGCCGGGCGCGTGTCGATGGTCACCGACCGGATCGCCCGTCTCACCGAGCACGGGATCGAGCTGGAGTCCGGGCGCACGCTGGAGGCGGACGTGATCGTCTCCGCGACGGGCCTGTCGCTGATCCCCCTCGGCGGGATCGCCGTGTCGGTGCAGGGCCGCCCGGTCGACCTAGCGGAAACCACCGCCTACCGCGGGCTGATGCTGAGCGGCGTGCCCAACCTGGCCTTCTGCGTCGGCTACACCAACGCGTCCTGGACGCTGCGGGCGGAGCTGTCGTCCCGGTACGTCGTCCGGCTGCTCGACCACATGCGGCGGCACGGCCTGACCACCGCGATGCCCGCGCTGCCGCGCGACGTCGCCCGCCGTCCGCTGCTCGGCCTGACCTCCGCCTACGTCCAGCGCGCGGCGCACCTGTTCCCGCAGCAGGGCGACCGCGCGCCGTGGACGGCCGGCCAGAACTACCTGACCGACCGGCTGCGGTCGGCGTTCCTCGACGTCCGCAAGGGGATGATCTTCGATGGGTGAGCAGTACCGCGTGGTGGCCCTGGGCGGCGCCGGCGCGATGGGCAGGCCCGTCGTCGAGGCGCTGGCCGGGCGGCCGGACATCGCCGACCTGGTGATCGCCGACCGCGACACCGCCGCCGCCGCGCGGCTGTCCGTCAAGTACGCCAACGCCTCGGCCGCGACCGTGGACGCCGCCGACCCGGTCCGGCTGCGCGAGCTGTTCCGCGACGCCGATCTGGTCGTCAACACCACCGGCCCGTTCTTCCGGCTCGGCGTGCCGATCCTGCGGGCGGCGATCGAGAGCCGTACCCACTACGCCGACATCTGCGACGACTGGGAACCGACCCTGGACATGCTCGCCATGGACGCCCAGGCGCGGGACGCGGGCGTGACGGCCGTGATCGGGGCCGGCGCGAGCCCGGGCACCAGCAACATGCTGGCCGCGTTGGCGACCCGTGAGCTGGACACCGTCGAGAGCGTCCACACCGCCTGGCCGGTGGACGTCCCGTTCGTCGGCGACGACCCCGCCGACGCCTCGGCGGGCGGGGAGTCGGCCGCCGTCGTCCACTGGATGCAGCAGTTGTCCGGCTCGATCCGCGTCTGGGCCGGCGGCGCGCCCGCCGAGCGTCCGCCGCTCGAACCGGTCAGGCTCGACTATCCGGGCTTGGGCCCCGGCACCGCCTACACCGTCGGCCATCCCGAGCCGCTGACGCTCCCGGCGACCTGCTCGATCACCGGCGACTCCGCCTGCGTCATGGTGGTCAGGCCGGAGACGGCCGCGTACCTGATGACCCTGCGCGAGGAGATCGACCGGGGCGGGCTCTCCCTGGAGCAGGCCGCGGCCGCGATCGAGCGCCCGACCGCGGGCCGCTTCGCCCGCTCCGCCGTGCGCCGGCTCTCGCTGCGCGGCCCCGGCTCGCTGCCGCCCTTCTTCGCGCTGGCCGCCGGCGTCCGGGACGGCCGGCCGTGCCGGATCGGCGCGCGGCTGATCGGCTCGCCGCGCGGGATGGCCAGGGCGACCGGGATCCCGCTGTCGCTGGCGGCGGCGCAGATCCTCGACGGCTCGGTGCGCGCCGCCGGCGTCCATCCCCCGGACGCCGTGCTCGATCCGGAGAGGTACTTCGCGGAGCTGGCCGTCCACTGCGACCCGCCGTGCGCCGGCCGCGACGAGGTCGTCACCGTGGACCGGACGCCGTGACCGGCGCCGATCGCCCGCTTACCGGGGTCCGCGGCGACGTCGGGCCCGGGTGGGAGCCGGTCCGCCGCGCGTTCGCCGCGATCACCGGCAGGCCGGGCGAGCGCGGCGCGGGGCTGCACGTCATCCACCGCGGCAGGGCCGTCGTCGATCTGTACGCCGGGAGCGACGCGTCCGGCCCCTACGGCCCGGACACCCGGCAGGTGGTCTTCTCCGCCTCCAAGGGCGTCGCGGCCGCCTGCCTGGCGGTGCTCGCCGACCGCGGGCAGCTCGACTTCGACGCGCCCGTGGCCAGGTACTGGCCCGAGTTCGCCCGTCGCGGCAAGTCCGGGATCACGGTCGCGCACCTGCTGAGCCATCAGGCCGGGCTCATCGCCCCGGAAGGCGGCGCCACCCTCGCGGAGGTGCTGGAGGGGCGTCCGCTGGCCGACGTCCTGGCCGCCGAGCCCGCGCGCTGGCCGCCGGGACGGCCCGGGTACCACGCGGTCACCTGGGGGACGCTCGCCGACGAGCTCGTCCGCCGCGTCACCGGCGGACGGCTCGGCGAGGTGCTCGACGCGTGGGTGTGCCGGCCGCGCGGCCTGGCGATCGGCATCGGCGGCGGGCAGCCGGGCCCGCCACCCGCGCCCGTGCACGCCGCCCCGCGCGTCCCGTTCCTGGTCCGGATGACCACCGCGGTCTTCGCCCGGCCCGGGACGCCGTTGTGGGCGGCGATGACGGTGGGGGGTGCGCTCACCGAGCCGCCCGACCGGTGGGTGGCCCGCCCGGAGACCCTCGCCGCCCACCTGCCGGCCGCCAACGCCGTGGCCACGGCCCGCTCCCTGGCCCGGCTCTACGCGCTGCTGCTGCCCGGCGCCGGATCCGCGCCCGGCGACGAGCCGCCGCTCGTCGGCGCGCGGACCTGGCGGGCGGCCGTCCGGCGGCGCGTCGCCGGGCGCGACCGGGTGCTCGGCGTGCCGTCGGCCTTCGGGTGCGGGTTCGCGCTGCCCAGCCGCGCCTGGCGGCTGGGGTCGCCCACGGCCTTCGGCCATCCGGGCATCGGCGGCGCCCTCGGCCTCGGCGATCCGCGCCGGGGTCTCGCCCTGGCCTTCCTGCCGCGGACGATGCCCGCCGACGCCCTGGCCGACCCCCGTCACCGCACCCTGCTGGACGCGGTGGCCCAGGTCATCGGCGGTTAACGATCGGAGTCGATACGATAGTCGGCATGGACGTCCATGTCCCCACCCGGATGCTCGTCGAGGCGCTCGTCCGCACCGATCTCACGGTCGACGCCGGCGAGCTCTACGCCACCGCCAACCTGCTGGACATGAACGACCAGCAGGTGCGCCTGTGCATCAAACGGCTGGTCGCCGAGGGGCGGTTCGTCCAGGAAGGGCGGGGGCGCAAGGCGATCCTGCGCGCCACCGGCAGCACCGGACGCGCGATGGGCCTCGACGTCGAGTTCGTCACCCACGCCTACCGCCAGGACGCCGGGCTCGCCCCTTGGGACGGCGCCTGGCATCTCGTCGCCTTCACCGTCCCGGAGAGCGCCCGGCCCGCGCGCGACGCGCTGCGTGCCGCGCTCACCCTGCTGGGCGGCGCCCCCGTCCACGGCGGCCTGTACGTCAGCGCCAAT
Organism: Nonomuraea sp. NPDC049758; assembly: GCF_040674635.1. Classification (NCBI taxonomy): domain Bacteria; kingdom Bacillati; phylum Actinomycetota; class Actinomycetes; order Streptosporangiales; family Streptosporangiaceae; genus Nonomuraea; species Nonomuraea sp. NPDC049758. The sequence goes on from NZ_JBFAMZ010000008.1 coordinate 270,863, forward strand.
CCGTGGGAGCCCTACGTCGAGGAGCACGCCCGCCGCCTGGACGTCCTGGGCCACGTCACCTTCCTGACCACCCGGGACCTGCGCCGGGGCGAGGAGAGCGATCCCGTCGCGCTCGCCCGGGCCATGTGGCCGCTGGGCGAGATCGCCGAGCGTTACGAGCGGCTCGCCGCGGTGGCCGAGCCCCGGCTCCGGTTCCTCCAGGAGCACGCCGAGCCGTCAGGCAGGTCCGGTTCGTCCGAGCCGCGGCGGCTGACCATCGCGGTGGAGCTGGCCGCGGAGTTCACCCGCGCGATGGAGGCCGACCCGCTGCTTCCGCCCGAGCTGCTGCCCCGGCCCTGGCCCGGCGCCCGGGCCCGGGCGCTGGCCGCGCGCTGCTGGTCGCTGCTGGAGGAGCAGACGGGCAAGGACGCCGGCGCCGTCCGCCTGTTCGGCCTCTACGGCGGCCTGAGCCGGCCGGCCGCGGGCGACTGACGGGCCGTCACGCCGTCACGCCGTCTCCACGGCGACCTGCACCGAGCCGCCGGTCCACCGGGCCAGGTCGGCGAAGAACCGCTCGTGGTCGATCGCCGCCTCGGGCGGATGGACGCCCGGCCGCGCCCCCGGATCGTCGATCAGCTGCGCGAGGCCCAGCGCGGCCGGCCCGCCCGTGGCCTCGGCCATGCCCTGGAGCAGCGGCGACGGGCCCGTCAGGTGGGCCAGGACGGTCGCCGGCCGCCCGTCCGCCACCCCTGTGGCGACGGCGAAGAACGCGGGCAGCGAGCCGGGCCCCTTGAAGCCGAAGGCCCGTACGGCGGCGCGCAGGGCCCGCCACATGGTGGGCCGGGACAGCTCGGCGGCGGCCGTCGCGGGGGTGAGCCTGCCCCGGTCGATGTCGCGGCGCAGCACGTCCAGATAGGCCGCGGTCCCGGGGGTGACGACCATGAGACCGGCCGACTCCCCCGCCACCCGGTAGCTGCGCGCCAAGGTCACCGGCTCGGGGTGGCCCACTGTGTACGCGGTGCCCTCGCGGCCGCCCGGCAGCGCGAGCCCGACCGGCCGCAGGGGTGGCCGGCGTACCGGGCGGCCGCCGCCGATCTCCGCGATCGTGCCGCTGACGTGCCGCATCCAGTGCACCACGGCGGGGATCGGGCGGCCGTCGGGCCCGCTCAGGCCGGTCCGGCCGGCGTCGGAGCCCGGCACGTCGACGGGCCAGGCGGTGTAGAGGTCGGTCACGGTGTCCAGGCGGGCCGCCGCCCTGGCCGCGAGCAGGTTGCTGATCCCCGGGCTGGCGCCCATGCCGATCACCGCGCGCACGCCCGCCGCGCGGGCTTCGGCGTCGAGGCCGAGCATCTCCGACGTGGCCGCCCAGTCGTCGCAGACGTCCAGGTAGTGGGTGCGGGCGGCGATCGCGGCCCGCAGCACCGGCGGCCCCGGCCGGTGGTGCGTCCCGAGCGTGTTGAGGACGACGTCGGCCTCGGCCAGCGCGGCCGCCAGGGCACGTCCGCCGGTGACGTCGCGGACGCCGAGCCGGGCCGGGACGCCCTTCAGCTCCCCGGCCAGGGCGCGGGCCGCGTCGAGGTCGCGGTCGGCGACGACGATCTCCCGGACCCCGCGCAGACCGGCCGCCACGCGCACCGCGACCCGCGTCACCGCTCCGGGTCCGCCGAGGGCGAGCACTCTCATGGACTTCCCAAAGGATCGTGACTGAATCTATCGAATAATCTACGATAGTTAACATGATGAACATAACAGCCTCTCCGCTGTTCCGCGAGAGGCCGGCGACCCGGGTGATCGCAGTCGAGGCGCTCAGCACGGTGCCGTTCATCTCGACCGCCGTGCTGTACGGCTCGCCGGCCGGCCCCGACGCGTTCGAATGGGCGCAGCTGGCGGGGCTCGCGATGGTCGTCGCGCTCCATGTCACCGCGCTGCGCGCCTGGCGTCTGGCGATCGTCGGCGGCCTGCGCCCGGCGGCGGCGTCCGGCCACCGGCTCAAGGACGAGCGCCGGCTGCGCCTGCTGGTGCTCGGCCTGCCGATCGCAGTCGCGGCGCTCCTGCCGATCCCGGCCGCCTGGCGTTCCTTCTGGTTCTGGTTCACCCTGCTCAGCGCCGCCACCGGCGCGGTCTCGGCCGTCCGGCTGCTCGTCATGCTGCTCGGACGCCCCGGACACCCCGGACACCCCGGACGCCCGGCCGCCTGGCCGAGGGGTCGCGCGCGGAGCTAGATCCAGCCGCGTTCCCGGGCCTCCAGGGCCGCCTGGAAGCGGGTCACGGCGTTCAGGTCGCGCATGACGGCGTGGATGCGGCGCTGCACGGTGCGCAGCCCGAGCCCCAGGGCCCGCGCGATGACCTCGTCCGTCAGACCGCCCGCGAGCAGCCCTCCGGCTCAACCCCCGCTACATCAGCGAGCACGACGCGCTGGTGCCGAAGTTCACCGCCGACCGGCGGCTGAACCTGACCACGGGCGACGACCTGCGCGGCGGCGCGGACGCGCGCGGCGAACTCGTCTTCCTCCCGGCCAGGGACTCGCTCGAACTCCTCCTGGCCGACCTGGACCTGGCCATCAAGGCGGGGGCCGCGGGCGTGGTCACCAGCGACCGGTTCGCCTGGCTGCTGCACGATCCCGCGTACGCGGCGCAGAACAAGATCCCGGTGTTGTGGATCGACAGCGGCGAGGCCGACCGGCTCGGCAGGGCCCTGGCCCGCAAGCCGTACCCGAGCGCCGGCCTGCACGTCACGCCCACCACCCCGTTCGAGTACAAACTGGCCTATTACCTGAAGGGCACCACGGCGGGCCGCCTGAACGTCGCCCCGAAGGCCCGCGACCTCACCGAGGTCGAGACCACCTACCACGCGCAGTTCCCGCCGCCGGCGGGCACGTGGGGGCCGGACGCGAACTTCATCGAGGTCGACCACACGTACTCACCCGAGCAGCGCTTCAGCATCCGCGGCTCGCACAGTTTCGCCGGGCCGGCGACCAGGACCGAGTACTACAACGCGCCCGGCCGGGACGTGCTGTGGGGGCGTGAGTACGCCTTCATCGACCCCGCCTCGGGCGGCGTCCGCTTCGCCAGCTCACTGCGCGGCTTCGCCGGCGCCGCCAAGGAGCGGGAGGACTGGAACGAGTCCATCGTCCCCGCCCAGTTCGCCCCCGGCCCGAACCTGCCGGACTGGGTCACCCCGGCCATCTACTGCGACGGCTGCCGCCAGGGCGACCGGCTGCGGCTGCGCGCGCTCAGCTCGCTCGGCTTCGGCTACTACTCCGACGCCTCCGACCCGAGCCACCTGTACCAGGGCGCGCCGGGGACCGAGGAGCTCCACCTGTTCAGCGGCGCCGCCGAGGTCGCGCCGCAGTACGACGACCTGGGCCTGTCCTACTACACCGTCCCCGCCGGGCCGGGCGCGTACCGGCTCACGGCCTCGTGGCAGGACGGGTTCGCCGGCAAGCACTCCGGCACCGGCGTCGAGACCACCTGGACGTTCCGGTCCGCCCGCCCGGCCGGCGGCAGCGCCCCGCAGCCCTGCCTGGACACGGTGCTGTGGGGCGACGAGCAGCCCTGCGCCCAGGCGCCGCTGATCCACCTCACGTACGGGCTCGGGCTGGCGGAGAACGACACCGTCCAGGCGGGCAGGCCGTACACCTTCACCGTCAGGCCCGTGGGCGGCAGGTCGCCGTCGCTGCGCGGAGTCTGGATCTCCGGCGACAAGGGCGCGCACTGGACGCCTGCCACGGCGGTGACCGGCGACAAGGTGCTCGTGCACAACCCCAAGGGTCCGGGCGGCATCTCGATCAAGGTCGAGGCGAAGGACGGGGACGGCAACGCCGTCCAGCAGGTCCTCACCGACGCCTACTCCGTGAAGTGACCGCCGTAGCGGGGGCAGGCCCGTTCTGCCCCCACTACCTGCGTTCCCGCTCGCCAGCCGGCGCCCGTCGCCCCGCGGCGCGACGGGCGTCACCAGCCGACCTGGGCCCCCAGGCGGAGACGCAGCCACAGCACCAGGCGTTCGTCGGGGTCGGCGAGGTCGAAGATCTCCTCCGCGCGCGAGCCGGTACCGGATCGTGTTCGGGTGCACGGACAGGCGATGGGAGGCGGCCGCGATGTCGCTGTTGGCGTCGAGGTAGGCGAGGATCGTGGAGGCGTACGTGGTGCCGTGTTCGAGGTCGTGGGCCCGCACCGCCGGTCCGAGCGTGCGCGGGAGCGCGTCGTGCGCGGCAAGGATCCGGGCCGGCGCCGACAGCGTCGCCCCCGCCCACACCTGGTCGACCGTGGCCACCTGGCACGGTCCCGGGGCGCCCGGCCGGTCGGCGAGCGCGCGGAGCACGAGGTCGGCGTCCGCGCGCGAGCTCGCCACCGACCGCAACCCCTGGACGAGCGAGCCCACCCCCGCCTGGACGGGCACGCGCAGCGCGCTGTGGGCCCGGCGGGCGATGTCGGCGACCAGTTCGCGGTGGGCGTTCGGCGAAGGGCCGCTCGGGAGCAGGGCGTAGACCGTCCCGTCGATCAGCGCGCAGCCGTGCCGGCCGTAGCGGGTCTCGCAGTGCAGGCTCACCAGATCGGCGAGCCGGGTGGCCGCGTGCGCGGCGAGCGCCTCCTCGGCCTCGTCCGGGACGACGGCGAACGCGGCCACCACGACAAACGGACAGGCCCGGATCGAGCCCGAGCTGGGGGCCACCGCCGTGACGCTGCTGGGGTCGGCGAGCAGCCGCCGCAGCAGGCCGGCCCGCCTGCGCCGCACGGCGTCGTCCGCGGTGCGGGCCGCGAGCAGGTGCCGCGTCGACGCCGTCATCGGCGCCCTCCTCCGCGACCTCCGCTGACACTGACCGTGGTGGCGCCCCTGACCGGCGGACGGACAGGGACGTCGGAGGTGAGGGTTCTCCCGGGGACCTGTCCGGGGCATCCCTGATGCCGCCGCGGGGAAGGCCGGACAGAATTGACGGCATGAAGATCACTGCGATCGCGGGCGGCCTGCTGGCCTCCGCGGTGCTCCTGACCGGGTGCGGCCTGGACGCCATCGGCAAACCGAAGAACGAGGAGACCAGCACGTACCAGGTCAAGGAGAAGGTGCAGAAGCTTCACCTCAGAAGCGGCAGCGGGAACGTGACCGTCACCGAGTCGGATGCCGCCTATGTCAGCGTGACCGAGAGGCTCTACTGGAGCAACGACAAGCCGCGGGCCGCACACAAGGTGGAGGGCGGCACGCTGTCCGTCTTCTACGACTGCGAGAAGTCGTGGGGAACCTGCGGGGTCGAGTACCAGGTGGAGGTCCCCAAGGGGGTGCCGGTCGACCTGGACACCGGCTCGGGCGATCTGACGCTGAGGTCGCTCACCGGCCCTCTGGACCTGGAGGCCGGCTCCGGCGACATCAAGGGCGACGGCCTGGGCTCCAAGAAGCTGCTGGTCAAGGAGGGATCCGGCCAGGTCACCCTGAAGTACGCCGTCGCGCCGGAGAGCGTCGAGCTGTCGGCCGGGTCGGGCGACGTCGTGCTCACCGTCCCCGACGAGACCTTCGACGTGAAGGCCAGCACGGCCTCCGGTGACGCCAGCGTCTCGGTCAAGAAGGACAGCTCCTCGCCGCGCAAGATGTCACTGACCACGGGTTCCGGAGACATCACTGTCTCCGCCGGGTAACCAGTTCCCCGGGCACGCCACTGCCGGGTAACCGGCTTGCTCCTGCACATCGCCGTCCCCGCCGGGTAACCGGCACCCCCGCGCACGCCACTGTCTCGCGCCGGGTGACCGGCTCCCCCGCGCATGCAACTGTCTCCGCGGAGTGACCGGCCCCAGCGCGCACGTCCCGGCCGGGGCCGCGCGGACGTTTTCCGGGTTCCGGCCCCTCGGATGAGACGCGCCCGGCGCCGTCTGCCGCCGGCCGGTGCTGGCCGGTGCCGAGGGGCGCGACGGGCGGCGGGCGCAGTGAGTCAGCCGGTGTAGTCGGTGGCGTGGGCGGTGCCGACCGGCCACAGGTATTTGGCGTTGTCGGCCGGTGTGTAGCTGCGGTTGCCGTCGCCGGTGCGCGCCTGGATGCGGTTGTCGCGCCATGTGGAACCGCGGGCCGTGCCGCCCCAGATACCGCCGAAGCTCATCGGCAAGCCGTGGTGGGGTCACTATTCCGGCGTCATGGACATCGAGGTCACCAGGCGGGCCGATGGGACGCCCGTCTTTGTGACCGGCAGCACCGACTCAAGGATGCGGATCTGGAACCTCGACACACGTCAACCCATCGGCAAGCCGCTCAACACCTGCTTCACCTGCCTGGTGTACGGGATGGCGATCGCGGAGCGCAGCGATGGACAGCGTGTCGTGATCTCGGCAGAGGTCCCGAACTTCCCCTTCGATGAGGCAAGCCCGCCGGCGGCGCTGCGCATCTGGAGCCTCGAGTCGGGCCGGCCCCTCGGGGAGCCCCTGACGCATGAAGGAAACGCCCACCACCCCTTCGTCGTGACGGCCAAGGACGGTGACGGCACCCCGGTCATCGTCTCAGGTGGCAACGACCGCAACGTGGTGGTGCGCGACCTCGACACCGGCCGACCCCTTGGCGGCCCCTTCACCGGCCACACCGACAACATCAGCGCTCTGGCTGTGGGCACACGCGAGGACGGCACCCCCGTCGTCGTCTCCGGCAGCCTCGACACCACGATCCGGATGTGGAGTCTCGCCTGAGCAACTCATTGCCTACGCAGTCCCCGAGTCCGCAGCCGGACGGAATCTTCAGGCTGAGCGCCTGTTCGACAACTCGCGGATACGACGCCACAGCGAATGGACCCGCGGTAATCCACCAGGTTCAAGCCTGGGGGCTGGTGTCCTCGAGTACGTCGTAGCCGACGAAGTGGAACATGCGCTCGCCGAGAGCCAGAGGCTGCGGCTGGCCCGTGAAGCGATGCGCCCCCACACCAAAACCCGCCTGCGGGTCGGACAGCCACTTCAGGTCGAATCCTCGCTCCTCGAACCAGGCGCAGATCAGCGGAACTCGGTCCGGCGCGCCGCGGTGCCGCGTCCAGATGACGGTGGCACCGGTGGCGCACAGCTGTGGGCAGAAGCCGATCGTGCGCTCGATGTCCTCGTCAGTGATGTTGCCGAATATCCCGCAGGCCAGCACGATGTCGGCCGGCACCATGTCCTGGTAGTGGTCAGTGAGCGCAGCGTCAGCCGTCACCACCTCGACCTGGTCCAGCCCTGCGGCTGCGGCCGCAGCCTGGGCGATCGCGGTATTGCGTGGATCCAGTTCGACCAAGCGTGCCCGGACATCGCCACGACGAGGATGATCGACCATCGCGCCGAGAAGGTCACGGCCTTGCCCCGAGCACAGGCTGATCACCTTCAGCGGACCAGGCGGGCGAGCGTCCAGAGCGAGCCGAAGCCGCCCCTGGACGACCTGCAGTCGCCGCGCCAGGACGGAGTCGTCAAGATCGTATTCGTCGTGCCAGGTCTGCCAGTCCATGGCCGCACCCTACGGGTCGCCCTGTCGAACAGTCCCACCGAATATCGCAAAGCACTCCAGTCGGTCATCGAACGGCAGTGAGATCTGATCCTGGTGGGGCCCCGGAGGACGGGGCTTGCGTCCTCGGGAGGGCGAGCGTCCTGGGCGTTGACTTTGTCGCAAGGTATGACGCACCATGTTGCTACAAAGCTTGTGACAAAAGGAGGAGGCATGACGAACGCTTCCATGTCCGAGGCCGGACCGCCGTCGGCCGACGTCCGGTCCGCCGAGGCCTGGCTGCGGCGGCACGGCCTGAGCGACGGCCCGCCGACGCCATTGCTGGCCACGCGCCTGGCGGTGCGGCGGCGGGTGCGGCTGCTGGGCAGCGTCCTTCTGGCCGTGCTGATCATCGCGGCCTCCCTGGCGCAGGTCGCCGCCCTGCCAGGAGCCTCCGGCGGGTCCGGGTCGAATCGGCTGGTGCCGATGCTGGCGCTGAGCGGGTCGATCGTCGCGCTGCTGCTGACCCAGGCCCTGCTGGACGCCTGGGTGCGACGCGTCGACCGGCGCGCCGGGGCCGCACTGCCGCGAAGGGTGACCCATCCGGTGCAGCTCGGCTGGGCCGCCCTGCTCGGACGGCCCTACGCCGTCATGGCGGGCGCCACCTTCGCCTGCGCGTTCGCGCTGGGGGTGAGCGCGCTGGTCATCACCGAGGGCACCGCACGGCACGCGGCCATCGTGCTGCTGGTCGCCGTGACCGGAGTCGCCCTCGGCGCCGTCCTGCAACTGCGCGAGATGCTGGCCCGGCCCGTCGTGGCCGAGGACGAGGTCTCGCTGACGGCCGACGTCGTCATGCGGATCGAGGACGCGCGCGAGAGCTCCGCGCCGCCTGTGTTGTGGGCGCTGCCGGTGGTGCTGTTGTCCGGGTTCGCGCCCGGGTGGTGGAGCGCCGCCTCGGTGGGTTTCCTGGTGCTGGGGGTGCTCGCCCTGGTCGCCGTCCATGTCAGGACGCCGTCGTACGCGGCCACGGCGCGGCGCGCGGCGGGCCTGCGATGATCGTCATCGATGCGGGCTCGCCGGTCCCGCCGTTCGAGCAGTTGCGGGCCCAGCTCGCCCGGCAGATCCAGAACCGTACGCTGGCCGTGGGCGCCCGGCTGCCGACCATCCGCCACCTGGCGGCCGACCTCGGCCTGGCCGTCAACACGGTCGGCCGGGCGTACCGGGAGCTGGAGGAGGCGGGGCTGATCGAGACGCGCGGGCGGGCGGGCTCGTTCGTGTCGGCCGCCGGCGAGGAAGGCCGGGAACGGGCCCGCCGGGCCGCCGCCGACTACGCCGCCGTGATCGCCAGCGTCGGCCTCGACGCGGCCGAAGCGCTCCGCATCGTGCAGGCGGCTCTGACATCCGGCGCGGTGGCACCGGCCTCGCCATGACCCCCGTGATCCTGGACGGCGGAGAGCGTCGACACGTCCGGCCGCTCATCGAACTGGCCCGCATGACCGACACCTGAGGTCGATGATCTCGAAGTCGGCCGTCAGCCGCTCCGGCACGGCGGCGGCGGCCTTGGTGTGGGCTGCCGACAACGCGATCTGCGCGGAGAACTGGGCCAGAATGGCGCTGAGCAGCATCATTGGCAAGAAGAGGATGCCCGCCGCCAACGCCCACGAATCGGCTTGCGGGCCTGTCTCGAAGTCCCGACGGATCAGATCTTGTGGCAGGATCGCGGGATGCTGCGACTCACCGACTTCATCATCGACTGCCCGGATGCGATGAAACTGGCGGCCTTCTACTCCGCGGTGACGGATCGCCCGATCAGGAAGGGCAGCCACGAGAACTGGGCCGGCATCACGTTCGGCGAGATCGAGCTGGCCTTCTACCCGGTGGAGGACTACCGCGCCCCGCAGTGGCCCGACGGCGAGCACCCCAAGCAGTTCCACCTCGACTTCGAAGTCGACGACATCGAGGCCGAACAGAGCCGCGTCCTGGCCCTCGGCGCGTCCCTGCGGCAGGACTTCATCGGCCCCAACGGCTACGGATGGCGTGTCTACACCGACCCCGTCGGCCACCCCTTCTGTCTCTGCCGCAACAAGGGTGTCGTCTGGACCGACCAGGGCCCTGTCTGGCCCGAGCGCGCCTGATAGTGCTTCGTCAGGTCTGTCGGTGGCTGTTGCGGCGTGACGGTTCGAGCCTCTGCGCGGCAGCGACAAGAGTGGCGCGGCGGTGCGAGCCGGTCCGGGATTGGCCTTCGAACTGACCGGCTAGCTCTCGTCGTCGGGCCACTGCCTGATCAGCCACCGCTCAGGCACAGTGCCGTCGTCGGCACGGGCGATGCGGTGCCCGGCGACGTTGCCGGGACCTCACACCACGATGGACGTCACGGGAGGAGCGTAAGCCCAACCGCGACCACCCCCAGCGCCCCGGTCCGGGCGCGGCGAGGGGGCGGTGGGGGCGGCGCTGGCGTCCCGGGCGCCAGGGCATGGACGTGGTGGCGGACGCCCTGGCGGCAAATGCCTGCTGGAAGGGGATGCCCTGCGGCTCGGCAGGTTCAGGTGGCCGGGCGGTTGACCGGGTCGCCCGGCCCGCCGGCTCGCCCTGACGAACCGAGCCGGGTCCGCGGCGATTGACGCAGGTGGGGGATCGGGGAACTGTCGGCGACAGTTCCCCGTAGGTGCGTCGAGCCGAGTGTGACCGGCTTGTCCGGCATGCGTACCCGCAGGTCGCGGGCCGGCGCGCGCCGGTCGGGCGCTGCGGCGGTTGCCGGGGGGCCACCGGGCATCCCGCCCGTGGTGAAGTCCCACCACACGCCCGGCACCTCGTGGGCGACGACGGTGTCGGCCGTGGCCGTGCCGCCGTCGTAGCCGAGGGTGTAGATCAGGCGCTGGTCGTCGTCGGTGATGAATGCCGTCACCGGCCACGACTGCCCCGGCGCGCCGCCCGCCAGATGGGTGACGCCGCCCCGGTAGCTGCGCAGGCTGCGCACCGAGTCGTCGTCGGTGTACTCGTAGGCCAGCGCGGTGCCCTTCTGGCTGAGGATCAGCGCCTTGCCGTGACCGTTGGCGTCCTCGGGGACCAGGCAGTTGCCCGCGCCCGGCGTGGCGCCGCCGATCCTGGCGACCATAAGGCACGAGGTCTGGGACGGATGCGCGGTGAACCGCAGGGCCACCACCTGCCCGTCGCCGGAGATGATCGGGTCGCCGACGTCGGCGCCCGGGAAGATCTCCGTCGTGCCGCCGGCGGTGGCATCATACAGCCAGGTGCGGTACTTCTGGGCGGTGGCGTCGTAGGTGGACCAGGTCACCCGGTTGCCGTCGCCGGACAGGACGCCCTCGCCCGTGGAGGTCGGGCAGTCGCCGTCGGTCTGGGAGTCGCACGAGGTCAGTTTCTGCGCCGCGCCGCCCTTGACCTGCCGGTAGAGGTTCCACCGGGAGGTGGCCGAGTTCACGTCCAGCTTCTTCCAGTAGACGACCGCGTGCCCGTCGTCGCTGACGGCGGAGACGTAGCCGTACTCCTCCAGCGTCCAGGAGGTCCTGGCGGCGATGTCGTGCACGACCGACCTCGGGGTCAGCACGCCGGTCCACTCCAGCGAGGTGAAGGCGACCACGTTGCCGTACCGGCTGGCCAGCGGGCCGCCGACGAAACCGGTGACCGGGGTGACGCCGTCGGCGCCCATCGACACCACCTGCGTGCCGCCGCCCTGCGTGTCCTTGCGCAGGATGAACGGCACCGTGCTGGAGGGCGCGCGCCGGTCGTCCGGCATGAGGTTGCTGCGCGCCTTGGTCATGAAGAAGATGTAGCGGCCGTCGCCGGAGGCCGCGGCGCCGGTGGCGCCGCCGGCCGTGCCGGAGGAGTCGGGCCGGCCCTGCGTCTCGGTGCTGCCCGCGAGGTCCGCGCCGAGCGTGGAGGGCGGGCCGAAGAAGATCACGTCCGTCGGTGTCAGCTTCAGCGGCGCTGACGGCTCGCCGCTGCCCTGGGCGTTCTGCGCGATCACGGTGACGCTGTACGTCACCCCGGGCGTGAGCCCCTGGACGAGCTGGTGCGTCGCGTCGCCGCCGTAGGCGTACGCACGCGCTGTCCGGCTGCCGTCCTCGGCCGTCGCGGTCACCACGTAGCCGGAGATGTCGCTCGTGCCGGTGTCGGCCGGCGGCGACCAGCTGACGGTGGCCCCGCGCAGCGTCGGCGCGGTGTAGGTGTCGAGCTTGGGCGGGCCTGGTGTGCCGTACTGCGCGCCGACCTCGACTCCGCCGCGGGCCTGCAGCTGCGGGTGCCCGCCGGTCGCCGGGCTGGTCACCTCGACCTCGGCCAAGCCCTCCTGCGAGGAGTTGAACAGGCCGTCCGCGGTGAGCGTGCCGGGGCCGCTGATCAGCTTCCACTGGGTGACGACGTCGTCGGGATAGCCGGAGACGGTGACCTTGAACTGGTAGTTCTGGCCCGGTCCCACCTTGCCGCGCTGGGGGGTGACCTTGATGCCCTGGAACGCGCCCGGGGCGTGGGTGACCGTCCAGAACGAGCTGATGATGTCGTCCTTGCGCCAGACCGAGTAGTCCTTGCCGATCGCGCCCAGGTCGATGGCGGCCCCGAGCCGGGCCAGCACCCGCAGTTCCCACCACGGGTTCTGCGTGGTGTCGGCCTTGAGCTGCGCGCCCGGCACGTCCACCACCAGGGCGGGGCCCACCACGCCGTACAGCAGGAGCTCGACGTCGGTGGAGATGGCGGTGGTGAACGTGCCGTCGCCGTAGGCCCCGACGCCGCCGTCGCTGTAGAAGCCGGGGCCGCCGTCGTTCGGGGTGCAGGACGTGCCGCTCTTGCTGGTGTGGCAGCGCGTGCCGAACTGCTTGTCCCAGTGGACGGCGAAGCTCAGGCCGACCGAGGCGGACGCCTCGACCGACAGCGCGACCGAGAAGCGCACGCACACCACGACCGGCACCTTGCCCACCATGAACGAGAAGCACGGCCCGTTGACGTGCCCGAGGTGCGCCCGCTTCTTGAACTCGAACCCGAGGCCCTGCTTCACCCGCACCTCGGAGCTGATCTTCGTGGTGTTGCTGATGTCCACGCCGCGGCCGGCGGAGTCGGTGCTGGCGCCCATCTTGGTGTCCTGGTCGATCACCGCCCAGCCCTCGACCTTCGTGACCGAGCGGCCCTTCTGCTCGAACGACTCCTCGAACTCGATGACCAGGTTCCCGTCCCGCAGGCCGATCCGCGGCCCGGCCGCCCGGTTACTGGTGTTCTCGACGGGTTTGACGAGCCGCGCCCCCGGCACCGACGGCACGAACTCCACCTGGTCGCCGGTGTCCACGCGGCCGTCGGTGGCGAAGTTGGCGTCGGTGAAGGCGTCGCTCAGCGAGGCGGCCGTGGTCCAGACGACGAACCGCCCGTTCTGCAGCGCGGTGCCGGACACCCCGCCGAAGAACCCTTCGGGGGTGCGTCCGGTCTGGCCGATGACGAGCAGCGTGCCCGCGGTGAGCCCGGTGACTTCGGCCGGCGGGTTCTCGAACTCCAGGGCCCGCCCCCGTACGGCCCGCAACGTGGCCGCCGCCTGCGGGGACAGCACCCGCGGCTCGCTCTTGACCGTGAGCTTCGGCGTGATCGCCTCGGTCGGGGCGCTGGCCGTGCCGGTGCCCGCGGCGTTGGTGGCGCGCACGGTGAAGGTGTAGGCCGTGGCGGGGTCCAGTCCCGAGATCGTGGCGGTGGTGGCGGTGACCGTCGCGGTCCTGCCGCCGGGGCTGGCCGTCACCGTGTAGCCGGTGACGGGGCCGGTGCCGATGTCGGCGGGCGCGTCCCAGGTGACCTGGACGCTGCCGGAGGCCGGGAGCCCGGCCCGTAGGTGCGTCGGCGCGCCGGGCGGCCGGCTGGCCGCCGGGGTGACCGCCGCCGCGGTGCTCGGGGCGCTCGCGCCCACCGCGTTCCTGGCGACGACCGAGACCGTGTACGCGGTGCCGTTGGCCAGCCCGGTCACCGAGGTGACCGTCGTGTCGGGCGGAGTGTCGGCGGTCCGGCCGCCGGGCTGGACGGTCACCGTGTACCCGGTGATCGGCGAGCCGCCGTCCACCGCGGGCGCCCACTGCACGTCCACCCGCTGGTCGAGGGGGGTCACCAGCAGCGCGGGCGGGGACATGGGCACCTCGGCGGGCGCCGGGCGCACCGCGTCCGAGGGCGGCGACGGGTCTCCCGCGCCCGCCGCGCCGACCGCGGTGACGGTGAAGGAGTAGTCGGTGCCGTTGGTCAGGCCGGTGACCGTGGCCTCCGTGGCCGTCGTGTTCACGGTGGCGCCGCCGGGGGCCGCCGTCACGACGTAGCCGGTCACGCCCGCGGCGCCGGTCTCGGGCGGGGCCCAGGTGACGCGCACCGCGCCGTCCCTGCCGTACACGCCGGTGACGAACGGGCGGCCGGGCCTGCCCGCGACGCCGGGCGTGACCGGGTCGCCGGGCGCGGAGGCGTCGGACACCCCGTTCGCGTTGGCCGCCGTGACGGTGAAGGTGTACGCAGTGCCGTTGGTCAGGCCGGTGACCGTGGCCTGTAACTGGTCGCCGGCGACGGTCGCGGTCGCGCCGCCGGGGGCGGCCGTCACGACGTACCCGGTGATCGCGGAGCCGCCGTCGGAGGCGGGCGCGCGCCAGGTGACCTTGGCCGTACGGTCGCCCGGCGTCGCGGACACCCCGAGCGGCGGCGAGGGACGGCTGACCGCCCCGGCCGGCGTCACCGGCGCGGACGCCGCCGACCTGGCCGAACCGCCCACCGCGTTGGCGGCGGTCACGGTGAAGGTGTACGCGGTGCCGTTGGTCAGGCCGGTGACCGTGGCCGTCAACAGGTCGCCGGAGACCGTCGCGGTCCTGCCACCGGGGCCGGCGGTGACCGTGTACCCGGTGATCGGCGCGCCACCGTCCGCGGGACGCTGCCAGGAGACGGTCGCCGACGTGTCGCCCGCCGTCGCGGAGACGCCAGCCGGGGCGGACGGCACGGACGCCGATCCGTAGTAGTCGAAGGTGTCGACGGTCACGCTGACGCTCGCGGTGCCGGTGTTCAGGATCACGAACGTGCCGCCGGTGCCCACCTTGACCGGCACCAGGCTCGACCAGAAGTCGTTCGGCTGGTACGCGATCGAGCCGCCGCCCGGGATGCTCGCCTGGCCCGTGGGGTGGACGCGCAGCAGGCCGTTCGCCGTGCCCTTGGCGGTGATGTTCACGCCGACCGCGCTCACCCCGGAGGCCGGCACGCCGCCCTTGCCCAGCGGGGCGACCGTGTACGAGGCGCCCGCCGCCACCGTCACGGAGGTGAGGGTCCGTGACGGGGCGACGGGCGCCAAGATCGAGGAGGCGACCGTGGCGGCGGGCGTCGCGAAGTAGCCCGCCACGTCGGCGTACACCGTCAGCGCGGCGGCCCCGTTGTTGTTGACGGCGATCTTGCCGTCCGCCCCGAGGGCGGCGATGACCAGGTTCGACTGGAAGTAGGAGGGCCGGTAGTCGATGTTCGACCCGACGGGCAGCGTGCCGCCGGACGGGTAGGCGATCATCTTGCCGGATCCGGTGCTCTTCACCGCGAACGTCAGCGCCACGTACGCCACCCCGGAGGCCGGCACGCCGCCCACCCCCGCCACCGCGAACGTGGCGGTCGAGTTGGCCGCGACGGTCTGGTTGCCGATGACCCGGCCGGTGTTCAGCGGCACGTATCGGGCTCCCGCCGTCGCGGCGGCCGTCGCGGTGTAGTACCCGTGCACGTCGGCGTAGACGTTGACGGCGGCCGTGCCGGTGTTCTTGACCTTGAGCGCGCCGTCCGGGCCGAGCTTGACCGTCACGAGCTGGTCGTCCCACACGCCGGACCGGTAGCGGGTGCCCGTCACCGCGGGAGCCGCGGCCAGGTCGGAGGGGAAGACGATGAGGCCGCCCGCCGCGCTCGCGCCCTTGGCCGCGAAGTTCACCGCGACGCTCGCGACCCCGCTCGCGGGCACCGCGCCCACGCCCGCCACCTTGACCGTGGTGGTGGCCCCCGCCGCGATCGACACGTTGCTCAGCACCCGGGCCCGGACCCCGTAGAACTGGCCCGGTCCCGGCTGAACCGACGCGGCGGCGGCCGGGGGCGCCCCCGTCACCACGAGGATCCCGGAGAAGACCAGGATGAGCGCTGACAACCATCGCACGACCACACCGGCCTCCTCGCTGAGGATCACTCCGTGTTGCGCGGCTGACGCTACCAACGGCCCTGAGCTCGTGAAATACGGCGAAAAATAGAGATTTTTCGTCTATCAACCGCTGTACGGCGGTTCGTCCGCCTGCAACTTCGGCGGTAGCCGCCGTCCCCCTTCGGGGGGCGTCCGGGGGCGCCTGCTGCCAGAGGCCGGCCGGCAGGCGGCCCGTCCGGACTCACTCTCCGGAGTGGAGGTCGGGCTCTCTCGGTGACTCCAGTGCCTCTGCCGTCAGGTGATAAATGTCGCGATGTTGATGGATGAGATCGCCGTCTTCCATGGTGCAGGCGATGCCGAAGGGCTGCTCGGGCGATCTGTCCACGTCTTTCCCCAGCGCCTCGTCCACTTCCAGAAACCACGTGATGCCCGCGATCGGCACCCCGGAAGGGAAGGGGAAGGGGATTCGATCCTCGTTCGCATGCATGATCTCGTAAATGGCACTCTGCAGGTCCGGTACGGCGTCGTTCACTTCTTCCGGGCTCGCGTCAGGCTGTATCCGCCGGTAGGACTTGCGCCCTTCCTCGAGAAGCCGGTCGAAATCCTCGATGCGGTAATCGATGCGGGACAGAATCGAAATCGTCCCTCCGCTCTCGGGTTCGTCCGTCTCCGTCGCGTCGACCTCTTCGACCTCGCCATGCTGCGGCTCGCACATCACGTACTTCACCAGCCCCTTTCTTGATGGCGCCGATGACGCTACCGGAGCAGGAAGGCGAGGTCGTCCGTACGGGTGATCAGCAACCGTCCACCGGAGGGGCGTCGCGACCAGCTCGACGATTTCTCAATGCCGTCTCCATGACTACCCTCGAAGATCATGCTGATTCGGTTGCTTGGGCCGGTGGAACTGGAACGCGAGGCACGGATCCGCCAGGTACGGCCTCCGCAGGTCGCGCTCGCACTGGCCGCCCTGGCGTGGGAGGTGGGCCGGGTCGTCCCCGTCGAGGCGCTGCAGGAGAGGATCTGGGGCGAGCAGGTGCCCGACGGCGCCAGGAGGACCCTCTACACGATCATCACGCAGCTCCGCCACGACGTGCTGGGCGACGACGGCGACGTGCTGCGCCGGCTCGGCGGCTACCTGCTCGACGTGGAGGAGACGGCGGTGGACCTCGTCCGGTTCCGCGGCCTGGCCGAGCGGGCGGCGTCCGTCCCGGAGCCGGAGGCGTTGCTGGGCGAGGCGCTCGGGCTGTGGCGCGGCGAGCCGCTCATGGGGCTGCCGGGCGAGTGGGCCGAGCGGGCGCGCCGCGCTCTTCGTGACGAGCACAAGGAGGTCCGCCTGCGCTGGGCGCGCGCCGTGACCCGCGCCGATCCGGGAGCGGCGGTGGCGGCGCTGTCGCCGCTGGCCGCGGAGTACCCGCTGGACGAGCCGGTGGCGGCCGCGCTGATCGAGGCGCTGCACGAGTGGGGCAGGACCGCCGAGGCGCTGACCCGCTTCGCGGACGTGCGCGCCCTCCTGGCCGAGGAACTGGGCGTCGATCCGGGGCCCGAACTGCACCGCGTCCACCAGCGGATGCTCCATCCCGATCGGGGCGCCCGCGCCGCCGAGCCCGTGGCGCCCGCCCAGCTCCCGCTCGACCTCGGCTGCTTCGTCGGCCGGGCCGCCGAGCTGGAGCGGCTGGACGGCGAGCGGGCCCCGGTCCGCGTGATCCACGGCCCTCCGGGGGTGGGCAAGTCGTCGCTGGCCCTGCGCTGGGCACACCTGCGCCGGGAGCGCTACCCCGACGGCCAGCTGCACGCGGACCTCGACGCGAGTGACGCCGCCGCGGTGCTCCCCCGCTTCCTCGGCTCGCTCGGCGTGCCGGAGGGACGGGTGCCCGCGAGCCTCGACGCGCAGATCGGGCTGTTCCGCAGCCTGCTGTCCGGCCGCCGGGTGCTGGTCGTCCTGGACGACGCCCGCGACGCGGCCCAGGTGCGTCCCCTGCTGGCCGGCGCGCCGGGCTGCCTGACGCTGATCACCACCCGCTCCGACCTGTCCGGCCTGTCGGTGACCGCGGGCGCGTCGCTGCTGCGCCTGGACGTCCTGCCGGACGGCGACGCCCGCGGGCTGCTGTCGGCGCGGCTGGGCGCGGCACGCCTGTCGGCCGAGCCCGAGGCGGCCGCCCGGATCGTCCGCCGATGCGGCCACCTGCCGCTGGCGCTGGCGATCGTCGCGGCGCGCCTGTCCCGCAGGACGGAGCTGTCGCTGGCCGATGCCGCCGCCGATCTGGCGCGTCCGGGGCTGGAGCCGTTCGTCCACGCCGATCCGGCCATCGACCTGCGTCAGGTGCTCGGACGTTCCTACCACGACCTGCCGGAACCGGCCGCCCGCCTCTTCCGGCTGCTCGGCCGCGAATCGGGCGGGCACCTGCCGCTCGCGGCGGTGGCGAGCCTGGCCGGCCTGCCGGTCGACCGCGCGCGGGAGACGGTCGACCGGCTCGACCACGCCAACCTGGTCGAGCTGCGCGCGGAAGGCCGCGTACGCCTGCACGACCTGCTCCGGGTCTACGCGGCCGAGCAGGGCCGCGCGACCGACGACCAGGAGGTACGCCGGGCGGCGACGCACCGCCTCCTCGACCACTACGTGCACACCGCCCTGGCCGCGAGCGAGGTCTGCTATCCCCATCGTGAGCGGCTGCACCCGCCACCGCCGGTCGCGGGCGTCGTGGTGCAGCGCTTCGCCGGCGCGGCGCAGGCGCTGCGCTGGTTCGCCGCGGAGTCGCTGCCCCTGCCCGCGCTGCTCGCCGAGGCCACCGGCGCCGGGCTGGACCGGCACGCCTGGCAGCTCGCCTGGGCGTTCACGGAGTTCATGCAGCGGCGCGGCCCGTGGGCCGAGATCCTCGGCGTCCAGGAGGTGGCGCTGTCGGCGGCCGAACGCCTCGACGAGGGGCTGGCCGCGGCGCGCTGCCACAACGCCATGGCCCGCGCCCACGTCAAGCTGGGACACGACCGGGAGGCGGTGGCGCACTACGAGAGGGCGCTGGAGCTGCACCGCCGGTACACCGAGCCGGTCCTTGAGGCGCACGTCCACCTGGGGCTGACCGTCCCGCTGAGCCGGATCGGGCCGGGGCGGGAGCTGGAGCACGCCGTACGGGCGATGGAGCTGTTCAGGCAGGGCGGCGACGTCGTCGGGGAGGCGCGGGCGCTGAACAACGCGGGCTGGTGGCGCGCCCAGCGCGGCGAGTACGAGCAGGCGCTGGCCGACTGCCGCCGGGCGCAGCGCCTGCTGGCCGGCTTCGGATACCCGCAGGGCGAGGGGCACGCCTGGGACAGCGTCGCCTACGTCCTGGACGCCATGGGCCAGCACGCCGAGGCGGTGACCTGCTACGAACGCGCCGCGGAGTTGCTGCGGGGCTGCGACGACCTGTATCCCGCGGCGGAGACGCTGGTCAGGCTGGGCGAGACGCACGCGCTGGCCGGTGAGACCGAGGCGGCGCTCGACGCGTGGAAGCGCGCGGCGGAGTGGTTCGACCAGCTCGGCGACGCCCGCGCGGAGGAGGTCAGGGAGCAGGCCAGAGCGTTGAGAAGGCACTGAGACTGCGCCGAGACGGGCGGCGCACGCCGGCGTGCGGGCGGCGCTGCGGCGCGGGATCGAGCTGCGCGAGGGGTGGTTCCGCTACAGCGACGCAGATCCGCTAGCCGCCCGGCGGTGCCGGCCGAGCGGCGGCGGCGTGGGCGCGGGCGGCGTCCTCGTCGCCGAGGCGGCGGGCCAGCTCGGCCAGCACGAGATGGGTGGACCCCCAGCAGGCGGTGCCCATGCCGGCCACCACCAGCAGGTCGGCGTACGGAAGCAGCCGGTCGTAGAGCGCACGCGGATCGGGCACGCCCAGGCGGGCGGCGACCAGGCCCCAGACGGGCACGAGGAAGTCGGCCGCCCAGTCGTCGGGGACGTCGGTCCCCCAGCGCGCCACCAGCTCGTGCGCCAGCTCGATCCGGCCGGACTCGACGGCGGCGAGCACGGCGACGGGCCGCAGCGGCACGAACCGCGGCTCCTCCGCGGCGGCCACCAGCTCCTCCAGGACCTCCGCCACCCGCCCCTGGCCGCGCCGGCAGGTGAACGTGGTCACCAGCCGGTGGTACCGGCGGCCCCACATGGTCGGGGCGAACCGCATGTCGCCGTACCGGGCGAGCAGGTCCTCGGCCTCCTCCCATCGGCCGTCGAGGGTGGCACGGGGGGTCTGGGCGATGCGCACCATCGACTCCAGCTCCGGGCGCGGCGATCCGGCCAGCAGCGCCTCGCAGCGGGCCAGCTCACGGTCCCAGCCGGGCAGGTCGCCGTCGCGCAGCAGGCAGGACATGAGGGAGACCCGCGCCAGCACCTCGCCGCTCACCGGCAGGCCGGGCAGGGCCGCCAGCTCCTCGGCCATCGCGCGCCGCGCGGCGTTGCCTCCGGGGCGGAACGCGGCGAGCAGGTAGTTGTTCATCGTGCGGGCCAGGAGCGGCGTGTCACCGGTCCGTCTGGCCAGGGCGACCGCCTCGGCGGCGTGGCGTTCGCCCTCGGCGCCGCGGGGACCGTAGTGCAGCTCAAGGGCGAGGGTGCCCAGCAGGGTGGCGCGGTCGGCGTCCGGCAGCGGGCCGTCGAGCAGCTCTTCGATGACGGCGACCAGGTCGGGGTCGACGACGCCGTACGGGCGCCAGTTCCACAGGGCCGGGCCGCCGATGGCGGTGACCGCGGAGATGAGCGCCTCCCGGTCGCCGGCGGCTCTGGCCAGGCCGATCGCCTCCTCCCAGTCGCGGTGCGCGTCCTGCGGCTGACCGGCGGCGCGGTGGGCGTGGCCGAGCTCGGTGAGCAGGCGGGCGCGTTCGGCGTCGCGGCCGGGTTCGAGCGCCGACAGGGCCAGCGTCCAGAAACCGGCCGCCTCGGTGTGGGCCAGCTGCGCGCCGGCGTGCCGGGCGGCGCTGGAGGCGTACCTGACGGTTCTGCCCGCGACGTCGAGGCGGCCCGCCTGGGAGAAGTGGTGGGCGAGCGTGGCCGACCGCGACTCGGGCAGGACGCCTTCCAGCGCCTCGCCCGTACGCAGGTGCAGGCGCGAACGGTCGAGCTTGCCGAGCCCGGCGTACAGGGCCTCCTGGACGAGGGCGTGCGAGAAGCGGTAGTCGGGCCCGGCGGGCGGCTCGGTCAGCAGACCGGTGGCGACGGCCGGCTCCAGAGCGGCCATCACCTGCTCGGCGGTGCTGCCGGTGACGCTCTCCAGCAGGCCGGCGTCCACGTCACGGCCGGCCACGGCGGCGGCGGCGAGCAGGACCCGGGTCTCGTCGGGCAGGCGCGCGACGCGACGCTCGATCACGTCACGGGCGCCGCTGGGGACCGTGCGCTCGCCGCGCGGCAGGCGCAGCACCTCGCCCAGGTAGAAGGGGTTGCCGCCGGTCCTGTCGAGCAGGTCGCCGACCAGGCCGGGCTCGTCGGCGACCTGCTTGGCCCGCAGGAAGGCGGCCACGTCGCCGGAGGTGAACGGCGGCAGCTCCAGGCGCTCGCCCGACCGCGTCAGCGCCGCCAGCGTCCCGCGCAGCTCGCCGGGGTGGTCGCCGGGCTCTGGACGGCAGGTGACCAGGACGAGCAGCGGACGCCGCAGCGCGGACTCGGCGACGAACTCCAGCAGCCGCAGCGAGGACACGTCGGCCCAGTGGAGGTCTTCGAAGACGACGGCCAGCGGCGCCTGCGTCCGGGTCAGGACGTCCAGGACCTGCTCGTACAGGCCGAACAGGTCCTGCTCGGGGTCGCGGGCGCGGCCGGACAGCAACCCGGTGGCATCACCCGCCTCGCGCAGGATCTGCGTCCAGGGCCAGAAGGCCGAGGCGGCTCGATCGGCGCAACGTCCCCACGCCACCCGGAACCCGCGCGCGGCGGCCAGGTCGGCGGCGGCCCGGACGAACCGGGTCTTGCCGATGCCCGCCTCCCCCATGACCAGCACGGCTCCACCGTCGCCGCGCCGCGCGGCGCCCAGCCGCCGCGCCACCAGCTCCAGTTCGGCCAAGCGGGCGATGAGGGCCTCGCCCTCCGGTTCGGGAGCGGCCGGGACGAGCGGCGCCACCGGCTCGGGCGCCGGCGGACGCAGCTCGGGCGCCTGGTCGAACACCGCGCGTTCCAGCTCCCGCAGATCGGGGCCGGGACTCAGCCCGAGGTCGGCCGACAGTCGCTCACGCACCCGGCGCAGCGCGGCGAGCGCGTCGGCCTGCCGTCCGGCCCGGTAGAGCGCGCGCACGAGCAGCGACCAGGCCCGCTCCCGGTACGGCTCGGCCCCGACCAGCGCCTCCAGACCGGGGATCAGGGGCGCGTCCTCCCCCAGAGCCAGGCGCGCGTCGAAACGGTCCTCCAGAGCGGTGACCCGGATCTCGGCGAGCCGTGCGGCGACCGGCTGGGCGAACTCCTGACCGGCGAACTCCCCCAGCGGTTCGCCCCGCCACAGCCCGAGCGCCCGGTCGAGCAGCTCGACGGCCCGGCCGGGCGCGCCACGCGCGAGCGCCGCGCGGCCCTCACCGGCCCAGGAGGCGAACCGCCACAGGTCGACCTGACCGGGCGCGACGGCCAGCAGATAGCCCGGCTCACGGGTGAGCAGGACACGCGGCGGGGTACGCGGCGGCCGGTCGGGCTCCAGCACCCGGCGCAGGTGGGCGATGTACGCCTGAAGAGTGCGGGTCGCCCCGGCGGGCGGCTCCCCCGCCCACAGCTCGTCGATGAGCCGGTCGAGCGACACCACCCGGCCGGGCTCCAAGGCCAGCATCGTGACCAGGGCACGCTGCTTACGCGTACCGAGATCCAGCACACCCTGCCCGCCGGCGACCTCAAGCGGCCCGAACAGCCGAAACTCCAACCCTGCCATGTCCGTCCCCACCCTACGGCACCTCAACTCGATCCCAGCTCGGCCCCAGCCCCCACCCGACAAAGTGGAGCCATCGACGAGAGAGGCGTGAACATGAACATCGGGGACGAACTGCGCGGAGTGGTCCGGGGCACGGTGCTCGCGGCCGGCGACGAAGGGTTCGAGCAGGCCCGGCGGCCCTGGAACCTGGCGATCGACCAGCCCGTGCGGGCCGTGGTCGAGGCCGCCGACGCCGAGGACGTGGCCGCGCTCGTCCGGCACGCCCACCTGGCAGGACTGACCATCACCACCCAGCCGAGCGGCCACGGAGCCACGGGCGACACCGGCGAGGCGATCCTGCTGCGCACCGCCCGCCTCGACCACCTGCACGTGGACCCCGCCGAACGCGTCGCCCGCGCGGGGGCCGGCGTGAAGTGGGGCCGCGTCCAGGAGGCCGCGAGCCCGCACGGGCTGACCGGACTGGCCGGCAGCAGCCCGGCGGTGACCGTCACCGGCTACACCCTGGGCGGCGGCCTGAGCTGGTTCGGCCGCCGGCACGGCTGGGCAGCCGGCGGCGTCCGCGCCTTCGACATCGTGGACGCCACGGGCACGCGCGCCCGGATCACCGCCGACGACGACCCCGAGCTGTTCTGGGCCCTGCGCGGCGGCGGCGGCGACTTCGCCATCGTCACCGCGCTCGAATTCGACCTGCACCCGGCTCCCGACCTCTACGGCGGCCGCATGTTGTGGCCCGCCGCGTCGGCCCCCGCCGTCCTGGAGGCCTACCGCGAGATCACCGCCACCGCCCCCGACGAACTGACCCTCTGGTACGACCTCCTGCAGTTCCCCGGCGCCGCCCCGCTGGTGGCCGTGGACGCCACCTACCTCGGCGCGGGCGGCGACGCCGAGACATTGATGCGGCCACTGGAGAAGATCGCGGGACGCCTGTCCGACTCCCGCGCCGTGCTGCCGGTCGCCGGACTGGGCGCCATCACCGCCGAACCCACCGACCCCGGCCCCGGCATGTCCCGCGCCGAACTGCTGACCGGGCTGACCGACGACGTGGCCGCCGTGCTGCTGGAGCAGCCCATCGACCCGCTGCTCAGCGTCCAGGTCCGGCACCTGGGCGGCGCGCTGGCCCGGCCCTCCGGCATCCCTGCCGGGCACCTGGCGGAGCCTTACGCGTTGTACCTGTTCGGTATCCCCGGGCAGGACGGGGGCGCCGCCGTGCGCGAGCGCATGGACCGGCTGACGGGGGCGCTGGTGCCCTGCACGTCGGGGCGCAAGCCGTTCACCTTCCTGGCGCCGGGCGAGCGCGCCGCCGCCGCCTTCGCCCCGGACGACCTGGCCCGCCTCCGGGACGTCAAGCGGTCCCGCGACCCCCGCGGCACCTTCCGCGGCAACTTCCCGGTCCTCGCCTGACGACCACCGGGGAGCCGCGGCTCAGCGCGGTCCGGGCGCCCCGGGCTGTTCCGGGCGGCGTCCCCATGCCGAGATCAGCGGCGCGAGGGTGAGGTCGAGCTCCCCGGCCTCGACGGCGGCCAGATGCGCGTCGATCTCGGCGTCGTCGGCCAGCCCGGCGGCGAGCAGCTCGGCGCGGACCATGCGCACCGTCGCGGCCTCCAGCCGGTCGCAGGCCACCCCGCCGACCGGGAAGCAACCGGCCGCCGCGACGTCGACCAGGCCGGCCGCGCGCAACGCCCGCGGCAGCGTCCGGCCGAAGCGCAGGTCGGCGCCGCGTCGGGTCAGCAACTCCCGGACGGCGCGCCGCAGCCGGTTGGCCCGCTGCTGTGCCGGGCCGACCTCGTCGAGGCAGGCCAGCGGCTGCAGCTCGGTGTCGGCGTCCTCGATCAACAGCCGGCCACCGGGGCGCAGCGCCGCCACCATCGTGGCCAGCGCCCGGGCCCGGTCGGGCACGTGCACCAGCACGAGCCGGGCGTGCACCAGGTCGAACGTGCCCGGCTGCGGCGGCGGGTCCGTGACGACGTCGTGCCGGAGCACCTCGTACCCGGCGTGCGGGTCCAGCCAGGTGGGGTTGATGTCCGTGGCCAGCACGTGACCGGTCGGCCCGACGGCCGTGGCGAGCGCCTCGGGGATGCCGGGACCTCCCGCGCCGACTTCCCAGCAGCGCCAGCCCGCCTGCACGCCGAGCCGGTCGAAGTGCCCCAGCGTGACGCCGTCGAACAGCTCGGCCAGCCAGGTGAACCGCTCGCCCGCCTCCACCCGGGCGTTGTCGAGCAGGTAGCGGTGATCCGGGGCGGACCCGGGGCCGGCGAAGGGCTGCGATGAACTCATGCGTACATCTTCACGATCTTCCGCGTGCCGTGTCAGCACGACATCGGCTGAAATCAGGCACGACGCCCTGGGTTCGCTACATCGCTGCATTCGTCGCGTACGCGGGTCAGTCGCCGTACCGCGAGTTCGGCCAGCAGCCGCGCGCCGTCGTCCAGCACCACCTCGTCGAACTCCGCGCGTGGCGAGTGGTTCTCCTCCGCCTCGTCCCGGCTCAGACGCGCCGGGCGGGCGCCCGGGAACACGAAGGCCCCGGGCACCCGCGCCAGCACGCGGGAGAAGTCCTCGGAGGCGGGGTGCGGGGGGAGCATCGCGGCCAGCCGTCGCGCGCCCCACAGCTGTTCGATCGTGTCGCTCGCGAAGGCGGTCTCCGCGGGGTCGGTGACGGTGACCGGCAGCTCGGCGTCGTAGTCGATCTCCGCTGTGGTGCCGTGCGCCGCCGCCATGCCTGTGACGAGCTCGCACAGCAGGCGGCGGGCGGACACGCGGAGCGAGCGGGACCTGCTGCCGGAGTGGACCGCCCGCCGCACCCCGACCTGTTCACCCGGCTGGAGCGCTTCACGCCGCTCGGGGACGACCTCGACGCCCGCCACGCCTGGTTCGCCGACCTCTGGGAGAACGGCAGGGTGGTCCCGCTCGTCCGGGAATGGCGCGACCGCCTGATCGCCGTCACCGACGCGCTCTCGGTCGCGACACCGGACGGGCCCCTTCGGCGACCTCGCCGGAGCCTGCGACCTGACGCGGCTGACGTACATGGGAATGTCCCTCGGCGGGTGCGCCGCCGCCGGCGCCGGGCACCGGGACTTCACGGACCTGGCGCTGCTGCCCGACAAGCACCGCCTGGGCCACCTCGGCCACGTGGACGGGCAGCGCGTCACCCGGCTCGTGGGCGCGCTGACGCTGGCGTTCCTCGACCGGTACGTCGAGGGCAGGGCCTCCGAGGCGCTGCCGCTCGGAGACGGAGCCGAACTCCTCGACGTCTCACACCTGCGCGCATGACCAGACGGGAGACGGCCTGACGCGCGTCCCCCGTGTGCGCCCGCGGTGGTGCGGTTGATCGCGGCGACGGCCTCCGTGGTGGTGGTGTCGGAGATGTCCAGGCCCAGGAGGGTCATGGCCGCTCCCCGGCCTGGTCCACGACGCCGATCGCGACGCGGGTGGAGATCGACCAGGTCGTTCCCTTCTCGATGCTCCACTCCAGATGAGGAGGAACGGGGACCTGCTTGCCGTCCTTCAAGGTGTACATCAGGACGCCGTTCGGCTTGGGATAACGCTCCTCATGGTCGGTGATCGCCGTCTCCCGCCGCGCCCGGTAGGCGTAGGTCGTGGGGTCCAGGAGGATTTCGACCTTGCGCCAGCCTTCGGCGACTTGAGAGACCGACAGCGCCGGGCGTCCCTCGGTGTCGGTCGCCGTCTCGTCCACTGTCACTCCGGGCAGCTTGGCTATCGCCTTGAAGATCGCGGCCTCGTGCTCCGGTGAGACGAGGTTCTGGCTGAGGGTCACGGCGAAGCGCAGGAAGATCCACTCGTCGTCGGCAGGGACCTGCCCCTGGTAGAGCTCACGGTATTCGGCCAGGAGCGCGTCAGGGTCGGTCGGCAGCGAGGCCAGCAACGCGTAGGTGTTCTCCGGCTCCCTCTCACCGGGACCGATGGTCTGCAGCTTGCCGTTCACCAGATAGCCCACCCGCTTGCCGTCGGCCCGGGTCCAGAGCGGTTCGACCGTGTCGGGCAGCGGTGTCTGGGGGGTGAGCCGTTCGCCCTTGCCGATGCCCTGGTCCCGGACCGCGACCCGGTTCTCGGTGTAGATCCACTGGTCGCCGCGGGGCGGCGTGAACTCCTTCTCCTGTACGGCCGCCGCGATCCTGGTCAGCACCACCTGAGCGTTGGCGGCGGGCAGCGTGCGCTCTCCCTGGAACACGTTCACCCCGGTCGTGATGATCACGGCGCCGGCGGCCACCGCCAGCGCCCGGATCGCCCATCCGCGCCCGGAGCGTGGACGGCCGGCGCGGGCCAGGAGAGCCGCCCGCGCTGCGGCTTGGGCGTCGGGGGCCGGCGGCGCCGGGCGCGCCCAGTCCTCGCGCAGCCTCTCGAGGTCGTTCATGATCCGTCCCTTTCCAGTGCGGCTTGGATCCTTCTGCGGGCCCGGTGCAGTCGTGAGCGGGCCGTTCCGGCCGGGATGCCGAGCGCGCTGCCCGCTTCCTCCGAGGTCAGCTCCGCCCAGGCGACCAGGAGCAGCACGTCCCGATCGCGATCGGCGATCTCGGCGAGCGCCTCGGCCAGCCGGGACGTGCGGGCTCCCGCGTCGACGGCCCCGGCGACCTGATCGGCGTGGTCCTCCACGGGGCTGTCGGCGCCCGCCTTGGCCAGGGCCCGGTACTGGCGTACTTCGGCGCGATGATGGCGGGCGATGAGGTTGGAGGCGATGCCGTACAACCAGGGCCGCGCGTCGGCGCGGGAGACGTCGTAGCCTGCCCGCTTGTCGAAGGCGATGAGGAACGTCTCCGCGGCGACGTCGTCGGCCAGGCCCGCGCCTAACCTGCGCGCGGCATAGCCGTGGATCTCGGGGTAGTAGCGGTCAAATATGGCGGCGAAGCGCTCCGGCTCCCGCCTGGACTGTTCGATGATCACGGCGTCCGCTGCTTGGGCCGGCAGCGCGCGTGACATCGAGGTCACCTCTCGATCCCTGGGTTCACACCGGTTCTTCACCGATCACGAGACAAGTGTTCACGACGTCCACCCACCACAGCCTGCAGGGAGCCGGAACTCATCGGCGGGGACCGAGCCACCCCTGAGGGCCACGCCGCGGCCGGTGTGGTGGGTGCCTTTCAGGCGTCGAGTGCGGCCAGGGCCCGGCGGGTGACGTCGGCCGGGGCCGCGGCGATGACGTGATCGAGCGCGTCCATGGAGGTCTGGAGGTCGCTGATGGCCTGGGCGATGCGGTCGCGCTCCCGGTGGAGGTCGGCGAGCAGGTCCGAGCAGGTGGGGACGAGGCGGTCGCCGGCGTCCCGCAGGCACGGCAGGACCGTCATGATCGTCGAGGTGTTCAGGCCGGCGGCCAGCAGGCTGCGGATGCGGCGGACGACGGCGACGTCCTCCTCGGCGTATTCCCGGTAGCCGCTGGGGCGCCGCTGCGGGTGGAGCAGCCCCTGTTCGCCGTAGTAGCGCAGCAGGTGTACGGCCACGCCGGTCCGCCGGGACAGCTCACCGATGCGCACGACGACACCCCGCTCGCCTTGACTCTCATATCAATGTGAGACTTTAGCGTCTACGGCATGAAGATGGACAAGGGTTTCGCGACGCTCGCGGCATTGTGCTCAAGCGTCTTCGTCGTGGGCACCTCGGAGTACCTGATCGCCGGGCTGCTGCCCCAGGTCGGAGCTGATCTTGACGTCTCCGTCGGAACCGCCGGACAGGCGGTGACCGCATATGCGCTCGGAGTGGTGGCCGGAGGGCCGCTCATGGCCCTGCTGACCTCGCGTCTGCCGCGCAAGGGGCTCGCCGTCGGACTGATGCTGCTGTTCGCGGCGGGCAGCGCGATCAGCGCGGCGGCGCCGTCGTTCGGCCTGCTCCTGGTGGGCCGCGTGGTGTCCTCGCTCAGCCATGCCGCCTTCCTGGCTCTGGCGCTGGTGACGGCGACCCGGGTGGTCCCGGCCGAGCGGACCGGCTCGGCCATCGCCACCGTGGCCTCCGGCTTCACCGTGGCCACGCTCCTCGGAGTGCCCCTGGGCGCACTGCTCGGGGAGAGCGCCGGTTGGCGGGCTCCGTTCGCCGTGCTGACCGTTCTGTCCCTGGTGGGCGCCATGCTCCTGGCCGCCGTCCTGCCCCGGCAGGAGGCGCCGTCCACGCGACTGCGGGACGAGATACGCGTGGTGACGCGCCGGCCGGTCATGCTCGCCATCGCCACCACCGCGGTGGGCTTCTCCGGGGTCGCCACGGTGTTCACCTACATCGCCCCGCTGCTGATCCGCGTCTCCGGCTTCTCCGCCGCGGCGGTCTCCGGTCTGCTGCTCGCCTACGGCGCGGGCAGCTTCATCGGCAACCTCACTGCCGGACGGCTGACCGACAAGTCGATGAGCGCCACCGTACGGGGGGTCTTCGGCGGATTGGCGGGGACGCTCCTGCTGGTCCCGTTCGCCGTGGTGTGGCAGCCTGCCGCGGTGGCCGCGGTCCTGGTGCTCGGCCTGCTCGCCACCGCGACCATAGCCCCGCTCCAGGGACTCATCCTGCACCACGCGGGCGCCGCCCCGAACCTGGCGGTCTCCGCCAACGTCGGCGCCTTCAACCTCGGGGCCGCGGCCGGCTCGGTCATCGGCGGCACGATCGTCGCCGCCGGCGCCCTGCGGTGGACCGGCCTGGCGGGCGCAGCACTGAGCCTGATCGGCCTGGCCCTCACCTACCTCGTCCTTCCCCGGCCACGGACGTCACCGAAGGACGTCGAAGCCCCGATCGCCGGCCGTACCACGGCGACCGTGCGCGTTCGCACCCGGCTCAGGGGCGTTCGGTGAGCTGTTCGCGGCATCCGTGGGGTTTGGCAGTCTTGGTGCTATGTATCCCGCTTCTGCACTTGGCGAGTTCCTGCGGTCCCGACGGGCCCGGCTGCGCCCCGAGGACGTGGGCCTGAGCTCAGGAGTCAGGCATCGGCTCGGACGACGTCCTGGACGCCGTGGCCCGCGTCCTGCGGCTGGACGACGACGAGCTGGCCCACCTGCACCGGCTGGCCAGGGCCGCCCGGGCCGGGGCGAGGGCCAGGCCCGAACAGCTGCGTCCCGGCATCAGGCTGATGGTGGACGCCTTCACCGACCGGCCCGCGATGGCGGTCGGCCGGCGGGGCGACATCCTGGCCTGGAACCGTCCGGCGCACGCGCTGCTCGCCCCGCACTGGCCCTTCGAGGGGGCGGAGAAGCCGAACTTCGTCCGCCTCGACCTCCTGGAGCTGGACTTCTCCCGCGGGCTGTACGCCGACTGGGCGCAGAAGGCCCGCGACGACATCGCCTACCTGGAGGGCTCCCTGAGCCGCTTCCCCACCGACGAAGGGCTGAACGCGCTGGTCGACGAGCTGCTGGCGCCCAGTCCGGAGTTCCGTGCGATGTGGACCGAGCATCCGGTGAGCAACTGCGCCTCCATCTCGCGCGACTACCGGCATCCGGAGGTGGGCGTCATGACCCTCACCGCCGAGCTGCTGCGCACGCCCGACGACGAGGGGCAGGGCGTGACGGTCTTCCAGGCCGAGGCGGGTTCGCCGTCGGAGGAACGGCTGCGGCGGCTGGCCGAGCTGGCCGCCGCCGTCTCACCGTAGGGGCCTCAGGGGCGGGGCGGCGCAGAAGGGCGGCGCAGGAGGGCGCCGCCGACGAAGGCGCCGGCCAGCGCCACCGCGCCGGCCACCAGGAAGGGGCGTGCAGGCCGCCGAGGGTGGCCGACGCCCCGGTGGTGGCGGAGGCGAGCGCTTCCGTACGGACGGCGGCGATCGCGGTGAGCCCCGCCACGCCGACGGCGCCGACGAAGGTGGGCATCTGGGCGAGGCTTCCGGCCACGCCCTGGTCGGCCTCGCCCAGCCCGGACGTGATGGTCGTGACGGCGGCCACCACCGTCAGGACGTGCCCGAACCCCATGGTGGCCGACGTCGCCAGCAGCAGGACCAGGCCGCCCTGGGCCGGCAGGAACACCATGGCGACGGTGCCGGCGGCCTGCACGGTCAGGCCGATGACGATGGTCGCCACCGTCCCGCGCGTGCTGATCATCCTGGCCGCGACGCTGCCCGCGACCAGGGCCGCGACGCCCTCCCCGAGAAAGCCGAGCCCGGTCTGCAGCGGCGTCCAGCCCAGGACGTCCTGCATGTGGCTGCTGAGCAGCAGGGTCGCGCCGCCGCACATCCCGAAGGTGACCAGCCCGACCGTCATGCCCCACTTGACCGTCCTGCGGCGCAGCAGCCGCAGCGGGACGAGCGGGGCCGCGTGCCGCGCCTCGACGTCCAGGAACGCGCCCAGCAGCAGGGCCGCCGCCGTCAAGGTCGCCGGCGTCGGCAGGCTGCCCCAGCCCGCCGCCCCGCCGGTCGAGATGCCGTAGACCAGGGCGAACAGGCCGCCGCTCGCCAGGAGCGCGCCGGGCACGTCGAGCCTGGCGCGGCCGCGGACGGCCGTCTCCCGCACGACCGTCACCGCGCCCGTCATGACCAGGACGCCGATGCCGAACAGGATGAGCATCGTCCAGCGCCAGTTCAGGCCGCTGGTGATGAGGCCGCCGCCGATCGTCCCGACGACGAAGCCCAGCGACAGCAGGGCGCCGTTGACGCCCAGCGCCCGGGTGCGCTGCGGCCCTTCCGGGAACGTGCCGGTCATCAGCGCCAGCGCGGTCGGGCCGATCATGGCCGCCGCCACGCCGATGACGAACAACCGGCGCCTGCCCACCATGTCGGACGCGCGTCCGAACAAGGGCATCAACGCGGCCGTCGGCAGCAGGCAGGCGGTGGCCACCCACTGCAGCGCCGAGGCGGAGGAGAAGCCGAGGTCCCTGCCGATCTCCGGCAGCGCCACCGTGATGATCGAGTAGTCCAGCCCGGTCATCAACGTCGCGCCGCACAACGTGATGAGGACGAGCCAGCCGCGCAGCCCCCATCGCGGGGTCGTGTCAGCGGCGGTCAGGTCGTGAGTGTCCGTCGTCATGCGGCCAGAGTGCGGCCGGCCGCGAAGATCAACCAGAGCCCTGCTGAGAGTACATCTGTCAGGTGCAGGACGAGCGGACGCGGGGGCGATCCCTCGCGTCCGGCAATTCGCTAAGGACGATGCAGAATCACCGAGCCGGAGAGCTGGGTGAGCAACTCCAGTTGATCGAAATAGAGGCGCAAACTCGTGATGAGCCCGTCTTCCACCGTGCAGACATAACAGCATCGCAAACGAACAGGGCGGTCCGTCGCGGGAAGCACCTGACCGCCGGGCATGGTGTACGGCCCTCGGTGAGTTCCGACCATGAGAAGCTCGTCGACGGTGGTCGCCTCGGCCTCGGAGGACTCCGTGATCACGGCCCGGACGTCGGGGAACGCCGTCCAGAACTCCTCCAGATAGGAGGCCAGCTCGCTGTGTCCCTGGGATACGCCTTCCGGGCTGATGGACACCCCGGCCGGGCTGAAAGTGCCGAGCAATGCCTTCATGTCGTGGGCGTTGAACGCGTCCGTATAGCGGTCTCGTACGTCGCGGGCAACATTCATGGCACCGGGTCCTCCCTATTCGCTCGATGCCCAGCGTGGCTGTCGATATGCGGTCGAATGGCCAACGCAAGCTAGATCCGCACACTCGGCGAGGTGAAATTCTGGGCCTTTCGCAAAGGCGCGTGGCGGGGCGGCAGGAGACCGAGGGGCACCGGTCGCATGTTGACGCGAACGTGAGGAAAGGATACGTTCCGGTAGATTTCACGGTTGTCCAAGGGAAATCCGGTGAGATGCCGGTGCGGACGCGCCACTGTATCCGGGACGTAGATCCCGGGAGCCAGGTCGCTTGGCAGCCGTGACCTCGTGATATGGGACGCGTGACCCCTGAGGAGGCTTGACATGACCGGGTTGTCCACCCCGTCGACGATTCCCTTTCCCCGCCTGCGCCCTTGGCTGCTGCTGGCCGTGCCCGTGCTGCTCCTGGTCGCCTACCTGGTTCTGATGGACAACGGCGCCATCTCCCAGACCGGCACCTTCCTGCACGAGCTGATGCACGACGGGCGTCACCTGCTCGGCGTGCCCTGCCACTGAGGGCCCGTCATGGTACGCACCTTACTGGCCAGAGGTCTGCTCGTCGGACTCCTGGCCGGACTGATCGCGGGCGCCTTCGCCTTCGCCTTCGGTGAACCTCGCGTGGACCACGCGATCGCCCTGGAGGAGGCCGCCGCCCAGGCCGAGGCGCCCGATCCGGACGCCGGGACGGCCGAGCACAGTCACGCCGAAGCGGCCGAGCACAGTCACGGCGAGGACGCCGTGGTCGGCAGGCCCGTGCAGAAGGCGGGGCTGTTCCTGGCCACCGGGCTCTACGGGCTGGCCGTGGGCGGGATGTTCGCCCTGGTGTTCGCCGGACTGCGCGGGCGGGTCGGCCCGCGTTCCGACGGGCGGCTGGCGGTGGCCGCGGCCGGGACGGCGTTCGCCGCGACCATCCTCGTGCCCTTCGTGAAATATCCGGCCAACCCGCCTGCGGTGGGCGATCCGGACACCATCAACAGCCGCACGCTGCTCTACGTGGTGCTGATCCTCGTCGGGCTGGCGGCGACGGCGATCGCGGTGGCAACGGCCCGCCGCGTCGACGGCGGCCCGTGGGCGCGCTGGACGGCGGCGGCGGTCGCGTTCCTCGTGCCCGTCGTCGCCGCGTGGTGGTTGCTGCCGACGGTCGATGAGGTGCCCGAGGGGTTCCCCGCCACGCTGCTGTGGGAGTTCCGGCTCGCCTCGCTCGGCACGCAGCTCGTCTTCTGGGCGGCGTTCGGCGTGCTGTTCGGCTGGGCGAGCGACCGGGCGGAGCGGCGTTCGGCGGCTCATCCGCTGGTCGCGGCGCCGAGCTGAGCAAGGTGCTGTTCGTCCGGCATGCCACGACACCGGGGATGCGGGCCGGATGCTTTCCCGCCGACGAGGACGCCGACGCGGCGAGCCTGACCAGGGCCGCCGCGTCGGGGCCCGTCGAGGCGGCGGCGGCATGGGCCGCTCCCTGCAGGGCCGCGCGGCAGACGGCCGCCGCCATGGGGCTGGCGGCCCGCGAGGTTCCCGCCCTGGCGGAGGCGGACTGCGGCCGGTGGCGGGGCCTGCCGTACGGGCGGGTCGCGCTGGCGGAGCCGGACGCGCTGGCGAGCTGGCTGGCCGACCCGCACGCCGCCCCGCACGGCGGTGAGTCACTGAGCGCGCTCGCCGCCAGGGTGGCGGGCTGGCTCGACTCGGTACGGGACGAGCCGCGGGCCGTCGTGGTCTGCGACGCGGGCGTCATCAGAGCGGCGCTCGGCCATGTCCTGGGGCTGGATCCGCTGCG
Organism: Nonomuraea sp. NPDC049758; assembly: GCF_040674635.1. NCBI lineage: Bacteria > Bacillati > Actinomycetota > Actinomycetes > Streptosporangiales > Streptosporangiaceae > Nonomuraea > Nonomuraea sp. NPDC049758. The sequence goes on from NZ_JBFAMZ010000008.1 coordinate 304,477, forward strand.
CGCGGCCCGTTTCGACCTGGCTCCTCTGTCCACCACCGAGCTGACCGTCGCGCGGGACGGCTGGCGGGTGGTCCACGTCAACCGGAAGGCTGAGTCTTGATCGTCACCTATCCGTTCAGCGCCGTCGTCGGGCTCGGCGACCTGAAGCTGGCGCTGGTGCTGAACGCGGTGTCGCCCCGGGTGGGCGGGGTGCTCGTCCGCGGCGAGAAGGGAACGGCGAAGTCCACGATCGTGCGGGCGCTGGCGGCCCAGTTGCCGACGGTGGCCGTGGTGCCGGGGTGCCGGTTCGCCTGCGATCCCGCCGTACCCGATCCCGAGTGCCCGGACGGGCCGCACGAGCCCGGCGCCGAGCGGGTGGAACGGCCGGCCGCCCTGGTGGAGCTGCCGGTCGGCGCGTCGGAGGACCGGCTGGCCGGCTCGCTCGACGTCGAGCGGGCGCTGACGGAGGGGGTGAAGGCGTTCGAGCCGGGGCTGCTGGCGGCCGCCCACCGCGGCGTCCTGTACGTGGACGAGGTGAACCTCCTGCACGACCACCTCGTGGACCTGCTGCTCGACGCGGCCGCGCTGGGCACGTGCTACGTCGAGCGCGAGTCGGTGTCGGTGCGCCACGCCGCCCGCTTCCTGCTGGTGGGCACCATGAACCCGGAGGAGGGCGAGCTGCGTCCGCAGCTTCTGGACCGGTTCGGGCTGACGGTGGAGGTCAGGGCGTCCCGCGACCCGGAGGAGCGCGCCGAGGTGGTGCGGCGGCGGCTGGCCTTCGAGGCGGACGCGGCGGCGTTCGCGCGTCGATGGACGGCAGCGGAATCGGCGCTGTCGGCCCGCATCGCCGCCGCGCGGTCCCGGGTTCCCGGCGTGCGCTTGCCGGACGCCCGGCTGCGGCAGATCGCGACGGTGTGCGCCGCCTTCGAGGTGGACGGCCTGCGTGCCGACCTGGTGACGGCGAACGCGGCCATCGCCCACGCCGCCTGGCAGGGCCGCGACACGGTGACGACCGAGGACGTGCGGGCCGCGGCCCGGCTGTCGCTGCCGCATCGCAGGCGCCGGGACCCGTTCGACGCTCCGGGTCTGGACGAGGCGCTGCTCGACGAGCTGCTGGAACGCACATCGGGCGACGACGCCCCAGACGGCGGCCCCGACGGCTCCGGGCCCGGCGGACCTGGCGGGACGCCGCCACCGGGCGACGGCACCGGCCCCGAAACGCGGAACCACCCGACCGGCGCCGAGCCCCCGACGGACCGCCGGACGGCCGCCGCTGACGCCCCGGCGTCCGCGGCCGCCGGCGCGGACGCGGACGCGCCGCCGTTGGCCGGGGACCCCGCTCCGGACGCGGCGACCGCCACGGGGGCTGCTGCCTCCCGAGCGGCGGCGCCTAAGGCGGCCTCCCAGACGGCCTCGCAGATGGCCTCGCAGGCGGCCTCCCAGGCGGCCGCGCAAGTGGCGGGCATGGCGGCGCCGTACCGGGTGCCGCTGCTGGAGGTGCCGGGGGTCGGCGAGGGGGCGGTGGGCCGGCGGTCGCGGTCCCGAACCCGGCGCGGCCGGAGCGCCGGCGCGCGCCGCCCGCCCGGCCCCGTACGCGACCTCCATGTGCCGGCGACGCTGCTGGCAGCGGCGCCCCACCAGCGGGAACGCGGCCACCAGGGCCCCGGGCTGGCGCTGCGCGGCGACGACCTGCGCGAGGTGGTGCGCGAGGGCAGGGAGGGCAACCTCGTGCTCTTCGTGGTGGACGCGAGCGGCTCGATGGCGGCGCGCAAGCGCATGACCGCGGTCAAGACGGCCGTGCTCAGCCTGCTCCTCGACGCCTACCAGCGGCGGGACAAGATAGGACTGATCACTTTCCGGGGCGCCGACGCGGAGGTGGCGCTGCCGCCCACCTCGTCGGTGGAGGCGGGCGCGGCCCGGTTGCGCTCCCTGCCCACCGGAGGGCGCACGCCGCTGGCGGCGGGGCTGGTGCGCGCGGCGGAGGTGCTGCGCGTGGAACGGCTGCGCGACCCCGCCAGGCGTCCGCTGCTGGTGCTGGTCACCGACGGACGGGCCACGGCCGGCGGCGACGTGGACCGGGCCGCCGCGCTGCTGGCCGGCACCGCGTCGGTGGTCGTGGACTGCGAGAGCGGGCCGGTCAGGCTCGGCCTGGCCGTCCGGCTGGCCTCCCGGCTGCGCGCGCGGCTCGTGCCTCTCGACTCTCTGGCCGATCTCGGTTCGGTCGTCCGTGACCACAGGAAGGCGGTCTGAACATGCCTCAGGGAAAACCGGCTGTCGTGCCCGACGACGGCCTGACCACACGCCAGCGGCGGACCCGTCCGCTGCTGATGGTGCACACCGGACCGGGCAAGGGCAAGTCCACGGCCGCCTTCGGGATGGCGTTGCGGGCCTGGAACCAGGGCTGGCCGGTCGGGGTGTTCCAGTTCGTGAAGTCGGCCAAGTGGCGCATCGGCGAGGAACGGGCGCTCAAGGTGCTCGGCGAGACGGGCGAGGGCGGCCCGGTGGCCTGGCACAAGATGGGCGAGGGCTGGTCGTGGATCCAGCGGCCCGGCAGCGAGGAGGACCACGCGGCCGACGCCCGTGAGGGCTGGGAGCAGATCAAGCGCGACCTGGCGGCGCAGACGTACCGGTTCTACGTGCTGGACGAGTTCACGTACCCGCTGAAGTGGGGGTGGCTGGACCTGGACGACGTGCTGAAGGCGCTGACGGACCGGCCGGGCAGCCAGCACGTCGTGATCACCGGCAGGGACGCGCCCGGACGGCTGATCGAGGTCGCCGACCTGGTGACGGAGATGGGCAAGGTACGCCACCCCATGGACGCCGGGCAGAAGGGGCAGAAGGGCATCGAGTGGTAGTTCCCCGGCTGGTGATCGCCGCGCCGTCGTCGGGCAGCGGCAAGACGACGGTGGCCACCGGGCTCATGGCGGCGTTGCGGGCGCGCGGGCTGCGGGTCTCGCCGCACAAGGTGGGGCCGGACTACATCGACCCGGGCTATCACGCGCTGGCCGCCGGCCGTCCCGGCCGCAATCTGGATCCGTGGCTCGTCGGGGAGGAGCTCGTCGCCCCGCTGTTCCTGCACGGCGCCGCCGGGTGCGACGTGGCGGTGGTCGAGGGCGTGATGGGCCTGTTCGACGGCAGGGGGGACACCGGCTTCGCCTCGACCGCGCACGTCGCGACGCTGCTGGACGCGCCGGTGGTGCTGGTCGTGGACGCGGCCCGGCAGAGCAGGTCGGTGGCGGCGGTGGTGCACGGGTTCGCCACCTTCGACCCGGACGTGCGGGTGGGCGGGGTGGTGCTCAACCGGGTGGGCTCCGACCGGCACGAGGAGCTGTGCCGGTCGGCGCTGGCGGCGGCGGGCGTGCCGGTGCTGGGGGCGATCCGCCGCGACGACGCCGTGGCCACGCCTTCCCGGCACCTGGGGCTGGTGCCGGCCGCCGAGCGCCGGACCGAGGCGGTCGCCGCCGTGGACCGGCTGGCCGCCTTGGTGGCGCGTTCGTGCGACCTGGACGCGTTGCTGCGGCTGGCGCGCTCCGCTCCCCCGCTGGGCGGCCCTTCCTGGACGCCGCCGACATCCGCCGCGACGGGCGGCCGGCCGGAGGAGGCGGTGGCGGGTGCCCCGCGCGGCCGGCCGGTGGTGGCCGTGGCCGGTGGGGCGGCGTTCACGTTCGGCTACGCCGAGCAGGTCGAGCTGCTGCGGGCGGCGGGGGCGGAGGTGGCCGTCTTCGACCCGCTGCGCGACACGCGGCTGCCGGACGGGACCGGCGCGATCGTGATCGGCGGCGGCTTCCCGGAGGTGTACGCCGCCGAGCTGGCCGCCAACGAGCCCCTGAGGCAGCAGGTCGCCGCCTTCCCCGGCCCGATCGCCGCCGAGTGCGCGGGCCTGCTGTACCTGTGCGACGAGCTGGACGGTCAGCGCATGTGCGGGCGCGTCCCCGGGCGGGCGCGGATGACGTCCCGGCTGACGCTCGGCTACCGGGACGCCGTCGCGCTGCGGCGCTCGCCGCTCACCAGGGCGGGCGAGCGGCTGCGCGGGCACGAGTTCCACCGGACGGCCGTGACCTACGCGGGTGAGCCGCTGTTCCGCTGGGACGGCGGCCACGACGGGTACGGCGACCCCGGCGTGACCGCGTCCTACCTGCATCTGCACTGGGCGGGCGCGCCGCGCCTGGCTCAGCGGCTGGTGTCGTCCTCCAGGTCGCCCTCGGTCTTGAGGTAGACCTCCTGCAGGCCGCGCAGCACCTCCGGGTCCGGGTGCTGCCACATGCCGCGCTCGGCGGCCTCCAGGAGGCGTTCGGCGATGCCGTGCAGCGCCCAGGGGTTGGAGCGGGCCATGAACGCCTGGTTCTCGGGGTCGAGCACGTACGTCTCCGTGAGCTTGTCGTACATCCAGTCGGCCACCACGCCGGTGGTGGCGTCGTAGCCGAACAGGTAGTCGACGGTGGCGGCCAGCTCGAAGGCGCCCTTGTAGCCGTGGCGGCGCATGGCGGCCAGCCAGCGCGGGTTGACCACCCTGGCGCGGAAGATCCGTGAGGTCTCCTCCGACAGGGTGCGGGTGCGCACGGCGTCGGGGCGGGTGCTGTCGCCGACGTAGGCGGCCGGGGCCTTGCCGGTGAGCGCGCGCACGGTGGCGATCATGCCGCCGTGGTACTGGAAGTAGTCGTCGGAGTCGGCGATGTCGTGCTCGCGGGTGTCGACGTTCTTGGCGGCGACGGCGATGCGGCGGTAGGCGTCCTCCATCTGGGGGCGGGCGGCGACGCCGTCGAGGTCGCGGCCGTAGGCGTAGCCGCCCCACACGGCGTACACCTCGGCCAGGTCGGCGTCGTCACGCCAGTTGCGGCTGTCGATGAGCGGCAGCAGCCCGGCCCCGTACGCGCCGGGCGCGGAGCCGAAGACGCGCATCGTGGCCAGCCGCTCGTCGCCGCCCGTCGCGGCCACGTGGGCGCGGACGTAGTTGTCCGCGGCCGGCTCCGCCAGCGACGCGACCAGCCGTACGGCGTCGTCGAGCATGCCGACCACGTGCGGGAAGGCGTCGCGGAAGAAGCCGCTGATGCGGACCGTCACGTCGATGCGCGGGCGGCCCAGCTCGGCGAGCGGGATCGGCTCCAGGCGGATGACGCGACGCGACGCCTCGTCCCATTCGGGGCGGACGCCGAGCAGGGCCAGCACCTCGGCGACGTCGTCGCCGGCCGTGCGCATGGCGCTGGTCCCCCACACCGACAGCCCGACCGAGCGCGGCCACTCGCCGGTGTCGGCGCGGTAGCGCTCCAGCAGCGACTCCGCCATCGCCTGGCCGGTCTCCCAGGCCAGCCGGCTGGGCACCGCCCGAGGGTCCACGGAGTAGAAGTTGCGGCCGGTCGGCAGCACGTTGACCAGGCCGCGCAGCGGGGAGCCGCTGGGGCCCGCGGGCACGTAGCCGCCGTCCAGGGCGTGCAGGACGTGGTCGAGCTCGTCGGTGGTGCGGGCCAGGCGCGGCACCATCTCGGTGGCGGCGAACGCCAGCACCCGCGCCACGAGCTCCACCCGCCCCTCGGGCGCGTCACCCACCGAGGCGGGAGCGACACCGGGCGGTCCGCTCAACGCGGTGGGAGCGACGCCGGACGTCCCGTCCAATGCCGTGGGAGCGGCATCGGGCGTCCCCTCCAGAACCGCGCGGGCGACGGCGGGGGCTGCGTCCGGGGCCCAGGCCTGCTGTTCCATGGCCTCGACCAGGGCGCGGGCGGTCGCCTCGGCGCGGTCCACGTCGCCCAGCGCCGCCGTGCCGTCCTCGGCCAGGCCGAGCGCCTCGCGCAGGCCGGGCAGCGTCTCCCTGCCGGCCCACATCTGCCGGGCGCGCAACATGGCCAGCACCAGGTCCACCCGCACCTGGCCGGTGGGCGCCTGGCCGAGGACGTGCAGCCCGTCGCGGATCTGGGCGTCCTTCACCTCGCACAGCCAGCCGTCCACGTGCAGGATGAGGTCGTCGAACTCGCTGTCGTGCGGCCGGTCGGCCAACCCGAGGTCGTGGTCGAGCCGGGCGGCCTGGATCAGCGTCCAGATCTGCGCCCGGATCGCGGGCAGCTTGGCGGGGTCCATGGCGGCGATCGTGGCGTGCTCGTCCAGGAGCTGCTCCAGCCGGGCGATGTCGCCGTAGGTGTCGGCGCGGGCCATCGGCGGCACCAGGTGGTCCACCAGCACGGCGTGCGCGCGCCGCTTGGCCTGCGTGCCCTCCCCCGGGTCGTTGACGAGGAAGGGGTAGACCAGCGGCAGGTCGCCGATGGCGGCATCGGTGCCGCACGCGGCCGACATCCCCGCCGACTTGCCGGGCAGCCACTCCAGGTTGCCGTGCTTGCCGACGTGCACCATCGCGTGCGCGCCGAACTCGGCCGACAGCCAGCGGTAGGCGGCCAGGTAGTGGTGGCTGGGCGGCAGGTCGGGGTCGTGGTAGATGGCGATCGGGTTCTCCCCGAAGCCGCGCGGCGGCTGCACCATCACCACCAGGTTCCCGGCCCGCAGCGCGGCCAGCACGATGTCGGTCCCGCTGTCGCCCTCGTGCACGAACAGCTCTCCGGGCGGCGGCCCCCAGTGGCGCTCGATTCTCTCGCGCAGGGCCGCGGGCAGCGTCCGGTACCACTGTTCGTAGGAGGCCGCGGAGATGCGGACCGGGTTGCCCGCCAGGTGCTCCTCGGTCAGCCAGTCCTGGTCCTGGCCGCCGGCGGCGATCAGCGCGTGCACGAGCGCGTCGCCGTCCTGGTCGGCCACGCCGGGGAAGCCGTCGCCCAGGTCGTAACCCGCCTCGGCGAGACGGGCCAGCAGCCGGACGGTGCTCGCGGGCGTGTCCAGCCCGACCGCGTTGCCGACGCGGGAGTGCTTGGTCGGGTACGCCGACAACATCACCACCAGCCGCCGTTCGGCGGGAGGGGTGTGCCGCAGCAGGCCGTGGCGCACCGCGATGCCCGCCACCCGGGCGGCCCGCTCGGGGTCGGCGACGTAGACGGTCAGCCCGTCGGGGTCGATCTCCTTGAACGAGAACGGCACCGTGATGATCCGCCCGTCGAACTCCGGGATCGCCACCTGGGAGGCGGCGTCCAGCGGCGACAGCCCGTCGTCGTTCTCCTCCCATGCCTGGCGGGTGGTGGTCAGGCAGAGTCCCTGCAGGATCGGCACGTCCAGCTCGGCCAGCGCGCCGACGTCCCAGGCCTCGTCGTCGCCGCCCGCCCCCGCGGTGGCCGGACGGGAGCCGCCCGCCGCCAGCACCGTGACGACCAGGGCGTCCGCCGCGCGCAGCGTGTCCAGCAGCTCCGGCTCGGCCGCGCGCAGGGACGAGCAGAAGACCGGCAGCGCCTGCCCGCCCGCGTCCTCGACGGCGTCGCACAACGCCTCGACGAACGCGGTGTTGCCGGCCATGTGGTGGGCCCGGTAGTAGAGCACCCCCACCACGGGACCGCCGGTGGCCCTGGCAGGGCGGTCCAGCCGTCCCCAGGTGGGGGCGGCGACGGGCGGCTCGAACCCGTGCCCGGTCAGCAGGACGGTGTCGGACAGGAACGCGTGCAGCTCGGCCAGGTTGGCCGGGCCGCCATGGGCCAGGTAGGCGTGCGCCTCGGCGCACACCCCGCCGCTGACCGTGGACAGCTCCATCAGCTCGGCGTCGGGAGCCGGCTCCCCGCCCAGCACCACCACCGGGCGCGGCCCGGCCAGCAGCGCGTCGAGCCCGTCCGGCCAGGCCCGCCGCCCGCCCAGCAGGCGCACCACGACGAGGTCGGTCCCCTCCGTCAGGCCGGGGACGTCCTCGGCGGTCAGCCGGGCGGGATTGCCCAGGCGGTAGCCCGCCCCGCAGGCGCGAGCGCTCAGCAGGTCGGTGTCGGAGGTGGAGAGCAGCAGAACGGTACGGCTGTCGCCAGGCACGGCGCATTCCTCCCTCGGGGTCCTCGCCCCGGTCGCGGGTGACACGACGGCAGGAGTCTCCTGGCTCCCGGATCGACGCTCACCCCGGCCTTCCCGTCCGTCGCCGGACAGTGGCCTCGTGGTGGGGTTCGCTCCCCGGTCACAGTGGCGGGACCGCGCCGGATTCGCACCGGCTTCCTCCCATTGCCATCGTCTACGCCGAAGCTTACGGCAGGAGCGACCCGTCCCAGAAGTGGCGTTACGATCCCTTCGTGCCCGTAGGTGAATCTTCCGGACGTACGCGTCCCGATGCCTGTCCGGGGGCGCTCCAGGTGCACGAGGCCGCCGACGGCCCGCTCGCCCGCGTGCGCCTGCCCGGCGGCGCGGTGTCGGCCGCGCAGCTCCGCGTGCTCGCCGGGTGCGCGGCCGAGCTGGGAACGGGCGTGATCGAGCTGACGTCGCGGGCGAACGTCCAGGTGCGGGGGCTGCGCTCGCCCGAGGTCTTCGCCGGGCGGATCGCGGCGGCCGGGCTGCTGCCGTCGCCCGCGCACGAGCGGGTGCGCAACATCCTGGCCTCGCCGCTGGGCGGCCGCGGTCCCGACGGGCTGCTGGACGTGCTGGCGATGGCGGACGCCCTGGACCGGGCGCTGTGCGCGCGGCCCCGGCTGGCCGCGCTGCCGGGACGGTTCCTGTTCGCCCTGGACGACGGCACGCGGGACGTCGCCGGGCTCGGCGCGGACGTCACCTACGTGGCGACCGGACGGCTGCTGCTCGCCGGCGCCGACACCGGGCTGACCGTCGCCCCGGACGCGGCCGTCCCGCTCATGATCGACGCCGCCGAGGCGTTCCTGGACGAGCTGTCCCCCGACGGCCCGCGCGCCTGGCGCATCCGCGACCTCCCGGACGGCCCCGCCAGAATCGCCACCCGCCTGCGCGCCGCCGACCCAAGCCCGATCGACGCCGCGAACGCCCCGAACGCCGCGAACGCGGCCAACGCCTCGGAGGCCCCGCCAGCCCCCGTCTCCGCGCGCCGCCCGTCCGCGGGCAGGATCGCGCAGCGGGACGGCCGGGTGGCGATCGAGGCGCTCGTGCCGCTCGGCCGCCTGACGTCCGACCAGGCCGGAGCCCTCGCGGACCTCGGCCGGCCGCTGCGCCTGACACCCTGGCGGACCGTCGTCCTGCCGGACCTCTCCACCGGCGAGGCGGACGGGACCGAGCGGGCGCTCGCCGCCGCCGGGCTCGCCACCGACCCGGACTCCCCCTGGACCGGGGTGACCGCCTGCACCGGCCGTCCCGGCTGCGCGAAGGCGCTCGCCGACGTGCGGGCCGATGCCCGGCAATGGGTGCGCGGCCTCGGCCGCGCCCCCGCCACGCCCGTCCACTGGGCCGGTTGCGAGCGGCGCTGCGGCCTGCCGCGCGGCCCGGTCCGCCAGCTGATCGCAACCATCAACGGATACGAGGAACGCCAGGAGTGAGCGACTACATCCGCGACGGCGCCGAGATCTACCGGCGCTCGTTCGCGACCATCCGCGCCGAGACCGACCTCACGGGCCTGCCGCCCGAGGTCGCCCAGGTGGCGGTGCGCATGATCCACGCGTGCGGCATGACCGACCTCGTCACCGACCTGGCCTGGTCGCCGCAGGTGGTCGCGCGGGCCAGGGAGGCGCTGCGCGGCGGCGCGCCGGTGTTGTGCGACGCCATGATGGTCGCCTCCGGCGTGACCCGGCGCAGGCTGCCCGCGGGCAACGAGGTGCTGTGCACGCTGGGCGATCCGCGCGTGCCCGAGCTGGCCGAACGCCTCGGCACCACCCGCAGCGCCGCGGCCCTGGAGCTGTGGCGCGACCGCCTGGAGGGCGCGGTGGTGGCGATCGGGAACGCGCCGACCGCCCTGTTCCGGCTGCTGGAGCTGGTGGCCGAGGGCGCCGGACGCCCCGCGGCCGTGCTCGGCATCCCGGTCGGCTTCATCGGCGCGGCCGAGTCCAAGCAGGCGCTGGCCGGCGGCGACCTGGAGTACCTGGTGGTGCACGGCCGTCGCGGCGGCAGCGCGATGACGGCCGCCGCGATCAACGCCCTCGCGAACGAGACGGAGTGACGACCATGTCAGGACGCCTGTACGGAGTCGGCCTGGGCCCCGGCGACCCCGAGCTGGTCACGGTCAGGACGGCCCGGCTGATCGGCGAGGCCGACGTGATCGCCTACCACGCCGCCCGGCACGGCCGCAGCATCGCCCGTTCGATCGCGCTGCCGTACATGCGCGAAGGTCAGATCGAGGAGCTGCTGCTCTACCCGCTGACCACGGAGACCACCGACCACCCCGGCGGCTACCAGGGAGCGCTCGACGACTTCTACGCCGACTGCGCCGAGCGCCTGGCCGCCCATCTGGACGCGGGCCGCACCGTGGTCGTGCTGGCCGAGGGCGACCCGCTGTTCTACGGCTCCTACATGCACATGCACAAGCGGCTCGCCCACCGCTACCCGACCGAGGTGGTGCCCGGCGTGACCTCGGTCAGCGCCGCCGCCGCCGTGCTGGGACGGCCGCTGGTCGAGCGGGACGAGGTGCTGACCGTGCTGCCCGGCACGCTGCCCGCGCGGGTGCTGGCCGAGCGGCTGCGCGAGACCGACTCGGCCGCCGTGCTCAAGCTGGGCCGCACGTTCGGGAAGGTGCGCGACGCGCTGGCCGAGGCGGGCCGCCTCGACGACGCCTGGTACGTCGAGCGCGCCACCATGGGCGCCGAGCGGGTCGCCCCGCTCAAGGACGTGGACCCCGACGGAGTCCCGTACTTCTCGCTGGCCCTGCTCGCCAGCCCGGCCGAGCGCACCTTCGTCCCCGAGCGCCCGGCGGGCGAGGGGCGGGGCGAGGTGGCCGTGGTCGGCCTGGGCCCGGCGGGGCGGCCGTGGCTGACGCCGGAGGCGCAGGAGGCGCTGGCCGCGGCCACCGACCTCGTCGGCTACGGCCCGTACGTGGACCGGGTGGCTCCGAACCCGCGCCAGCGCCGCCACCGCACCGACAACCGGGTTGAGGCCGAACGCGCCAGGCACGCCCTTGAGCTGGCCCGGGACGGGGCCCGCGTGGCGGTCGTGTCGTCCGGCGACCCGGGCGTGTTCGCCATGGCCAGCGCCGTGCTCGAGGCCGCCGCCGACTTCCCGGACGTGCCGGTGCGGGTCGTGCCGGGACTGACCGCCGCCCAGGCGGTCGCGGCCAGGGCGGGCGCGCCGCTCGGGCACGACTACTGCGTGCTGTCGTTGTCCGACCTGCTCAAGCCGTGGGAGGTGGTGGCCGACCGGCTGTCCGCCGCCGCGCGGGCGGACCTGGTGCTGGCGATCTACAACCCGGCCTCGCGCAGCCGTACGTGGCAGGTCGCCGCCGCCCGGGACCTGCTGCTGGAGCACCGCGAGCCGGACACCCCCGTGGTGATCGGCCGCGATGTCGGCGGCCCGCAGGAGAGCGTCACGGTCACCACGCTCGGCGAGCTGGACCCCGGCCAGGTGGACATGCGCTGCCTGCTGATCATCGGCTCGTCCACGACCCGGGCCACCGAAGGCGGCGTCGTCTACACCCCGCGCCGCTACCCCTGAACCCAGGCTGCCGCCGCCGCCACGCTGTCCGTGGCGCGGACGCCCGCGGGCAGCGGCGGCCGATCGACCATGATCACCGGCAGGCCGAGCTCGCGCGCCGCGCCGAGCTTGGCCGTGGTCATGCCGCCGCCGCTGTCCTTGGTCACCAGCACGTCCAGGCGGTGCTCCCGGATCAGGGCGCGCTCCCCCTCGACGGTGTACGGCCCGCGGTCGAGCAGGACGTGCACGTTCGCCGGCACCGGCCCCTCCGGCGGGTCCACCGACCTGGCCAGCAGCCACACGCCGGGCAGCGGCGCGAACACCGGCAGGCTCCGGCGCCCGGTCGTGAGGAAGACCCGCGTCTCACGGCCGGCCGCGCCCCAGCGGTCCGTGGTGAGCAGCCCGGCCGCCGCCTGGAGGGAGCCGACCCGCAGCCACGCGTCGCCCGGCCCCTCCCGCCATCCCGGACGCCGCAGCACCAGCAGCGGCACGCCGGTCGCCGACGAGGCCGCGACCCCCGAGGCGGTCATCCGCTCCGCGAACGGATGCGTGGCGTCGACCAGCACGTCGATGCGTTCCGCCAGCAGCCACGCGGCCAGGCCCGACGGCCCCCCGAAGCCGCCTTCCCGCACCTCGCCCACGGGAAGCCGCGGGTTGTTCACCCGTCCCGCCAGCGAGGACACCACGTGCAGCCCGGGATCGGCGGCCAGCTCGGCGGCCAGGGCCCGCGCCTCCGCGGTGCCGCCGAGGATCAGGACCCGCCGCACGCCCGCTCCCTGGCGTCGCTGTAGAGGTGGCTGTCGGGGAACTGCGTCGCCGACAGCACCCGGCCCACGACGATCACGGCCGTCCGCCGGATCCCGGCGTCGTGGACCTGTCCGGCGATGTCGGCCAGCGTCCCGCGCAGGATCACCTCGTCGGCCCGGCTCGCCCGCGCGACCACGGCCACCGGGCAGTCTGGGCCGTAGGAGGGCAGCAGCTCGGCGACCACCGCGTCGATCCGCTGCACGGCCAGGTGCAGCACCATCGTGGCCCGGCTGGCGCCGAGCGTGCCGAGGTCCTCGCCGTCCGGCATGGGGGTGGCGCGGGCGGAGGTGCGCGTCAGGATGACCGTCTGGCCGACGCCGGGCACGGTCAGCTCCCGGCCCAGCGCGGCCGCCGCCGCCGCGAACGCCGGAACCCCCGGCACCACCTCGTACGGCACGCCGAGGGCGTCCAGCCTGCGCATCTGCTCGGCCACGGCGCTGAACACCGACGGGTCGCCCGAGTGCAGCCGCGTCACGTCGAGACCGTCGCGGTGCGCGGCGGCCAGCTCGGCGACGATCTCGTCGAGCGTCAGGTCCGCCGTGTTCACCAGCCTGGCCCCGGGCGGGCAGGCGTCGAGCAGTTCGCGCGGCACCAGCGACCCGGCGTACAGGCAGACCGGCGAGGCCTCCAGCCGGCGCAGGCCGCGCAAGGTGATCAGGTCGGCGGCGCCGGGACCGGCTCCGACGAAGTACACGGTCACGGCCGGTCCTCCTCCGTCATCGACCACACGGTCACGGCTGTTCCTTCCTTGTGATCGACCAGACGGTCACCGGCATCGCCGCCCGCCAGCCGGTGAACCCGCCGACCGGCGAGGCCCGCTGGACGCCCAGGCGCACCAGGTCGCCCCCGAGCCTGCCGTACCAGTGGGCGAGGACGGCCTCGGATTCCAGGGTCACGGCGTTCACCACCAGCCGGCCGCCGGGGCGCAGCGCCGTCCAGCAGCGTTCCAGCAGGCCGGGGGCGGTCGCGCCGCCGCCGACGAACACCGCGTCCGGCTCGGGCAGCCCGTCCAGCGCCCCGGGGGCCTTGCCCTCGACCACGCGCATCGACGGCACGCCGAGCCGCTCGGCGTTGCGCCGGACGGCGGCCACCCGGTCGGCCCGGCTCTCGATCGCCACGGCGGCGCACGACGGGTGGCTGCGCATCCACTCGACGGCGATGCTGCCCGCCCCCGCGCCCACGTCCCACAGCAGCTCGCCGGGCAGCGGGGCCAGGCGGGACAGGCTGACGGCGCGGACCTCCCGCTTGGTGAGCTGCCCGTCGTGCTCGTACGCACCGTCGGGCAGTCCCGGCACCCTGGCCAGGGGCTCGGCGTCCCGGGCGAGGACGCACTCGACGGCGATCACGTGGAGCGGGGACGCCTGGCCCTCCGCCCAGCTCTCCGCCGTGCCCCGCCGTTCGGACTCCCGCGGGCCGCCCAGCTCCGACAGCACCGTCATCGGGCTGGGTCCGTACCCGTGCCGGACGAGCAACCCGGCGACCACCGGCGGCGAGTCGGGCCCCGCGCCCAGCACGACGACCCGGCGGCCCGGCTGGAGCGCGGCGGCCAGCGCCGCGGGCGGACGGCCCACCAGGCTGACGACGTCCACCTGCTCGGCCGGCCAGCCCAGCCGGGCGCAGGCCAGCGCCAACGACGACACGTGCGGCAGCACCATGACGCGCTCCGCGCCCAGCAGCCGGACCAGCGTCGAGCCGATGCCGTAGAACATCGGATCGCCGCTGGCCAGCACGCAGACCTCGCGGCCGGCGTACCGGTCCATGAGCGCGGGCAGGGCGGGCAGCAGCGGCGACGGCCACGCCACGCGTTCGGCGGCCGTCGCGGGCACGAGGTCGAGCTGCCGCACGCTGCCCATGAGCACGTCGGCGGCCTCCACCGCGCGGCGCGAGCCCGGGGCCAGCCCGTCCCAGCCGTCCGCGCCGATCCCGACGACCGTGATCACGCGTCGCGCCGTGTCAGCTGGATCTCCTCGGCAAGCCGCTCCTGACGGGAAACGGCGAAGGCGTCGCCCTGCTCGGCCAGGTTCACGGTCCTCCTCTATGGCAAAGTGCGAGGGATATCGTATATCTGCCTATCTGGCAGACTTTGGCGGGTGAAACGGCTTCTCGTCATCGGGATCGGCGCCGGCGATCCGGACCATCTCACCCTGCAGGCGGTCAAGGCCATCGCCGCCACGGACGTGTTCTTCATCGTCGACAAGGGCGAGATCAAGCACGAGTTGATCCAGCTCCGCCTCGACCTGATCGCCGAGCACGGCCGGGAGCCGTACCGGATCGCCGAGGCCCGCGACCCGGAACGCGACCGCACCGCCCCCGCCTACACCGCCGCCGTCGAGGACTGGCGCTCGCGCCGCTCGCTGGCCTGCGAAGCGCTCATCCACGACGAGCTGGGCGCCGGCGAGACCGGCGCGTTCCTGGTGTGGGGCGACCCGGCCGTCTACGACAGCACGCTCGCCATCCTCGACGAGATCCGGCGACGCGGGAACGTCACGTTCGACGTCGAGGTCGTCCCCGGCATCAGCAGCGTGGCCGCCCTCACCGCCCGCCACCGCATCGGCCTGACCCAGGTCGGCCGGCCCACGCACCTGACCACCGGCCGCCGCCTGGCCGAGCAGGGCCCCACCGCCGACGACGTGGTGGTCATGCTCGACGCCCACTGCTCCTTCACCGGTCTCGACGACTTCCACATCTACTGGGGCGCCTACCTCGGGACACCGGACGAGATCCTGGTGTCGGGGCCGGTGTCGGAGGTCGGTGAACGCATCCGGCGGCTGCGTGCCGAGGCCCGCGACCGCAAGGGCTGGATCATGGACACGTACCTGCTGCGCCGCCTGTCACCAGAGGACCGCTGACCTGACACCGAGGTCGCGCCGCCAGGCCGGCGGGCCCCCTCGCGTCATGCCAGCAGTCCCTGCCCGATCCAGCCGCCGGGCGGGCAGCCCGGCGGGATGGCGAACACCGCCGATCCGATCGGCGTGGTCCACTCGTTGAGCAGGTCGGCCTCGGCCAGCCGGCGCTGCATCGGCAGGAACTGCGCGCCGACGTCGGCCTGGTAGGAGGCGAAGAGCAGGCCGCTGTCAGGGTGTCCGGCCGCGGTGAGCCCTTCGTCGTAGTTGTAGGGGCGACGGAAGATCCCCTTGGCCGGGTCGGCGCTGTGCGCGCGCCTGATGTGGGCGTACTCGGAGATGACCGGGAACCCCACGGGCGTGAGCTTGGCGAAGTCGGGCGGGTCGTGCTCGGCGGTTCCGGTCAGCGGGGCGCCGGTGTCCAGGCGGCGTCCGACCGTGAACTCCTTGGCGACCCGGTCGGCGGCGTCCCAGGTCTCCAGTTCGACCCGGATCCGCCGCAGCACCAGCGTGGTGCCGCCCCGCAGCCAGGCGGGCGCGTCCGCGCCCGCCCACACCACCCGGTCGAAGACAGGGCTCCCGGGGACGGCGTTGGCGGTCCCGTCGAGCTGCCCCATGATGTTGTGCTGGGTCAGCCCGGACGCCTGCACCCCGGCGGCCCGCCGGAACCCGCGCTGGACCCATCGGACGCGGGTGAAGGCGCGGGCGTCCTTGATGATCATGCGGAGGGCGTGGGCCACGGTCAGCGGGTCGTCGGCGCAGATCTGCACCAGCACGTCGCCGCCGTTCCACTGGCTCTGCAGCTTGTCGATGGAGAAGCGGGGCAGCGCCTTCAGCGAGGACGGGCGCGCGTCCGCCAGGCCCACCGCGTCGAACAGACCGGGCCCGAACCCGAAGGTGACGGTCAGCCGGGCGGGCAGCACCGCCAGCTCCGGTTCGGTGTCGGCCAGGGCGGGACCGCCCGCGCTCAGGCGGCGGGCGTCGTCGGTCAGCAGCCGCATCATCCGGGCCACCGCCTCACGCCCGACGCCCTCGCGCAGGTCCAGCCCGACGAAGACGGCGTGGGCCTGCGGGACGGTGGCGATCCCCGCCTGGTGCGGGCCGTGGAAGGGCTCCACCGCCGAGCCCGGCGAAGCAGCCTGGGCCGGGCCCGCCGAAGCGGCCTGTGTCGCGAGCGCGCCGGCCGCGGCGGCCGCGGTCGAGGCCAGCAGGCCCCGCCGGGTCAGGCGGGACCTGCTGCCGGTGTGGGCGTCCATCAGTGCTTGCCCTCGCCCGGCTGGTAGTTCTCCTTGCCGCCGGCGAAGTCCTTGCCGATCGCGGTGAACTGGAGGGTGGAACCGTCGGCGAGGGTCAGGGTGAAGGGCACCTCGGCGCCTGGCTCCACCTTCCCGGTGACCCCCATCAGCATGATGTGATCACCACCGGGCGCCAGCTGGTGAGAACCATGAGCAGGTACTACGAACCCGCCCTTCTTGGGGCGCATCACCATCTTGCCCCCGGAGTCCACCACTTCGTGCAGCTCGACCGTCGGAGACAGCGGCGAGGTGCCGGAGACGACCGTCAGCTCCGCGTCGGTGTTGTTGACCAGGGTGCCGAAGGCGGCGGTCATCCCCTTTCCGCCGGTCTTGATCCAGGGGTCGGTGATGGTCAGAGCGGGCGAAGGGCTGGCGGCGGCAGTGGCGGCCGCCGGGGACGCCGACGCGGTCGACGCGGTCGTGCTCTGGCCGCCGCAGCCGGACACGAGCACGGCCACGGCCAGCGCCGCGGCGGGAAGAAGCGGAGAACGCGAACGGAGAGAGTGCATGGTGGGCCTTTCCAGGCAGGCCTCGGCGCACGGTGGCGTTTCCCACCGCGCCGGAGGCGGATCAGGCAGGGGCGCTTGACGCGGCCGCGACGTCGGCGGCCACGCGAACCCGGACGGAGCCGGGCATGACGACGTACTCCAGCCTCACCATGAGGGTCAGCCGGAGAAAGCGATCACCTGCGTGCACGGCGGGCCGCGCGTGGGTGCGGCGTGTGCCAGCACCGCCGAGCGCAGCCGGCCCGGCTCGGGCGCCGTCACCACGACGGCCGGCTCGTGCGGCGGACGTGGGAAGAGCGCCAGGAGGACCCGGCACAGCCGCGCGGCCAGGCGGTGCAGCAGCCCCCACAGGGCGGCCTCGCCCCGGGCCAGCCACAGGGCGATCAGCCCGGTGGCACCGGCGTGCGTGACGAGCATGCCGACGCCGGGCACCAGCCCCGAATGGCCGTGGACGAGCGCGGCGTAGGCGTCCGCGGCATGGCTGAGGGAGAACAGCACATGCAGCGCCACCTGCATGCCGGCCAGCAACGGCAGGATCACCGCCAGCGTGCGCTCACGCGCCGAGGCCACGACCCCGCCCCCGAACGCCAGCAGCAGCCCACCGGCCGTCACCGGTCCCGTGACCGATCCCCCGCCGAACAGGTGCGCCAGCACGCCCAGCGCCACGCAGACCACGGCGAACACCGCGGCACGGGCGAGACGGAACGGCAAGGAGGCGGTCATAACGGGCCCATCATCCCATCGCACCCCCTCGCCCTGACATCCGCCATCGTGCCTCACCTCCGGCACGCCGCCTGCTCACGCATCCAGACACCGCCTTCGCCCGTCGGAGCGATCACCGGTCGGCCGCCCAGGTGGCGCGCCCCGGCCCCAGGGAGGGGCCGTCTACAGCCTGAAGCCCGCGGGCGGCGTCGGGCCGGCCGACGGCGGGCACGGGCTCAGCGGGCGAGCGGGAGCTTGCCGTCAAATGGCACTTTTCTGCGGTGTACGACGATCGCCACCCCCAAGGCGACTACCTGCCCAAGCCGTTCGCGTTCGCCGAGCTGGTCG
This sequence comes from Nonomuraea sp. NPDC049758, assembly GCF_040674635.1. NCBI lineage: Bacteria > Bacillati > Actinomycetota > Actinomycetes > Streptosporangiales > Streptosporangiaceae > Nonomuraea > Nonomuraea sp. NPDC049758. The sequence continues at coordinate 322,372 of NZ_JBFAMZ010000008.1, forward strand.
CCCGCGTTCGCGCTCTGGGCCGGCGCGCCACCCCGCCGCTCCCGCCGACCCTGGCGTGCGGGGACATCACCCTCGATCCGGCGCGCCGCACCGCGTTCCGGGCCGGGCGGCGCCTTGAGCTGAGCCCCAGGGAGTTCGCCCTGCTCGAATGCCTGCTCGCCGTGCCCGGCCTGGTCATCTCCGCCGAGGAACTGCTGGAGCGCGTCTGGGACGAGGCCGCCGACCCCTTCAGCAGCGCCGTCAAGCACACCATGCACCGGTTACGGGCCAAACTCGGCGACCCGCCCGTGATCGAGACCGTCCGCGAAGGCGGTTACCGCATCGGACCGTCATGACGCTGGCCAGAAGATCCCTGCAGACGCGGCTCGCGCTCGCCTACGCGGCGGGCTTCTACGCCGCCGGGGTGCTCGTGCTCGTCCTCGTCGCCGTCCCGCTCGCCGGCATCGACGCGGCCACCACCGTGGGCCGGCCCACGGCGAAAGTGACCGCCGACTCCGGGATCGGCCTCCCCCAGCTCCTCATGGGATCCGCCGTCGCCCTGGTCCTGCTGATTCCCGTCGCCCTGGCCCTCGGCTGGCTCGTCTCCGACCGGTTCCTGCGCCCGCTGCGCGCCATCACCGCCACCGCCGGAACCATGTCCACCGGAAGCCTCCACCGGCGCCTTGACCTCGGCGAGCCCATGGACGAGCTGACCGAGCTCGGCCGCACCCTCGACGACCTGTTCGCCCGTCTGCAGGCCTCCTTCGACAGCCAACGCCACTTCGTCGCCAACGCCTCCCACGAGTTGCGCACCCCTCTGGCCGGCCTGCGCACCCTGCTCGAAGTCGCCGTCGCCGACCCCGACGCCGACACCGGCAGCCTGCGCGCGGCCTGCCAGGAGGCCCTGGCTCTGAGCGGAGACCAGGAGCGGCTCGTCCAGGCCCTGCTCACCCTGGCCACCAGCGAGCGCGGCGTCACCCGCTGGGACACCCTCGACCTCGCCCACGTCGTCGGGACAGTGCTCGCCGCCCGCCGCCGGCAGGCCGCGGAACGCGGCATCGACCTCGCCGAACACCTGACGCCCGCGGTGACGGCCGGGGACCCGGGACTGATCGGGAGCCTCGTCGCCAACCTCGTCGACAACGCCATCCGCCACAACCACCCGGACGGGCACGTAGAGGTCACCACCCAGACCTCCGGCACGCAGGTGACCCTCACGGTCACCAACAGCGGGCCGGTCGTCCCGGCCAACGATCTCCAGCGCCTCTGCCGGCCCTTCCAGAAACTGGCGCCCGACCGTCACGGCCGCGGCGACGGCCACGGCCTCGGCCTCGCCATCGTCGACGCCGTCACGCGAGCTCACCACGCCACCCTCACCGCCGACGCACGCCCCGAAGGCGGCTTGTCGGTCACCGTACGGTTCGCACAGATATCGCAACCCTGACATCAGGCACGCCATCCACGGTCACCTCGCCCCCGGGGACACCAGCCCGATCCCGTAGGGCGCCGGGCACCGGGCGATGATCACCGAGCCGGAGCTGCCGGCCCGGGTGCTGGACGAGGCGTCGCGGTCACGATGCAGCCGGTGCGCACTGGCGAGGTTGAGCAGCCGGGCATGGGGGAAAGTCTCCGTCCTGCGGGCCGTCGACTGGAGTGAAGGCCCCTGCGACGCCAGCAACAGCTGGTCGGAAGCAGGGGGAACTTCAGGGATGGGGTGGATGCATGGTGGAACGACGCATGTCGGTCGCGACGCACTGGGGCAGTCTCATCGCAGTGGTCGATTCCGGGCGATTAGTACGAATTGAGCCGAGGGACGACGACCCCGTGCCGTCACCCATCGGCCCCGGCATGGTGACAGCCGCCGACGACGGCGCTCGCGTACTGCGCCCCGCGGTGCGCAAGGGCTGGCTCAACGGCCAGCCGCGCGTCCACGACGCCGCCAGAGGCGCGGACGCCTTCGTGGAGGTGAGCTGGGACGACGCGATCACGCTGGTGAGCGACGAACTCCGTCGAGTGCGTTCGCAACACGGAGACAGCGCGGTGTTCGGCGGGTCGTACGGCTGGGCGAGCGCGGGCGTGTTCCACAACGCGCAGAGTCAACTCCACCGGTTCCTGGCGCTGGGCGGGGGGTTCACCGACTCCCGCAACACCTACAGCACCGCCGCGTTGGAGGTCATCCTTCCCCATGTGATCGGCGGGCATCCCTGGAGCTATCAGTCGCGCATGCCGATGTGGGACGAGATAGCCGACAACTGTGAGCTCGTGGTGGCGTTCGGCGGGCTGGCCCTCAAGAACAGCCAGATCAACCCCGGCGGGCTGGCCAGGCACCAGACGCAGAACCTGCAGCGACAGTGCCGTGCGGCCGGGGTGCGGTTCGTGAACGTCAGCCCCATCCGCAGCGACGTCGCCGGCTTCCTCGACGCCGAGTGGCTGCCCGTCGTCCCCAACACCGACACCGCCGCGATGCTGGGCATCGCCCACACGATGCTGGTCAACGGATGGCACGATGAGGACTTCCTCCGCCGGTGCTGCGTCGGGTTCGACCGCTTCGCCTCGTACGTGACCGGCGAGCTCGACGGCGTCCCCAAGGACGCCGCCTGGGCGGCGAGGATCACGGGTATCGGTCGCGAGGCGATCGTGGACCTCGCTCGCCGCCTGACCGAGCGACGTTCTCTCATCATGGTCAACTACGCGGTGCAGCGGGCGGACCACGGCGAACAGCCGATCTGGATGTCCGTCGTGCTGGCCGCCATGGCGGGCTCGATGGGCCGGCCCGGCTGTGGCTGGGGAGCAGGTTACGCCACGATGGACGCGACAGGCGTGGCCAGAGGCCGTCCCTCCGTGGCGGCGGTGCCCGGGGTCGCCAACCCCGTCCCGGACTTCATCCCGGTCGCGAGGATCGCCGACACCCTGCTGCATCCGGGCAGGACCATCGGCTACGACGGACAGCGCCTCACGTTGCCGGAGCTTCGCCTGATCTACTGGTGCGGCGGGAACCCGTTCCACCACCATCAGGATCTCCACCGGCTGGCCCGAGCCTGGCAGACGCCTGACACGGTGGTGGTTCACGAAGCCTGGTGGAACACCACGGCCAAGTTCGCGGACATCGTCCTGCCCGTCGCCACCAGCTTGGAGCGCGACGATTTCGCCGCCGGATTCTCCGATCCCCACCTCGTCGCGATGCCCAAGGTCCGCGAGCCGGCGGGAGAGTCACGCACCGACCATCACATCTTCGCCGCGCTGGCCTCCCGGCTCGGATACGAGCAGGAGTTCACGCAGTCGCGCTCCGAGCTCGAATGGGTCCGGCACCTGTACGAGCAGACGAGGGCCAAACTCGGCGACGCTGCCGCGTTGCCGGGCTTCGACGACTTCTGGCACAGCTCCACCGCCGAGCTGCCCGCGTTGACCGGACCGTTTCCCGGCAGCTTCGAGGCGCTCCGCGCAGATCCGCGGCGTTTCCCCCTGCCGACGCCGTCGGGCCGGATCGAGATCTTCTCCGAGGAGATCGACTCGTTCGGCTACGACGACTGTGCCGGACATCCGAAGTGGTTCGAACCAGCGGAGTGGCTCGGCGCCGAGCTGTCGAGCCGGTTCCCGCTGCATCTGATCTCGAATCAGCCCGCCTCACGCCTGCACAGCCAGTACGACAACGGTGGCCACAGCCTCGACTCGAAGATCCGCGGCCGTGAGCCCGTGACGATGAATCCGCTGGATGCCGCGTCGCGCGGCATCGAGAACGGCATGATCGTACGCATCCACAACGACCGGGGCAGCTGTCTGGCGGGCGCGGTCCTGTCGGACGACGTCATGCCAGGCGTCGTCCAGCTGTCCACCGGCGCGTGGTGGGATCCGGTGCAGCCAGGCCTGAGCGGGACACTGGACCGCCACGGCAATCCCAATGTCCTCACGGCGGATCGGCCGTGCTCGCAGCTGTCCCAAGGGCCCAGTGCTCTCAGCGCGCTGGTCGACGTGGAGCCCTACGACGGCCCTCACCCCGACGTGCTCGCCTTCACCCCGCCACGCCTCGAAGGTTGACACCGAAGCCCTCCCCGCTTGCTTTACCGTAATCGATCGAATACTTTGCGTAATCGTGACTCGACTGCAAAACCTCAAGTACGGCCAGTGGTTCAAGGGCGCCGATGTCGACGGCGACGGGTTCATCACCCAGCGGGACGTCCGGATGATGAGCGAGCGTTACATCGCCGTCCGCGGCGCCGCGCCGGACTCCGAGACCGCCCGCCTGCTCACGGAGAGGATGGACGCATTCTGGACGCACGTGATCGCCCCGATGGATCGCGACGGTGACGGGAAGGTCGACCTGCGGGAGATGACCGAAGGGTTCAGGCAGGCCCTGACCGACCGCGCCCTGTACCCGGCACAGATCGAGCCGGTGACCAACTGCTTCTTCGACCTCGCGGACCTCAACGGAGACGGCTGGATCGACCAGACGGAGTTCCAGCAGATGTTCGACTCGGTCGGCGGCGTCCCCGGCGACGACTGCGCCGCGGTCTTCGCCGCCCTCGACCGGGACGGCTCCGGCGTGCTGGACCGCGCCGAGTTCCACCAGGCGGTCACGGAGTTCTTCTACGGCGACGACCCGGACGCTCCCGCCAACCACCTGTTCGGCAGGGTGGCCGGCTGACGGCCCACGATGCCACCCCGGACCCGCGCCGCACGCCCACACCACTGCCGGTGTGGGCGCGCGGCGTGAGGACCTCAGGCCGTCAACTGCTGCGGGTCGGTAGCGCGGGGTCCGAGCCGGGGTCGAAGCTCATCGTGCCCTTCCTGACGTCCTTGCCCAGGCGCAGCGCGGCGGCGGCCGCCCCCCGCCGCGTCCGGGAAGAGATGCCCCACACTCCGGGCACCAACGTTGCGGTATTCCTCGGCGGCGACGCCTGGCTGCTTCGAGAGGCTGTCCGTGGGCGGCACCGTGACGTTGCCCTTGGCTGAGCAGTTGTGGGGGGACGAGGCCGGCTCGCTCGTGGACCAGTTCGGGATCACCTGGATGGTCGACATCACCCGCCAGCAGTCCTGATCGGTCACGGCAGCAGCCGGGCCGGCCTCGCCCGCGCCCCGGAGGCCCGATCCGCACGTCGGCGCGCTACTCGGTGAGATCCCGATGCTGTGCGACGGCGCCCTGCGTCTGCCGGATCAGCAGTCACCGCTCTCCCGGCATGTCTCGGGCGCCTCTGCCATGGTGACGGCGGTGATCGCCCGTGCGGCGTCGCCGAGTGCGGCGAGCTGTTCGGGCGTCAGCGCGTCGACCACGAGACGGCGTGCCTCTCGGACGTGACCAGGGGCGATCTCCTTGAGCTTGGCGAAGCCGGCGTCGGTGAGCCGTGCCTCCGTGTGGCGGCCACCGCGGTTGGGCAAGCTGTGCCGCTCGACCCAGCCGGACCGCTCGAGCCGGGTGACCGCGTGCGAGATCCGCGAGAGCGACCCCTGCGCCAACGCGGCCAGGTTGCTGAGCACCAGCGTGCGGTTGGGCGCCTCGGAGAGAGCCGCGAGCACGTGGTACTCGAAACTGTTCACGCCGGCGTCGCGCTTGAGCTGCGCGTCCAGCGCGGGCGGCAGGGTCATGATCAGCGCGATCACCGCTCGCCAGTCGCGCTGCTGGTCGGGCGACAGCCATGGCACTTTGTGCTCGGAGGGCGTTCCGCGGAGGGGCTCGGTGCTCACAGATCAACTCTACCAGGCGATTTGAATATTCAAGTGGTGCGCCATACTGTCAACTTGAACATTCAACTAGCTCACCCGTCAGGGAGATCCCCATGTCCTTGCTCCGCGTCGACGCCACCATCCAAGGCGACCGCTCCGCCAGCAGCGCACTCGCCGACCTCGTCCTCGACGAGCTCCAGGCCGCCCGCCCCGAGGTGCCGGTGGTACGGCGTCACCTCGGTCAGGAGCCGCTGCCGGCACACGTCTGGGAGGCCGCGATCTCCAGCCGTCACATTCCGGAGGAGGGCCGCACCGCCGCGCAGCGCGAGGCACTCGCCACAGCGGAGCGGCTCGCCGCCGAGCTGCAGCGGGCGACGAGCGCCGTGCTCGCGATGCCGCTCTACAATTTCGGCGTCTCGCAGCACGCGAAGACCTGGATCGACCTCGCGATCGCCGGGACGCCTCAGGGCATCCGCCTGCTGGAGGGTACGCCGACCGTCCTGGTCACCACTCGCGGCGGCGCCTACGGCCCCGGCACCCCGCGCGCGGGCTGGGACCACAACATCGACTACCTGCGCCGGATCCTCGTCGACATCTGGGGCGCCGACCTTACGGTGGTCGAGCGCGAGTTCACGCTCGTCGGCGTGAACCCTGCCCTGGACGAGTTCACCGAGATGGCGGCGATCATGCACAAGACCGCCGAGGAGGCGGCGGGCGAGGCCGGCCGAGCACTCGCTGCCCGGTACGCCGCCTGACCTACCACGTGGCCTTGCGCTGGGCGACGGGAGCTCCTTTTGCGCCAGGTACGGCCTGCCGCTCACGGACTACCGACACGACGGCCTGACCCGCGCCACCTCAGCCGCCGACGACGGCCACACATCGATGGCGCCAGGGGCGTCCCCCGCCGTCCGCCCGAAGAGCAGCGCGACGAGACCACCGACATGAGGTGTCGAGTCGATTGACATTGCTAGTTGTTTCAGTCATGATTGAAATGACTAGCAGCTACTGGGGAGCGGGCCATGCTCGGGCACAGCGGGGTGACGGTCAAGGAGGCGCCGGCGTTCTTCGCGCCGCACTTCGTCAAGGCCGGCTTCGCGGTGCTCGGCCTCACCCCGACGCCCACCTACGAGTCGGTGGCCGCCATGACACAGTGAACCGGCACACGATCACCAAGGGAGGACGCGACGATGAGCGCTGAGGAACAGCAGGACCGGCTGCTTCGATGGGTGGAGCGGGTGTCCGCATTCTGCGTCGAGGAGTGGGGCCTGCCGCCCATCACCGGACGCATCCTCGGCTGGCTCATGATCTGTGACCCGGCCGAGCAGTCCGCCGGCCAGATCGCCGAGGCCATCCAGGCCAGCCGGGCCTCGCTCACCTCGAACATGCGCTTTCTCACGGCCATCGACCTGGTCGAGAAGGTGCGAAGGCCCGGGGATCGCACCTCCTACTACCGCATCGAGGACGACGCCTGGCAGAAGGTCATCCAGCGCAAGCTCGACAGCCTGAGCGCGTTCGGCGAGATCGCCGACGAAGGGCTCGACATCGCGGGCGGCGAGGGGCAGCGCACCGAGCGCATCAAGGCCGCCCACGACTCCCTGACATGGCTGCAGAACCTCGCGGCCCACCATCCACCACGCCGTTAAGGAACCTCGATGCACCGCTGGAAACCCGAGCTCGGGCTGATCCAGGAAACGCTGCTGCTCACCCTCCACGCAAGAGCCCTGGACGCCGGGCTCCCCCATCCGATCCTCGGCGACACGCTCTCCGCCGACCTGGCCGGCACCATCGACTACGACTTCGGCAGGCTGAAGGTCAAGCCCAGCCTCGTCCTCACCACGGCACTGCGCGCCAGGAAGCTCGACGACGTGGTCCGCGCCTACGTCGCCGCTCACCCCGGATGCGTGGTGCTCGACCTGGGCTGTGGCCTGGACACCAGGATGTCCCGTTGTGCTCCTCCGCCGGGCGTCGACTGGTACGACGTCGACTTCCCCGAAGTGGTGAACCTGCGAGCCGAACGCCTGCCCGGCCGTTCCCACCTGGTCGGAGCCGACCTCACCGGCTCCGGCTGGCTCTCGGCCGTCCCCGATGACCGGCCGGCGATGATCGTCGCCGAAGGGCTGCTCCCCTTCATGCCCGGCGACTCCTTCCAGACGATGACCCGCGCGCTGACCGGCCATTTCCCCGCGGGTGAGCTCGCACTCAACGGCTACACCCGCTTCGCCGCCTGGGCCATGAAGTACCACCCGACCATCAAGGCACTCGGCATCAAGGCCGCCCAGGGCTTCGACGACGCGCACGAACCCGAGTCCTGGGACGCCGGCCTCGAACTGATCGAGGAACGGATCCTCGCCCGCGCACCGGAAGTGGCCCGGTTCCCGCAACCCCTACGGGCGCTGACCCGTCTCACCGCCCGCAGCACGGCCTTGTCCCGGCAAGGGGCACGCGTTCTCCGCTACCGGTTCTGAGCCTGGGCTGACGGCACGGGGAACGTGGACCTGGCCGCCGTCCCTCAGCCGTACCCGTGTGGGCGATGTGCAGGCGTCGGTCCGTGCGCCCAGCCCCGACTCGTGACGTGGTCGATCACGCGAGCGTTGGGGGCGGAGGTTCGCCTCTTCTCGCGACGCTCGGAGAACTGCGGTCCCGGCATCGCTGGGAGGTGACCACTGACCTCCGTCGCGAGGCGCCCTGCCACATGCCGTGGTGGGCCAGACGACAACCGGCCCCATTCAGCGGGCAAGGTCCGGCGGCTCGTCATTCTCGTCCCGAATCCCTTCACTCGGTGGCCTGGCGCCACGGGGTCCGCTCGGCGACGTGTCGGCGGAGGTCGCGGGCCTGCCGGGGCAGGTTCCAGGTCATGGCGCCGATGACGCGGCCGTCCCTGCCGTACAGGCCGGCGAACCGGCCGGTGGCGGGATCCCCGGCGACGACCTGGAAGCGGGCGTCGCCGCCGGTGACGCCGTGGACCTGGATCTTCACGTCGTACTGGTCGGTCCAGAAGTAGGGCACGGGTGCGAAGGGGGCCTGGCCGCCGAGGAGCGTCCGGGCTGCGGCCGTGCCCTGTTCGGTGGCGTTCAGCCGGTGTTCGACGCGCAGGCGGCCGAAGCCGGGGTGCCGCCAGGAGGCGACGTCGCCGGCGGCGACCACGCCGGGCGCGGCCCGGCACCGATGGTCGCACCTGACGCCGTCTTCCACGTCCAGGCCGCTGCCGGTCAGCCAGCCGGTCGCCGGGACCGAGCCGACGGCGACGAGCACCAGGTCGGCCTGGACGTGCGTGCCGTCGTCCAGATCGACCCCGTTCACCTGGCCGTCGTGACCGGTCAGGCCGGTGACCAGGGTGCCGGGACGCAGGTGGACGCCGTGCCTGGTGTGCAATCCGGCCAGCAGCCGCGCCACCCGGTCGCCGAGCCGGTCGATCAACGGCGCGGGGAGCGGATCGACCAGGGTGACGTCCAGGCCGAGCTGCCGGGCGGCGGCGGCGACCTCCGTACCGAGGAAGCCCGCGCCGACGACGACCACCGACCGGGCGGCGAGCAGCCCCTCCCGCAGGGCGAGGGCGTCGTCGAGGGTGCGCAGCACGTGCACGCCGCCGAGTTCGTGCCCCGACCGCAGCCGGCGCGGGACGACGCCGGTGGCGATCACCAGCCCGTCGTAGGGCAGGACGCCGCCGTCGGACAGCGCGAGTTCGCGCGCGGCGGTGTCGAGGGCGGTGGCGGCGACGCCGAGCCGCCAGTCGGCGCCCAGCGCGGCGCGGGACTCGTGGCGGCACAGCGTCACGCGGTCGGGCGCCCACCTGCCGAGCAGGATCTGCTTGGACAGCGGCGGCCGGTCGTAGGGCTCCCGCCGCTCCGCGCCGACCAGGGTCAGCGAGCCGGTGAATCCGTCGCGGCGCAGGGCCTCGGCGGCGGACAGACCCGCCGCCGAGGCGCCCACGACCACGATCCGGGAGGGGCGGCTCACGACCCGCTCAGCGTGATCGCACGGGCCGGGCAGATCCGGGCGGCCTCGCCGACGCGCTCGCGCAGCCCGGGTTCCGGGCTGTCCCGCAGCAGGACGACGATGCCGTCCTCGTCACGCTGGTCGAACACGTCGGGACAGAGGAGGACACACTGCCCCGAGCCGGTGCAGGCGTCCTGATCCACGGTGACCTTCATGTGCTTGACTCCTTCGCTCGATCACCAGGTGACGGGCAGTTCACGGACGCCGTAGAAGACGGCCTGCTGTTTGAACGCCAGCTCCTCCAGCGGCACGGCCGCCGCCAGCGTGGGGACGCGCCGGAAGAGCGTGCCGTAGACGACCTGCAGCTCCACCCGGGCCAGCGACTGCCCCAGGCACTGGTGGGCGCCGAACCCGAAGGCGACGTGATGGCGGACCGCCCGGCGGACGTCGAGGACGCCGGGGTCCGGGAAGGCCGACGGGTCCCGGTTGGCGGTGCTCTTCACGACGACGATGCCCTCGCCCGCGCGGATCGTCGTGCCGCCGACCTGAAGGTCCTCGCGGGCGACGCGGCGGGCCTCGGTGTGGGTGATGGACAGGTAGCGCAGGAGCTCCTCGACGGCGTTGGCCACCAGCGCCGGATCGCCGTCGCGCACCGCCGCGAGCTGGTCGGGGTGCGCCAGCAGCGCGGCCGTGCCGAGCGCGATCATGTTGGCGGTGGTGTCGTGCCCGGCCACCAGGAGGAGCTGGCCCATCGTGGAGATCTCGGTCAGGGTCATCGCGCCCGTCCGGTACTGCTCCACGGCCAATCTGCTGAGGACGTCGTCGCCCGGGTCGTCGCTCTTGGCCGCCACCAGGGCCTCCAGGTAGGCGTTCAGCTCCTCGGCGGCGGCCAGGGCCCGCGCGGGGTCGCCTTCGTCCATGACGAGCTCGGCCGCCGCCCGCTGGAAGAAGGCCCGGTCCGCGTAGGGCACGCCGAGCAGTTCACAGATCACCAGGGACGGGACCGGCAGCGCGACCGCCCGCACCAGGTCGGCCGGGTTGGGACCGGCGAGCAGGTCGTCGATGAGGTCGTCCACGATCCGCTGGATCCTGGGCCGCAGCGCCTCCATCTTCCTGATCATGAAGTCGGCGGTCAGCAGGCGCCGGTGTGCGGTGTGCTCGGGGGCGTCCATCTGCATCAGCGTCTTCATCCGCGCGTCGCGTGCCTTGCTCACCGCGTTGGTGTGCGGGAAGCCGGGCTCGGCCACGTCGACGCCGGCGCGCGGATCGGCGAGCACCGCGCGGACGTCGTCGTAGCGGGTGACCAGCCAGGGGGTGGTGCCGTCCCACAGGCGCACGCGCGAGACGGGCGCTTCCGCGCTGCGGCGGGTCAGCTCCGGGGCCGGGTCGAACGGGCGGTCGGTCGCGCGGGGCATCGGGAACGTCACCGGATCCGGCAGGGCATCGGTCATGATCTCTCCTCACCTCGGTCGTGTGGTCCGCGCAGGGCCGAGGACGGCCGCCGGCGGGAACCGTCGTGGTCCGCAGCGCTCATACGTCAAGGCTGTCGTTGAACCAGCCCCGGAGACTTCCGCCCGGGAGCGCCGGAAGGGCGGTGGGAAAGCCTCAACCGGCGGTGGAACCTGGGCGCACGGGCACTCAGATCGGGATCTTGTCCAGCACGACGTCCATCGGCGGTGGTCGGGAACAGCCGCCGGCAGTACTCGCCGGCGCTCAGCACGCCGTGACCGAAGCCGGCGTGATATACAACCAGGGCGAACGCTGGCCCGCATCGACCTTTCTTGGCACCATCCCGATGGCCAAGCACCTCATCCTCAGCCTGCCCAGCCACGAACTCGACGCGTTGCCGGCGCACGTCGCCCTCTGCGAGATCGGTCCGAGAGGAAGGAAGGCATCATGACGACCACGGAAGAGCCGGAGCTCGTCGAGGTCCCGTTCTGGTTCGATCCCCTGTGCCCCTGGGCGTGGGTCACCTCGCGCTGGCTGCTGGAGGTCGAGAAGGTGCGGCCGGTGCACGCCGACTGGCGGGTCATGTCGCTGGCCCACCTGAACCTCGTCCAGCGCAAGGGCGAGGGCATGAGCGAGGACTACCGGAACCAGATGGAGAAGGCCTGGGGGCCGGTACGGGTCTGCGCGGCCGCCGCCGAGCACGCCGGCCGCGGCGTTCTCGGCCCGCTCTACACCGCGATCGGCACCCGCTTCCACAACCAGAAGCGTCGCGATGACCCCACAGTCATCACCGAAGCCCTCGCAGAGGTGGGCCTGCCCGCCGCGTTGGCGGCAGCCGCCGACAGCGACGAGTTGGATCAGCTCATCAGGGACTCCCACGATGAGGCCTTCAACGAGGTGGGGCTCGACGTCGGAACTCCCGTCCTCCGCGTCGGCGGCATGGCCCTGTTCGGCCCGGTGATCAGGCAGGCGCCACGCGGCGAAGCAGCCGGCAGGCTCTGGGACGGCCTGGTCCTGGTCGCCGGGACGGAGGACTTCTTCGAGCTCAAGCGGAGCCGGCAGCAGGGCGTCAGACCGTCCTTCGACTGAGGGACGCCGCGGCCGACGGGTTCTAGTCGCGGGCCGGCACGGCTCGCGCGATGCGCGGGCCGACGAGGCGCTCGGCCTCGCCGAGCGGGTACCAGGCCGCGTCCGTCACCTCTGACTCCTGGATCGGCCCGAGGTCCGCGTGCGTCACGAACGCGTACCCGATGTCGAGGTGATGGTGCGCCGGCTCGCCCTTCTGCGGTCGGGCCGGAACGCGGGCGTACTCGACGTAGACGGGGGTCTGCGACGCCGGCATGACCTGCGCGGGGTCGATTCCGGTCTCCTCCGCCAGTTCGCGCACCGCTGCGTCGATCAGTGAGGTGTCGGCCGGCTCCAGATGGCCGCCAGGCTGCAACCGGATCCCGTAGGCGCGCTGCTCGACGAGCAGGCCGAGGGCGATGTAGCCGGTATTGGAGTAGGCCCACTGGCCGCCGGGGGCAGAGGTGGGGGCGGGACGGTGCCGCCGTCGATGAACTGCTGGGGCGTGTAGGTGGTGATGGCCAAGCGGCGGAAGCCATTGGGGTTGTTCTCCCATGCGGCGGCGTAGTAGGCGAGGCCGCTGGCGTGGTTGAGCGGCATGCGCACGGTGATCTGCCCACCGCATGACAGCAGGCCGGGCGGGTATTCGGCGATCAGGGCGTCCACGTCGGGCCTGCGTGGCCGGCCAGTTGCAGGATGAGGGTGGCGGCGATGCCTGGCCCGCATGGCTCTGGACAGCGACGCTGACGGCTGTCTTCATCTGGCGCTGTTCACCTTGCTGCGTGGCTGGGGGTAGACGGCATGGCCCCGCCCCGCCGTGCCGCCGAGGTCGGGCACCAAGCCGATCCAGGGCGGCGCTGTGTGGCCGGATCAGGTGTCTACTTATGGCAGACGGGCCGGAAGCTCAGCTCGGGTATGTATGTGGCCCATTGATCCCGGGTGAGTGAGCGAGCGGCAACGCCGCATACGGCCGCGAGGAGATGCGAAGCATCGGGAAACCGCACATCCCATAGCTGTACGGTGTTGTCGTCGCCTGCGGTGGCCAGCGTGCGGCCGTCAGGACTGAACACCACCGACTGCACCGACTTGGCGTGGGTTTTGATGGGGGCGCCGATCGAGACTCGGGTGGCGGTGTCCCACAGTCGTGCAGTGTTGTCGTCGCCTGCGGTGGCCAGCGTGCGGCCGTCAGGACTGAAGGCCATCGACCACACTGACCCGGTGTGGGCTTTGATGGGATCGCCGACCCCGGCTCGGGTGGCGGTGTCCCACAGCCGTACGATGCCATCTCCGTCGGCGGTGGCCAGGGTGCGGCCATCAGGGCTGAACGCCAGCGACCGCACCGTCGCGATATGGGCTTTGATCGGATCGCCGATCGCGGCTCGGGTGGCGGTGTCCCACAGCTGTACGGTGGTGTGGCCCGTGGTGGCCAGGATGCGGCCATCGGGGCTGAACGCCATCAACGTCACCGACTTGGCGTGGGTTTTGACGGGGCCTCCGATCGGAGCTCGGGTGGCGGTGTCCCACAGCCGTACGGTGCTGTCGTCGCCTGCGATGGCCAGGAGGCGACCGTCAGGGCTGAACGCCATCAACGTCCCCCCCTTGGTGTCGGCTTTGACGAGGTCGCCGATCGGGGCCCGGGTTGCGGTGTCCCACAGCCGTACGGTGCTGTCGTCGCCTGTGGTGGCCAGGATGCGGCCGTCAGGACTGACCGCCACCGACTGCCCCGTCCTGGTGTGGGTTTTGATGGGGTCGCTGATCGGAGCCCGAGTGGTCGCGTTCCACAGCCGTACGGTGCCGTCTCCGCCGGCGGTGGCCAGAGTGCGGCCGTCGGCGCTGAACGCCACCGACCGCACCGACCCGATGTGGGCTTTCTCGAGGTCGCCGACCGCGGCTCGGATGGTGGTGTCCCACAGCCATATGCCGCTGTAGCCGGCGGTGACCAGGGTGCGGCCGTCGGGACTGAACGCCATCGACGACACCATCCCGGTGTGCCCCTTGATCGGGGCACCGATCGGAGCATGGGTGGTGGTGTCCCACAGCTGTACGGTGCCGTCGGCGCCCGCATAGGCCAGGATGCGGCCATCAGGACTGAACGCCACCGACCACACCCAGAGTGTGGCATCTTTCATGGGGAAGCCGATCGGGGCTTGGGTGGTGGGGTCCCACAGCCGTATGGTGCTGTCTCCGTCGGCGGTGGCCAGGGTGCGGCCGTCGGCGCTGAACGCCATCGACGACACGGACTTGGTGTGGGCTTTGATGGGGTCCCCGATCGGGGCTCGGGTGACGGTGTCCCACAGCCGTACGATGCCGTCCCCGTAGGCGGTGGCCAGGGTACGGCCGTCAGGGCTGAAGGACACCGGCCACGCCTTGGTGTGGATTTTGATGGGGTCGCCGATCGCGGCTTGGGTGGCGGTGTCCCACAGCCGTACGACGCCGTCATCGACGCCGGCGGAGGCCAGGGTACGGCCGTCAGGGCTGAAGGACACCGACCACACCCTGGTGTGGGCTTTGACGGGGTCGCCGATCGGGGCTCGGGTGACGGTGTCCCACAGCCGTACGATGCCGTCATCGACGCCGGCGGAGGCCAGGATGCGGCCATCGGGGCTGAAGGCCACCGACTGCACCCTTCCGGTGTGGGCTTTGATGGGGTCGCCGATCGGGGCTCGGGTGACGGTGTCCCACAGCCGTACAGTGCCGTCGTAACACGCGGAGGCAAGGATGCGGCCGTCAGGACTGAACGCCACATCGTCGGCCCGCACGGCCAGGCTTCCGCGGTAGGGGTGACGGAGAATGTTGAGCATGCCGGCCTGGGCCTCGGGGGTGGTGGGGCTGATCGTCCCGGCGGCGGCGGCGAGCAGCGCGGGAAGGGCGGGATCGCTGGTGAGGGTGTGGTCGGCGGCGAGGCTTTGGCTGCGTTCGGCCAGGTGGCGGGACACGGCGGCGTCGCGCTGCAGGTCGGCGGTCCGCTGGGCGCGGACCGCTACGGTGGCTGCGGCGATGGCCAGGATCAGCAGGGTGGACAGGGCGGTCAGTGCAGCCCTGCGGAGGCGGGTGGCGCGGGTGGCCTGGGCGGTGCTGGCGGCCAGGAATGCCTGGCCCGTGGCATGCGGGGTGGGAAAGGTGTCCGGTTCTTCCTGAGCGCGTTGCTGGAGTTGCAGCAGCGCGCTCAGGCGGGGTCCGCGATACAGCAGGGCTTGCTTGCCGGCGCCCGGGGGGTGGGTGGACCAGTCGTCGGCGTCTTTGTCGAGCTGGTCGAGGAGGATCTTGGCGTCCAGGTAGGGGTCGAGCCAGTCGCGCAGCCGAGGCCAGGCGGTCAGGACCACCTCGTGGGAGATCTCGGCGGAGTCGGGTTCGACCCGCACCTGCGGTTCCCTGTGCCCCTCCCGCATGTCTGGCCCGGTCTCGTCCTCGGCCGCTGGCCGGCTGGTGGTCTTGCTGAGGGCGATGAGCCGCTGGGCGGCGAAGGCTACCAGCACGTCGTCGACCGCCGCCGGATCCCCCGGGGCCAGGTGGGCGAGCTGGGCGCGGGGGACGGTCCGGCGTGCCGGTCCGCCCGGGGCCGACAGTGCGACCAATCGCGTGAACACCTTGCGTGCGATCTGCCGCTGAGCGGGGGTGAGTTGCCGGTATACGTGCTCGGCGCTGTGAGAGACCGCGCCGGTCACGCTGCCGGACCGGCCGTAGTCGCGCAGCGTCAGGTGGCGCTTGTCGCTCTCGTGGTAGGTGTTGCGCAGCGCCTGGGACAGCAGCGGCAAGGCGGCGGCCTCGTAGCGGCGGCCATGGCCGGCCGGGCGCAGGTCGGCCAGGATCGTCTCGGTCAGGCCGGGCTCGATCTCCAGGCCGGCGGCGTGGGCGGGGCCGATGATGGCACGGCGCAGCTCCGGTTCGCTCATCGCGCCGACGACGAACAGGCCGTTGCCGAGCGCGGCGGCCAGTTCCGGGTAGGCGGCCAGCCGGTCGGTGAAGTCGCCGCGGACCGCCGCGACCACCACGGCCGGCGGCGGCTGTTCAGAGGGGCCGGCGCTGGAGCTCATCGCGTGCAGAGCAGTGATGAACGCGCGGCGCTCCCTCTCCACCAAGGCCGAACCGCCGTCGTCGTCGGCGTGGGTGAACAGTTCCTCGAATTGGTCCACGACCAGCACCAGCCGGGCCCGGGCGCGGCCGTCGGCGTGCCGGTGCCGGGCTGCGGCCAGCACTGCCTGCCGTACGGTCAGCGCGCTGTCGTGCGGCCGGTCGGCCAGCTGGCGGCGGACCTCGGCCGCGTCCCGCCCGCCCAGCGCGGCCAAATGCGTGGCCAACTCGGTCAGCGCGTCGCCGCCGGGGGTGAGCACAAGCTGCGGCCAGCGCGCCGAGCCGTCGATCGCGCCCCGGGTCAGCGCCGGCAGCAGCCCGGCGCGCAGCAGCGAGGACTTGCCCGCCCCCGACACCCCGGACACCACCAGAACACCACCGCCGGCCGACCGGGCGGCCACTTCGGCGAGCAGGTCGTGGGTCAGCTGCTCGCGACCGTAGAAGATGTCGGCATCGCTGATCCGGAATGGCTCCAGCCCGCGATACGGGCAGCCGGAGCGGCCCGGCGACGGACGACCGGGCCTGCGGCTGGGCGCGCGATCGGACTGCGGCAGCCGGGCGATCATGTCGCGGATCAACGTCAGCTCGGCAAGCTGCTGCTGGGCCGTCTGGCTGCCGGCGCGTAACAGCGCTCCCTGGCTGGCCTGCTCGCCGATCAGCCGGTCGAAGCCGTCCAGGACCGAGCCGAGCAGGAAGCGCAATTCGCCGAAGTGCTCGGTCATCAGCTGCAGGGCGTGGGCGAGGCCGTCGTGGTTCTCGGCCCGCATCGCCTCCAGCACCAGACTGCCCGCGTCGACCTGCTCCAGGAGCTTGGCGATGTCCGCGCTCAACGCTGCGTCCCCCGCCGTCAGGCGGGCCTCCAACTGCTCGGCCAACTCGTCCTCGAAGGAGGTCTCGGGTCGGCCGCGGACCCGCTCCAAGGCGTTCTTGATGACATCGGTGAGTGTGTTGGCCCCGACGTTGGCCAACACTCCCAGACCCGCCTCGCCCAGTCCCGAGCCGAACTCCGCGAACGCGCCCGCACACAGCAACGCCACGACCGCCGGAGGCGTCGCGGTGCGAGCGCCGCGTGCCAACCGCGCCAAGCCTGCCCGCAGACCGGACCGTAGTCGGCGCACCTCGTCCAGCTGTCGGTCGGAACTGTTCATGGTCTGCCCCCCGCGTCACGACAGAAGCCGGCCCCGACACATGATCCCTCGTATGCGATTCCTCCACAGGCGATTCAGACCGAACAGCAGGCTCCACGTCGGCCACGGCTCCAGCACCGTCCCATGACCAGGGCACCGCACTGCTGGCTCATGACTCCGCCGCCCGCGTTGATCGGCAGTGAACGCTGGATGGACGGCGACCGGCCCGGATCAGGGCTCGCATGTCAGGGTTGCCGGCGAGGGCCCATGCCGGCGAAGACCGCCTGAAGCGCGCGGTCGCAGTAGGCTGGACATGCCCGTCCTGCGCAATCTCGCCGACCTCCGCGAGGTCTCCTGGGCCGCCTCCCTCGACGAGCCCGCCGCGACGGCCGCGCCTGCGCTGCGAGAAGCGCTCTCCACCTGGTTCGGCCCCAGCTGACCCTCCCCTCCGCGCTGCGGCCCGTCCTGGCGGGAGAGTTTGCATGGAGAGAGCCCCCGGCCCTCTCGCAGGTCGAGGGGGTCGGGGGCTCGCGGCGGTGCTCGTTCAGGCGGAGGGGGTCTGCCTCACGTAGCTGACCTCGACGTTCAGATAGGTGGCGGCGCCGTAGTCATGGCCACGGATGGCCAGGAGGTTGCAGCGCTCCAGGTGTCTGGCGGGTAGGACGACGTTGATGGCGCCCGCGGCGCAGCCGCCGCTCCTGACGGTCTGAACGAGGCGGCCGTTGAAGTAGACCCGCGCGTCGTTGTCGATCGTTCCCTGGATGCGGACCAGTCGTGCGTTGCGCGGGATGTGCACCCAGTGGCGTACCAGGATGTCGGTGTTCACCGCCCAGGACGTCTTGACGTTGGTGGAATTGTTCCAGGCGCAGGTGCCGTTGGTGGTGCCGAATCCTTCTTGCCCGCTCGCCCAGTCGCTGTCGTCGAAGTCCGGCTCGTAGAAACGCGGGGCGTTGGCCCCGGACGGCACCTGGAGATATTTCCAGTCGGTGCTGTTGTAGCCGAGTACGGTGACGACATTTTGCCGCGTTGCGGCCCGGGGGGCTGACGCCGACGCCGGAGCGGGCAGGGCCACGGTGGCCAGCAGCGAGCCGGCCGCGAGGCCGGCGGGAAGGAAACGCAGCAGTTTCTTGAACATGGCGATCTTCCTCCGTCGATTGTGCGAAATGTCGATCCTGCAGCCGCCGAAAGCGACATGTCGATCCATGTCGCAATTCTGCCGCCTAGCATCCCGGCCGGAATGGGTAAATCGAATCATAATTTGAGCACACACCGACAGGTAAGGCAATGGCAAAGAAAGGCCCACGAGAAGGGGTGAGAGCATTTATCAACAAAGAGGAATTTCCCGATATGCCGAATATGAGCGCCTACTCCGCAGACACAGCCGTCCGGTGGCACGGGCCGGTCGATGGCCGACATCGGCGTCCCGGCCGGCTGGGAGCACGAGCGCAGCCCGCCGCTGACCCGCGAACCACCGGACGCCGAGCAGGCGGCGGGGATGGCACGCGTGTTCAAGGCAGCGTGTTCGGCGTCGCCTCCGGCCAGGCTCTCGCGGGCGTGGCCGGCCCGCTCATCGGCCGCCCGGCCCAAGGTCCTGTCCGTCGATGGGGTTCAAGCGTCGGACGCGGTCATCGGGATGGGCTGCGGCGACGCCTGCCCGGTCTTCTCCAGCAAGGGCGACGAGGACTGGCAGGGCATCGACGCCGAGTCGCTGCCCGGCCGGGTCACCGTACCGAACGAACTGCGCCGAACGGTGGTCAGGCGGGCACCAGGAGGGTGGTGAGCAGGTCGTCCAGGGTGACGAGGCCGATGACCGCGCCGGCGTCGTCGCGGATCAGGGCGATCTGGCTGTGCGCGGCGCGCAGCCGGGCGACCGCGTCGGCGACCGAGGTCTCCTGAGGCAGGTCCGGCACGCGGTAGGCGAGCTGGGCGGCGGTGGTGGCGGTGCCGCGCCGGCGGGCCAGGTAGGCGTCGCGCAGGTGCACGACCCCGCTCGGCCCGGTGTCGGTCCACACGATCAGCCGGGTGAGCCCGGACCGGTTGCAGGCGTCGATGACGTCCTGGGCGGCGGCGGTGGCGGGGACGCCGATGATCTGCTCGGCCGGCGTGATCAGCGCGGCGATGCCGGACTGCGGCGCCTGCAGGGCCTGGCTGAGCACGACGTGGTCGTCCGGCTCGATCAGGCCGAGCCGGCGTGACTCCTCCACCAGGTGCCGGAGCTGGTCGGGGGTGCGCGCCTTGGTGCCCGCCTCGTCCGGGCGGACACCGAACAGCCGCAGCAGCCCGTTGGTGACGGCGTTCAGCGCGCTGATCAGCGGACGGACCAGCAGGGTGAAGCCGCGGAACGGCAGCGCGAGCAGAGTGGCCGAGCGCTCGGGGTGGGCGATGGCCCAGGACTTGGGCGCCATCTCGCCGAGCACCATGTGCAGGAACGTCACGACCGCCAGCGCGATGACGAACGCCACCGCGTGCGCGGCGGCCTGGGGCAGGCCGACGGCGTCGAAGAGCGGGACGAGGGTGCCGGCGATCAGCGGTTCGGACACCACGCCGAGCCCGAGCGAGCACAGCGTGATGCCGAGCTGCGCGCCGGCCAGCATGAGCGACAGCTCCTTGATCCCCGACAGGGCGGCGGAGGCGGCCTTGCTCCCCTGCGCGGCGGCCTTCTCCAGACGGTGCCGCTTGGCGGCGACCAGGGCGAACTCGGCGGCGACGAAGAAGCCGTTGCCGATCAGCAGCAGCAGGGTGAGCAGCAGCCCGACGGACAGGTTCATGCCTGCTCCTGCGATTCGTCGCGGTAGGGGGTCAGGCGGACGCGGTCGGGCACGTGCCGGTCCAGCGTCAGCACCTCGATGCGGGCGTGCGTGGGGGCATGGAGGTCGAGGGTGGCGGGCAGGTCGGCGGTGATGACGTCGCCGGGGACGGCGAAGCGGCCCAGCCGGTGCAGGATGAGCCCGGCCAGGGTGTCGTACTCGTCCTCGTCGGGCAGGTTCAGGTCCGTCTCCAGAGCGATCTCGTCGATGCGCAGGGCGGCGTCCAGTTCCCAGCCGTCGCCCTGGCGCACTGCCCGGGGGGTGTCGGCGTCGTTCTCGTCGGCGATCTCGCCGACCAGTTCCTCGGCGACGTCCTCCCAGGTGACCAGTCCGGCCAGGCCGCCGTGCTCGTCCACCACGCAGGCCACTTCCTCGCCGCGCGTGTGCATCTGGGCCACCAGGTCCGGCAGGTTGATCGAGAAGGGCACGATCAGCACGTCCCGGGCGAGGTCGGCGACGCGGGTGGTGGCGGCCTTCTCGACCGGGACGGCGGCCAGGTCGCCCAGGCTGACCAGGCCGATCACCTCGTCGAGGGTGGCGCCGAGCACCGGGTAGTGGGTGTGGCCGTGGGCGGCGACGATCTCGTCCAGGTCGGGCACGGTGGCCGTGCCGGTCACGGCGACCACCTCCACGCGCGGCACCATCACCTCCTCGGCGGTGTGGTCGGAGAAGGCCAGGGCCCGTTCGAGCACGTCGGCGTGGCTGCCGGGCAGGTGGCCGTGGGCCTCGGACTCGCCGATGATGTGGCCCAGCTCCTCCAGGGTGGCGCCGTGGTGCAGTTCCTCGACCGGCTCGATGCCGACGGCGCGCAGCAGTTTGTTGGCGGCGGTGTCGAACAGCTTGACGACAGGTCCGGCGATGGCCAGGTAGATCAGAGTGGAGCCGGCCAGGGCGCGGGCCAGCGGCTCCGGACGGGCCAGCGCCAGGTTCTTGGGCGCGAGCTCGCCCAGCACCATCTGGATCACGGTGGCCAGCGCGAACCCGATGCCGAGCGCGATGCCGCCGATCGCCGCCTGCGGCACCCCGGCCGCCTCCAGCGCGGGGGCGATCAGCTCGGCCAGCGCGGGCCTGGCGATGAAACCCACGATCAGCGCGGTGACGGTGATGCCGAGCTGTGCGCCGGACAACATGAACGACAGCCGTTCCATCACCTTGACCGCCTTGGCAGCCTTCTTGTCACCGGCGGCGGCCTGCTGGGACAGGGCGAGCCGGTCGGCGCTGACGTAGGCGAACTCCTGGGCGACGAAGTAGCCGGTGGCGAGGGTGAGCAGGACGATGGCCACCAGGCCGAGGGCGACACTCATCGCGGCTGTGCACCCCGCAGACGAAGGCCGTACCTGAGGCTGGGGCTACTGCTCGGGTCCGCTGACACGGACACCACCACCGATCCTTCCCGTTTCGGGTTCTTCGCCGCAGCGCGTCGGCTGCGGCTTCCTGGTCCGGACGTTACCGACCCCGGACAGGCCGGTCCTGACCGGGGCGTCTTCTCCCAGGTCAACGCATATGGGTGAGCGTAGGTGCCGGATGTGATCCGCGTCTCGGTCAGGTTCGGTGGCAAGGGGAGCCTCTCGTCGCCTCTACCATGATCAGCGATTTGTGATCTTCACGGTGAGGAGCGATCCAGTGTCGTCCGGGCAAGAACGCGTGCGGGCCGTGCTCGAACACCGGCTCACCCAGCGGGCCGTCATCGGCGTCATCGTGCTCAACGCGGCCACGATCGGCTGCGAGACCAGCGCCTACCTGATGGACCGGGCGGGCGGTTTCCTGCACGCCGTCGACCGGATCGCGCTGGCCGTCTTCACGGTGGAGATCGCCGCCCGGCTGTTCGCCTACCGCCGCGCGTTCTTCGCCGACCCGTGGAACTGGTTCGACACGGTCATCGTGGCGATCGCGCTCGTCCCGGCTTCCGGCCCGGCCTCGGTGCTGCGCGCGCTGCGCATCCTGAGGGCGCTGCGCCTGGTCTCGGCGGTGCCCAGCATGCGCCGCGTGGTCAGCGCGTTGTTGTCGGCGGTGCCCGGGATGGCCTCCATCATCGGCCTGCTCGTGCTGATGATCTACATCGCCGGGGTGATCGCGACCAAGCTGTTCGGCGAGATCATGCCCGAACGGTTCGACGAGCTCCCCCGCTCGCTGTTCACCCTGTTCCAGATCATGACCGGCGACGACTGGGGCAACGTCGCCCAGGCGGTCATGGAGCACAAGCCGTGGGCGTGGGTTTTCTTCATCGCCTACATCCTGATGTCCACCTTCGTGGCGCTGAACCTGTTCATCGCGGTGGTGGTCAACGCCATGAACGACGCCGAGCCGTCCCCGGCCGAAGCGCGGACCCAGGCCGAGCTGGCGGAGGTGAGGCAGCAGCTGGCGGCGGTGAACGCCAAACTCGACCAGCTGCTGCTGTCGCGCGAGGCGGTCACGACCGACGGCCGCGCCGACGCGAACTGACCAGGCGTCTGTGGCGATCGAAGGAGGCGACGAGCCCGCCTGACGGAACACGGCTCAGTCGACCCAGGCCCACAGGCAGAGGTCGAGCATGCACACCAGCGCCCACATGACGAGTGCGGCGACTCGTTGATGCTCCCCTGCGCGCATGTGTTCGCCCCAGCGGTTCGACGGCCATGACAGTTGCTACATTGCGCAACTCTACAACCTTCTGCGGCGGTTGAGGACGGCCAGCGCCCCGCCGTACAGAACGGCCACGAGCACCAGCCACAGACAGCTCGTGACGGGCAGGGCGGTCAGGCCGACCGGACCGGCCAGCGGCGAGAGCGGCAGCAGTAACCCGATCGCCGCGAGCGAGCCCGTGGCCAGCCACAACGGCGGGGAGACCGGGGCGACGGGCCGCAGGAGCAGCATGATGACGGCCTGGGTGAGCAGGTTCTCGATGAACCAGCCCGTGTGGAAGGAGCGTTCGTCACCCGCGCCGACGACCTGGGTCAGGACGGTGAAGGTGGCCAGGTCCGCGACGGCGTTGAGCGCCCCGAAACGGGCGATGAACCCGAGGATGCCACGCGGGCGCAGCCCGAACGGCCCCCGCAGCACGGCCGGCGCGGCCCGGTCGAAGGCGAAGGCGAGCTGGGCGACGTCGAAG
Source organism: Nonomuraea sp. NPDC049758 (assembly GCF_040674635.1). NCBI lineage: Bacteria > Bacillati > Actinomycetota > Actinomycetes > Streptosporangiales > Streptosporangiaceae > Nonomuraea > Nonomuraea sp. NPDC049758. The sequence continues at coordinate 345,552 of NZ_JBFAMZ010000008.1, forward strand.
CAGACGTTCTGCAGGAGCACCTGGACCGGCAACATCGGCAGGAACGGCAGCGCCAGCCCGGCCGCCAGCATCGCGATCACGTTCCCGAGGTTGGACGACAGCGCGATGCGCAGATAGGTGACGATGTTGCCGGTGCTGCGCCGTCCGGTGACGATCGCCTGGTCGATCGCCGACAGGTCTTTGCCGGCCAGCACGACGTCGGCGGCCTCGCGGGTGACGTCCACGGCGGTGCGCGGGCAGATGCCGACGTCGGCGGCGCGCATGGCGGGCGAGTCGTTGACGCCGTCGCCGAGGAAGCCGACCGTGTGCCCGGCCTCGCGCAGCGCGCGGACGACGCGGGCCTTGTCGTCCGGGGTGCAGCGGGCGATCACCGTGGCCCGTTCGGCGGACGCGGCGGTGAGGTCGGCCGCCTCGATCACCGCCCCCACGTCGAGACCCAGCTCCCGGCACGTACGGGCGGCGGTGGCCGGGTGGTCGCCGGTCAGCACCTTCAGGGTGATGCCTCTGCGGGCCAGCAGCGCCAGCGCGGCGGCGGCGTCCGGCGACGGCTCGTCGACGAGGGTGAGGAAGCCGGCGAGCGTCAGCCCGCCTTCTGCGCCGGGACCGCCGGAGGAACGGTCGGCCACGGCGACCGCGAGCACCCGCGCACCGGCCTCGGCCAGGGCTCGGGCGACCTCGCCGGCCCGCAGCCGCTCGCCCGGCCCCAGCGCGCACCGGTCGAGCACCGCCTCCACGGCGCCCTTGACCACGACGACGTCCGCGCCGCCGTCGCGGACCACCGCGCGGGACAGGCGCTGGGCGGGATCGAAGGGGGTGGCCTCCAGCCCCTCGGTGTCGCCCAGGTCGGGCGCGCACTCCAGGATCGCCTCGTCGAGCGGGTCGGGGATCGGCGGATCGGTCAGGTGCAGTGTCCAGAAGCTGTTGACGGCCGCCCAGCGCAGCACCTCGGGATCCGGCTTGCCGTCAGGGCCGACGGACCCGCTGAGCACGGGCCGGTCGCGGGTCAGGGTGCCGGTCTTGTCCATGCACAGGACGTCGATCGCCCCCACGTCGTGCAGCGCGGGCAGCCGCTTGACGATCACGCCCTGGCGGGCCAGCAGCGCCGCTCCCCGGGCGAGCGCGGTGGTCACCACGACCGGCAGCATCTCGGGCGTGAGTCCCACCGCCACCGCCACCGCGAACGGCAGCGCCTCCAGTCCCCTGTCGCGCAGGACGGCGCCGGCCACCAGCGCCACGGGCGGGACGACCAGCATGAGCCGGACCAGGATCCAGGAGATGCCGTTCACCGACTGGTCGAAGGCCGAACGCCCGCGCGCCGGAGCGTGGTGGGCTCCGGCGAACAGGGTGCCGCCGCCGGTGGCCGTCACCACCGCGAGCGCGCTGCCGGAGGCCACGCTGCTGCCCTGCCAGCACAGGTGGTCGTCGCCCTCGGGCAGGTCGCGCGCCCGCTTGGGCACGGGCGCCGACTCTCCGGTCAGCGGCGCCTGATGGACGGTCAGGCCGGCGGCCCGCAGCAGCCGCACGTCGGCGGGGACCAGGTCGCCGGGCCCCAGCTTGATCACGTCACCGGGGACGAGCTGGTCGACGGGGATCTCCCGCTCCCGCGGCTCGCCTCCCTCGTGGGCGCGCCGTCGCACGGTGGCCGTGGTGGCCACGAGCTCGCGCAGGGCCGCGGTCGAGCGGTCGGCCCGGAACTCCCCGTTGGAGCGCAGCAGGCAACTCGCCAGGACCAGCAGGACGATGACGCCCGCCGTGCCCCAGGAGGTGATCGCGGCGGCGACCAGGCCCAGCGCGAGCAGCGTCATGGTGAACGGGTCACGCAGGCTGCGGGCCAGGCGGCGCGGCCAGGACACCGGACGCTGGGCGGGGATCGTGTTCTCGCCGTGCTCCAGCAGGCGGGCCTCGGCCTGTTCCTCCGTCAGGCCGCGTGGCCCGGTGTCCAGCAGGCGCAGGGTCTGGAGCTGGCTGAGCGGGGCCGGACCGGAGCCGGGCGTGGTCGGCGCGTCAGGCGCCCAGACCATGGACGCGTCCTCCGGAGGTGCCGGCCCGTTGCGAGAGCCGTCCGACGAGCCCGCGCACGGTGGCCACGACGTCCTCGTCGTCGATCAGGTAGACGACCCTGCGGCCCTCTCGGCGGGAGCGGACCAGGCCGGCCAGCTTCAGCTTGGCCAGGTGCTGGCTGATCGCGGGCAGCGCGCCACCCACCCGCTCGGCCAGCCCGGACACGTCGCACTCGCCCTGCGCCAGCGCCCACACGATGTGCAGCCTGGGCGGCGAGGCCAGCAGCGCGAAGGCGGCCGCGGCCTCGGCCAGCACTTCGGCGGGCGGATCAGGGGTCTTTGCGCCGGCCACCTTCACTCCTTTTTCGGGCAGGTGCCAAGTCTAGGCGCGCGGCGCGGCGGCTCCCGAGCGTCGCACCTGTCACCGGCCGTCCTGCCGCGCGCCGGCCCGCAACCTGGCCGCCTGCTCCTCCAGACGCCGGGCCTGCTCCTCCAGCGAGGGGGCCGGCTCGTCCGTCCTGGTGGTCTCGGCCTTGAAGATCCGCAACGAACGGCCGACGGCGCGGGCCGTGTCGGGCAGCCGCTTGGCGCCGAACAGGAACATGAAGACGAGGGCGATGATCAGGATCTCCGCCCAACCGAGGTCGGCCATGGTGTCGTCCTTACTGAGCAGGCGTTTCGTCAGCTTCAGACTGCATTAAAGTTGCTCAGATGCGCAAGTCAGACATTGTCCCGTAAGGGCTCCGGACGCTTGACCGAACGCAGCCGTGCCGGTCATACGGTGAGGAGTTCCACGTCCACCGGCCCGTTCTGCGCCTTGGCGGGGGCGGCGAGCGGCGTGAACAGCGCGCCCAGCCTGTTCACCGTCTCGGGGATGATCCGGTAGTAGACCCAGGTGCCGCGGCGTTCGCCGTCGATCAGGCCGGCGGTGCGCAGCACCTTCAGGTGGTGGGAGATGGTGGGGGCGGTCAGGTCGAAGACGCCGGTCAGGTCGCACACGCACGCCTCGCCACCGGGGTGGGAGCCGATCAGCGACAGCAGGCGCAGCCGTACCGGGTCGGCGACGGCCTTGAGCAGGATGGCCAGGTCGGCGGCGTCGGCCTCGCCGAGCGGCTCGCGGGCGATCGGCGCACAGCACTGGGCGGTGGCGGGGGCGGCCATGGCGTGACTCCTTAATTCGAGGCCGGTCTAAATCATAGGCGGTGGCAGGCGACCGGCGCGAACGCGGAGATGGCACACGCCACGGCCGTGGCGCGGCGTCCCTCTCAGCCGCAGCAGCCGCCGCCGGACTCGGCGCCGGCCGGGGCACTGACGGCGGCACTGACGGTCGCGAGCGGGAGCGGGGCCGACAGAAGGCCGCCGCCGACGCCCGTGGCCAGGCCGGCCCGCCGCTCCTCGTCCTCGGCCAGGCCGGACGAGCACACCCCGGTCTCGGGCAGGTCGAGCCGCACGTCGCGGGCGGCCTGCCAGTCGCCGGCCAGCGCCGCGACGACGGAGCGGGCCTGCTCGTACCCGGTGGCGAGCAGGAAGGTGGGGGCGCGGCCGTAGCTCTTGACGCCGATGGCGTAGTAGCCGGGCTCGGGGTGGGCCAGCTCGTCCACGCCGTGGGGCGGGACGGTGCCGCAGGAGTGCTGGTTGGGGTCGATGAGCGGAGCCAGGGCACGGGTGGAGCCGAGCACCGGGTCCAGGTCGAGGCGTAGTTCCGTGGCGATGGAGTGGTCGGGGCGGTAGCCGGTCGCACTGACGATCCGGTCCACGGTGATCGACTGCTCGGCGCCGGAGGGGGCACGGCTGGTCACTTCGACGCCGTCGCCGGTGGCGCGTACCTGGTGGGTGAAGAAGCCGGTCAGCAACGCGATGCGCCCGGAGGCGACGTGGGCGCGCAGGCGGGTCCCGAGCGCGCCGCGGGCCGGGAGGGCGTCGGCGTCGCCGCCGCCGTAGGCGCGGCCGGCGTCGCCCGCGCGGATGGCCCAGGTGATCGGGGTGTCGTCCAGCTGGGCCAGGGCGAGCAGCGTGGTGGCGGCCGAGTGGCCCGCGCCGACGACCAGGACGCGCCGGCCCTCGTAGCGGTCGCGGTCGGCGCCGAGGACGTCGGGCAGGGCCTGGTCGACGGGCACGTCGTTCTCGCCGTGGGCGGGCAGGCCGGCGGCGCCCAGCACGTTCGGGGTGGTCCAGGTGCCGGAGGCGTCGATGATCGCGCCTGCCTGCAGTTCGCCGCCGTCGGCCAGGCGGATCAGGAAGGGGACCTGCTCGCGGCCCGCCGTGCGTACCCGGTCGTGGCCGAGGCGGCTGATGGCGGTCACTCGTGCGTTCGTGCGTACCCGGTCGCCGAGCAGCCCGGCCAGCGGGGCGAGGTAGCCGGCGACGATCTCGGCGCCGGTCGGCAGCCGTTCGGGGTCGGGCGCGGTCCAGCCGTCGGCCTCCAGCAGGCGACGGGCGGCGGCGTCGATGTCGTACTTCCAGGGGCTGAACACCCGTACGTGCCCCCATTGCGCGATCGACGCGGCGACCTGATCGCCGGCCTCCAGCACCAGGAAGTCGATGCCGCGCTCGGTCAGGTGCGCGGCGGCGGCCAGGCCGACGGGGCCCGCGCCGATCACGACCACGGGCAGGTCGTCCCGCCACGCCGAGGTGGCCCGCCGAGGGGCCGTGAGCTGCTCGATCGCGATCGTGGCAGGGCCGCAGCAACTGTCGCTCATGACTGTTTCTCCAGGTGGCGAGAGGGATCAGCGGAAGGTCGGGAACGTGACGTAGAGGCGGGCGCGCTCGATGGCGGCATCGGCGCGGCAGTCGAGGTCGCACACCCGGGAGGTGGCCTTGTCGACGGTGAAGCCGGCCCGCTCGACGGACGGGCGGCGGCTGAACAGAGCGCGCATCACGCACCCTCCTGAATAGAAGTTCATCTAAGCAGGAGTCATCATGTGCCACTGTTTCGACAGAAGTCAAATCAATCGGGTCGGGTCAGTTCCAGGGCCACCTCCAGGCGGAGGTAGGCGTCGACCCAGGTCTGCTCGGCCGCCTCGCCCGAGTCCTGGGACCGCGCCGCCGCGAACGCCGTGACGGCCTGTGCGATGCGGTGGAGTCCGAGCGTGGTCAGCCGCCGCGCGGCGATGCCGAGGCGGGCGTCGTAGGTCGGCGGCAGGTGGGACAGGCCGTGGTGGGCCGCTTCCGCGAGCAGCCCTCGGGTGTCGATCAGCACGGCGGTCAGCGGGTCGTGCCGGACGTCCTCGGCGGCCGCGAGCCGGCCGCCGCCTCCGGCGGGTTGCAGGTCAGGCACGACGACCCGGCCGCCGGCGGCCAGGCCGATGGGGTCGATGACGACGCCGCCCGCGGTACGGCCGGCCACTCCGCTGACAAAACGCAGCTCGCCTTCCTCCCCGGCGAGCACGGCGGCCAGCGAGTCGAGGCGGCCGGGGGCGGCGCCGGTGTGGGTGGCGGTGACGGTGGCGAGGTTGCCCGCCTGGTCGGCGATGAGGGCGTCGAGGCGCTGGTCGCCGGGGGCATAGGTCATGGCCACCACCTGGGAGACGGCGACGACGCGGACCAGCTCCGCCTCGACGCGCGGGCGGACGGGCCGGAGCGTGAGGGCGTCGAGCTCGCGGCCGAGCGCGGTGAGGTCCGTCACCACCAGGGACGGCGAGAGCTCACCCCAGTCGCCCCGCGACGGGCTGACCGTCGTCCTGGCGACCCGCCCGGTGGCCAGCCGCACGGTACGGCTGGCGCTGCGGACGGCGGATTCCGTGACGAGGTTGCCGGTGGCCAAGGCGGCCAGCGTGGAGCCGGCGACGCGTCGCCGTGCCAGGGCGGCGCCGTCGCCGTCGCCTCCGTCCCATTCGCCGTCCCATTCGCGGCGGAGTACCAGGACCATCGCGCTGTCGCCGTGGGCCAGGTAGATCTCGGCGATCCGCCGATCGCCGAGGCTGCGGATCCGGCAGCCCAGGCTCTCCAGCCGGGCCCGGCGCAGCGGGGTCTCGGCGGCCTCGGCGGTGCCCAGCACGCTGCTGCGGAGGGTGGCGTCGGGGCGGGTCACGGCCCGGTGCCGGGCGTGGAGCTCGGCGAGGTGGCTCGCGAGCAGCTCGGGACGGTAGTGGGCGCCGCGGTCGCGGTAGGCGGCCAGCTGCTCGGCGAGGTCGCCGACGGCCAGCAGCGGCCAGCGCGATCCGGCGGCGTCCAGATGGCGCTGTACGTCGGCGATGGTGGCCGCCAGTCCCTGGCCGAGGTGCGCCGCGCCTTCGCGCAGGACCGTGCCGGCCAGCCCCAGGGCCCGCTCCAGCCCGGATCCGGTGCCGGTCCCGGCTTCGCCGCCGACGTCGACCCGGGCCTCCGGCGTCCCGGGATGCAGTTCGTCGGCCACCCGGAACGCCCACACGGCGAGGGCGATGACGTCGTCGCGGCTGCCCGCGACGGCGTCGGTGTGCACGAAGCCGAGGTCGCCGGGGATCAGGAAACGCACGGTCGCGGTGGCGAGCTCGACCTGCGGCGCGGGATCGGCAGCGGTGGCGCGGCGCACGCGGGCGGTGTATCCGGCCCTTTCGGTACGGCGGGCGGCGGCCATCAGACGGGCGCCGATCCTGGCGGTCAGCTCGTCGTCGCTCACCTGCCCCGGCGACCAGGCGAGGGGTTCCTGATCAGGGCCCTCACCCTGCGGATGTTCGACGGTCTCGACGGTCGTGGCGTGCTGGTGCTGGTACGCCAGCACCACCCCGACGACATGCCGGCAGACCCCGGTGGCGCCGCACGTGCAGCGGGCCGCGTCGAGGCCGCCGGGTGGCAGGCTCGCGGTCGGTCCGCCCGCGAAGTCGCCGTGCACGGTCCCGTCGGCGTCGGTACGCAGGTCCGGCGCGGCTTCCTTGCCCGCCCGCTTGACCAGGCCGCGGTTGGTGAGCGCGGCGAGGGAGTCGGTGGTGAGCCCGAGCAGATCCGTTCTCATCGGCCCACGTGCTCCGCGACGAAGGACGCCAGCTCGCCGGGGGTCATCGCGCCCACGTACGCCCCGGCGTCGGCCAGGCGTTGCGCGAGTTCCCGGTCGTAGTCGGGGTTGGCCTGCTCGTCGAGGGCGGCCAGGCCGAGGACCTTGCTGCCCTGCTCGACCAGGTCACGCACGATGCGTACCAGCCGGTGACGATCGCCGCCCTCGTAGAAGTCGGAGATCAGCACGACGACGGCCCGCCGCGGCCGGTCCACGAGCCCGGCGCCGTACGCGGCCGCGCGGGCGATGTCGGTGCCGCCGCCGAGCTGGACCTTCATGAGCAGTTCCACGGGATCGTCCACGTCGGAGGTCAGGTCCACCACGTCGGTGTCGAAGGCGACCAGATGGGTGCGCACGCCGGGCAGGCCCCACAGGCAGGCCGCGGTGACCGCCGAGTGGATCACCGAGTCGGTCATCGAGCCGGACTGGTCGACCAGCAGGATCACCTGCCACTGTTCGAGGTGGCGGCGGGTGCGGGAGAAGAACAGCGGGGTCTCGATCACGACCTTGCCGGTGTCGGGCTGGTAGCGGCCGAGGTTGGCGCGCAGGGTCCGGACCATGTCGAAGTTGCGGGCCTGCCGCAGCCGGCCCGGCCGCCGCGCTCTCGTGCCCGAGAAGGCGCTGCGCACCTCGGTGGCGAGCTTGTCCATGAGCTGCCGCACGACCTGCTCCACGATGCGCCTGGCCAGCCGCAACACCTGCGGGTTCATCAGGTGTTTGGTGTGCAGGACCGCCTTGAGCAGCGCGGGGTTGGGCTCGATGCGGGCGAGCACGTCGGGGTCGGTGACGAGGTCGTGGATCTCGTAGCGTTCGACGGCGTCGCGTTGCAGGCGTTCGACGGTCTCCTTGGGGAACAGGCGGGTGATGTCGTCGAGCCAGTCGAAGGTGGTCAGGTTCGACGGGCCGCTTCCGGCCTGCCGCCGTACGCCGCGCCTGCGCAGGTCCTCGTCGCGGCCGTACAGCCAGTCCATGGCGGCGTCGCGGCCGGCGGCCGCCTCGTCGAGCTGCCCGCCGCCGAGGCAGGCGCCGCCGGCCTCGCCGAGCAGCAGCCGCCACCGTACGAGGGTGGGGTCGGTCATGGCGTGATCAGTCCCTCCCGGCGCAGTGCCGCATCGACTCGTTCGTCCAGTGCCATGCCTGCGGCCACCAGTTCCGGCGCCGCCTCCAGCCGCATCAGGTCCCACGCGGACGCGCCCGCGCCGGAGCGCAGTTCGACCAGGCGGGTGGCGATGAGGTGCCGCTCGCGCGGCGGGAAGTAGCCGAACGCCTGCCGCAGCGCCGGCAGGGCCACCAGGAAGTCGTGGTCGCTCATCGCCGCGACCAGCTCGTCGAGCAGCTCCAGCATGCCGCCGGTGTGCAGGACCTCCTCGCGGACCAGCGCGAACAGCCCGGCCAGCCAGTCGCCGGCCGACGCGGGGACGAACGCGCCGCGTACCGCCCGGGCGGGGTCGGCGGCGGCGGTGCCGCGCAGTGACCAGCCCAGCCCGAGCGCCGCTCCACGCAGGTCGGGCGGCGCGTCCTGGCAGGCGGCGACGCGGTCGGCGACGCCCAGCGCCGCGTCCAGGTCCAGGCCCAGCGGCGGCCCGGCGTGCCTGAGCGCGTCGCGTACGGCGGCCATGGCGCCGATGCGCTGCGGATCGGCGGGTACGGGCCCGCCGCGCACGCCCTCGGCCAGCCACAACACCCGGAGGGTGGCGGCCCGGACCACGGTGCCCAAGGTGGTGCTGCCGCTGGTGGCGAACAGGTCGTCGTGGCGCCACATCGCCAGGGCGACGGTGAGCGTGCGGCCCAGCGAGCCCAGGTCGGCCGCCGCGGCGATCGCCCGCGCGAGGTCGTCGAGCACCTGCCCCGCCAGCTCGCCGACGCCGCACAGCGCGGCGTCGAACAGCACGTCGGCCAGCCGGTCCAGGTCGGCGCCCCTGATCCGCTCGGCGAGCACGGAGGCCGCCGCCTCCTGCGGGTCCACGCCGTACCCGCCTGCCTCGATCAGGGCGGGCAGGCGGTCGTCGGTCTCGGTCAGGGTCCACTGTTCGACCAGCTCGGCGCCGCCCGCGGGGCGGGGTCCCGAGGTGCGGACCACGCCCGGGATGCCCAGGACGCGCAGCCTGTGCAGGAAGCGGCTGCGCGCGCGGCCGGCTTGCCCGCCGAGGTCGAGCCGTTCGTCGCCGGGGCCGCCCAGCTCGGCGAGCACCGCGTGGACCAGCGTCGGCAGCGGGGTCGAGGGGTGCAGGCGGCCTGTCCGGTCACCGCTGAGCGCCGCGATCATCTCCACGACGACCGGGTGGTGGCCCTCCTGGAGGGGCCCGCGGGACGCCCAGGGCAGCGGGGTCTCGATCGCCTCGCCGACCAGCGCGGTGGCCAGGCCGTCGAGCACGTCGACGCGGGCCGGATGCGGGTGGCCGCGCAGCAGCGCGATCCCGTCGGCGGTGGCGCGCGCGGCGATCAGATCGGCGGTGGAGACCTGCCGGCGCCGGGCGCGCAGCCGGGCCGTCACCGCCTCGACGAGCCTGCGGGCGGCTCCGTCGGGACCGTGCTCCCACAGGTCCTGGTAGTAGCCGGGCGACGGCATGCCCGACTGGTAGCCGTCGAAGGCGTCCAGCCGGCGGAACGAGTACGGCACCAGGTAGCTGCCGACCGCCGCCCCCTCGGGCGGTTGCGGCACCTCCGGCCAGCTCCGGTCGCCCTGCTCGGCCAGCCGGATCAGGGCGGGACGGTGGAAGCCGCCGGTGACCACGACCACCGGCCGCTCGCCCGCCTCGCCGGCGGCCGCCCGGATCCACTGCGCCATGTACGCCTCGCGGGCCGTGTCGCCAGGATCGGCCCCGGTGTCGCCGCGTACGAGGTCGAAGTAGGTGGCCAGCCGTTCGGCCAGCCCGTCGGCCGGTTCGATCTCGAACAGGTGGTCCCACAACGCGTCCATGTTGTCCACGGCGAAGGCGCGGCAGAGCCGCCGGGTCGCCTCGGCGTAGCGGGCCTCGGCGTCGGCGTACCGGTTGCTGACGTCGGCCAGCGCGGGATGCCAGGCGGGCAGGTCGATGAAGCGCAGCTCGGCGCCGGCCGCGCGGCCCGCGGTCAGCGCCGCCCACTCCGGGGAGTAGTCGCACAGCGGCGTCCATGAACCGTGGCGCCGCTCATGGTCGCGGTAGCCGGTGTGGACGGCGATCGGCAGCTCGTGGCCGAGCAGGAGCTCGTCCATCCGGTCGTTCATCTCCGCCGGTCCTTCGACCAGCACGTACGCGGGACGTACGGAACGGATGGTGTCGGCGACCAGCCGGGCGCAGGCGGGACTGTGGTGCCGCACGCCGAGGAAGATGACCGCCATCGGTCAGCCCGGCAGCAGGTGGCGGGCCTCGTACAGGGCCTGCCACTGGTCGCCGTGCCGCCTGCGCTCCAGGTACCTGCGGAGCTTGGCCAGGTCCTCCGGGTTGTCCTTGGCGGCCGTGCCGGCGAGGCAGGAGACCAGGTCGGCGGCGGTGCCCGGCTCGCGGCGCAGGAACCAGCCGCGCACCCCGACGGCATGGGCGACCGAGACGGCCTCCGCGGTGCTCATCACCCCCGACAGCCGGTCGGTGGCGTCGCCGCGCGCGGTGTGTCCCTGGCGCAGGTCGCGGAAGGTGGTGACCAGGACCTCCAGCACGTCGCGGCGCGGCGGCGCGGTGACGCCCGAGCGTTCGAGCAGCGCCCCCGCCTCCGCCTCCACCAACGCCAGCTCGGTGTCGAAGTCGGCGATCGGGAAGACGGTCTCGAAGTTGAAGCGGCGCCTGAGCGCGGCGCTCATCTCGTTGACTCCGCGGTCGCGGGTGTTGGCGGTGGCCAGGATCGTGAACCCCTCCTGGGCGAACACCATCGACTCGGGACCGCTCAGCTCCGGCACGGCGAGCACCCGGTCCGACAGCGGTGACAGCAGGCAGTCCTGCACCTCCAGCGGGCACCGGGTGATCTCCTCGAAGCGCACCACCTTGCCCTCGGCCATGCCGCGCAGCAGCGGCGCGGGCACCAGCGACCGGGTGGAGGGGCCCTCGGCGACCAGCAGCGCGTAGTTCCAGGAGTACTTGATCTGGTCTTCGGTGGTGGCCGCGCCGCCCTGGATGGTGAGCGTCGAGGTGCCGCTCACAGCCGCGGCGAGCAGCTCGGACAGCAGCGACTTCGCCGTGCCGGGCTCGCCGACCAGCATCAGCCCGCGGTTGGTCGCGAGCGTCACCAGGGACCGGTCGATCAGCGAGGGATCGCCCACGAACTTGCGGCTGATGCCCAGCTTCTCGTCCCCGAGGACGAACCGGCGGGCGGCCCGCAGGCTGAGCGCCCAGCCGGGCGGCCGGTCGTCGGTGTCGTGCTCCCGCAGCCTGGCCAGCTCCCCGGCGTGGCGGATCTCGGCCGGGGGCCGCTGGGCGTGTCCGTTCATCGGGTGATGTCCCTGAGCTCTCGGAGGATCTCGGAGGTGGTGATCGGATCGAGGCCGTCGAGCCCCAGCTCGACCAGGGTCTGCTCGTCGGCGAAGCCGGGGTGGCCGATCGGGATGCCCGGATCGAGGCCGATCGTGATGGTCCCGCCGGGCACGTCCCGCTCGATCCAGCCCTGCCAGCCGGCGTCCTGAGGCGCGCCGCGCCGCCAGCCACGCCGCTCCAGGCCGATCACCGCGCCGGTGGGTATCCTGGCGGCCTCGATCTCGGCCACCAGCGCCGGATCCAGCTCGTACGTCTCCCTGCCCAGCTGCGGGAACGGCTGCAGGATCTCGTAGTCGGCGAACACCTCACCCCATGCGGCCAGGTCCTCCCCCAGCTCCAGCGGGTGCGCCACGCCCACGAGGGCGTCTTCGGGCAGCGTCAGTGTGTCGTCCTCGACGTCGGCGAAGCTGCGGTCCTCGGCCACGCGCAGGGTGCCGGTGAGCCGGCCCGACGGGTCGTACAGGCCCCATACGAGCCGCCGGACGATGTGCCGGAGCAGCGGGTGGCCGACGAGCAGCCGGCCGAAGTCGCCGGCGCTCCAGCGACGCCGGTTCACCATGGCCTGCTCCAGGCGGTGGATGGCGTCCCCGGCCACCGAGCGCACGTCCTTCTTCAGCCCGGCGAAGCGCCGGTAGGCGGCGGTCGCGAGCTCCTGATCGTCGTTGGCGCCCGGCTTGGGCAGGTTCTTCAGCCGCTTGCCCGAGGCGTCGGCCACGTACGGCTTGAGCTGCTCGTCGAAGCCCACCACGAACCGCCTGCGGCCGTAGTCGAGGGTCAGGCTGCCGTCGGCGGACAGGCCGAGGTCGGGCACCAGCCGGTCGGCCAGCTCCTGCGGCTTCAGGCCGAGCTCGGCGGCGACCTCGTCCATCTTCTGCTTGGCCCGGTTCTTCAGCCCGCCGAACTTGACCTTCTCGGCGATGCCGTGCAGGTGCATCAGCGCCACCTCCGAGCCGATGGAGGCCAGCAGGTCCAGGCCGGTGACCGCGCGCGCGTGCCCGCCCTCGCCCGGCCAGGTCCTGATCAGCGGGGTCAGCCGCCGTACGGTCTCGTCGTCGCCGAGCAACGCCTGCGCGTCCATCACCCAGCTCTCCTTGGACGGGTAGCCAGCCGCCTGCCAGCACTGGAACAGCGCCCAGGCGAAGTCGGCGAGGCTGCGGCCGTCGCAGGCCTCCTTGACCACGGCCAGACCGGCGTACGGGTCGCCCGGTCTGGAGATCGCCAGCATCGTCATCACGTGGCGAACTGCCTCGGGAGGCAGCGCGCCCGCGTCGCCGCGCAGGTGGATCGGGGTCGTGATCGCGACCTCCGTCCACTCGGGCAGCACGGGCATCCTGGCGGGCAGCACGTCGAGCGGGTCGGCCACGAGCAGGTCGGCGATGGCGGCCTCGGCGGCGGGCCCGTACCCTGCGGCGGCCTCGGCCACGGTGTCGCGGTGGCCGCCCGCGACCAGCGCCGCCAGCGCCTGCTCGGCCCGGAGCCGGGCCACGCCGGGCCTGCCGAGAGCCGCCGGGACCAGCGCCCTGGCGGCCGCCGCGGGGTGACGGTTCAGCCAGGCCAGCGCGGTGGCGCGGACGGACTTCAGCCGGGCCAGCCAGTCGGCCATCAGCACGGCGACCTCCGGCGCCGCGAACGGCAGCAGCGACGCGGCGACCGAGCTGGGGCCGCGCCGGGCGCTGTCGACCACCATGGGCAGCGCCGCCGTCCCGAGCCTGGCCACCACCATCGGCATCCAGTCGCCCGCCCCCCACAGGTCGACAGGGCGCCACTTCCCGATCAGCGGCGCGGCCAGTTCCTCGGGCCCGGCGACGAACAGGGCGACCTCGTCGGACCAGTGGGCGCCCCGGCCCTCGGCGATCCCGCGGGCGATGTCCTTCCAGCTCCGGCGCCAGGACCGCCCCCAGGAACTCTCCGCCCGGGAGGAGCGCCAGTTGTCCTGCTCGCCCGGCGCCCACACGAGGGCCGGTTCGTCGGTGCACGCCAGGCCGTCGACCACGACCACTTTGCGCGCCTTGCGCGGGCGGGTCCAGGGCGGGCTGACCAGCACCTCGGGCAGCGCCTCCGGCGCGGCGGCGGCGACGGTACCGGCGGTCGCGACCCTGTCGAGACGCTCGGCGGCGGCGCCGTCGCCGAGGCTCGCGCGCACCTCGTCCACCAGGTCGGGACGGGCCGCCACATGGGTGCGCAGCAGCAGGTCGACGACCTTGCCGCCGGACTCGGCCAGCATCCGCATCGCGCGGCGGGGGAAGCGGGAGGCCGCGCGCAGGAAGGCCGGCTGGGTGTACTTCTGCTCGACGCGGTCGAGGATCGCCCCCATGGCCGTGTCGTACGGCAGGTCGGCGAGCACGTGCAGCAGCCGCTTACGGCTGTCCGCGCCGTAGGCGTGGTCCACCCAGACGGCCAGCAGCGGCACGGCCGCCTCGCCCATGCCGTCGACGACCGTGGCCGGCAGGGTGAAGGAGTCCCCTATGTAGCAGCCACGCACATGGTCCGCGATCAGCTCGGCGTGCTCCGGCGTGCTGATGGCGGCGATCAGGCGGAAGGCGAGAACCGGGAGGACCTGGCTCACCTCGGCGCAGTCGGCCGCGACCCACCCGGTCTGGGTGGGCGCCAGGTAGGAGGCGGCCACGCGGTGGTGGAGCCCGCCCGCGCGGCTCACCGCCAGCGCCGCGACGACCTCGGCGTACTCGTCGTCGGACGCGGCGGCCAGCACGGCGCGCACCCGGGCGTCGATCTGCTCGCCGGAGGCCCAGCCGTACCACCCGTCGGGGGCCTCGCCGTCGGCCAGCCGGCGGACCATCCAGGTGCCCCCGTCGTGGACGTAGTCCAGCGAGGCCAGCTCGGTCACGGCCACCGCCGCGAACACCGGGCCGCGTTCGGCCAGCCAGGTCTCGGGGAACAGGGACAACAGCTCGCGCTCGGCCCATGGCAGGGACGCGGCCATCGCCTTGGCGACCACCGCCGCGCCCAGCGGTGTGCCGGCGGGCTCCCCCGCCAGGTACGCCGCGCCCGCGGCCGCGAGCTCCGGATCCGGGCACTTCGCCACCGTGTCGGCCAGCATCTGCGCGCGGCTGCCCAGCTCGGCGGCCAGCTTCTGCGGCGCGCCCGGGTCCGGCCGCCGCTCCGGGGCCTTCGTTCCGCCCCGCCGGGGGTGCAGAGCGCGCAACCAGGCGGGCGGCAACGCCAGCCGGTCCTCGTCCTCGTCCTCGACGCCCCCGGCGGCCGCGGGCGAAGCCGCCTGCGGCGAGGCGGCCGTTCCGTCCTCCGCGTAGCCCTTGCGTAACTTCTCCGCCACCAGCTTGTCGGCGGCGGCAGTGGCGGCGGCGGCCGAGCCGAACGACTTGACCTGCGTCTGCCCGGCCGCGCCCAGCCGTCCGTACCGGATGTGCAGCTCCGCGCCGTCCTGGCGCACCTCCCAGAACTTGGCCGAACTTCCGCCGACGAACGTCAGCGTGCGCTCCACGCTCATGCCGATACCTCCACGCCGCATCCCGTCGTCCTCTTGATCGACAGCGGCGAGTATGGCGGGCGCGACCGACAAAGTCGCCTCTCGCGGCGCGGGCGGGAGTGTGTCCGCGAGGGTCAGTGGCAGGTCAGCGGGAGTGGCTGGGGACCGCAGGGACGGCCCTGGTTGCCGCCGCCGTCGATCGCTCCCGAGGGCGGCGTGATCCAGACGAAGTGGCCGGCGTCGTGCTTGCCCACGTTCCCCGTCAGAGTGATCGGGGAGCTGCTCCGGCCGATGTGGATGGCGCCACGTACGGGAAGGCCCGCCTCGTCGGTGAGCCCGCTGGGATCGTGGCCGTTTCCCCTGAACACGTTGTCGATGAACGACGACGTGGAGGAGGTGGAGTCCCTGACGTAGATGCCGGCGGTGCGGTTGCCGATGAACCGGTTGCGGGCGATGGTGGCGTCCATCAGGTAGCCGTACACGCCGATGGAGTTGTTCTTGAACGTGTTGTCCTCGACGAGCGTGCCCGGCGCCCAGCCGGCCCGTACCGCGATGTCGGCGTTCTTGAAGACGTTGTCGCGCAGCACGACGTTCCAGCTGTTGTTGTCCGCGCTGATCGGGGCGTTGTCGAAGACGTTGCCGGTGACGAGTCCGGCGTTGTTCTCGTTGAAGGACAGGCCGCCCGAGATCACTCTGCTCGACGTGAGCGTCGTGTAGGTGCTGCGGGCCGAGACGCGGTGCAGAGTGCAGCCGTCGATGGTCAGGCGGATCTGGCGGGCGTCCACGGCGTCCACGTCGCATCGGCGGGGGGAACCGCTGATGGAGAGCTCTGGCCAGGCGCCGCCGCGCAGCTTCACAGGGCCGCCGGTGATCGTCATGTCGCGAAGGGCGACAGTGATGTGGGGGGTGAGGGCGGCGTCGCCGACGCTGGTGGCGAACCCTTCGATCCGGCCGTCGCGGATGACGGTTCCGGTCCAGGCGGTCCCCTGGGAGCCGACCTGGACGCCGGTGCCGGCGCCCGCGCCCTGGAGGGTGTGCCCGGCCAGATCGATGGTCACGTTGTCGGCACCGACGATCAGCGCGTCACCGGGGCACGTTAGATCCCCGGTCAGGGTGACGCTCGCTGTCAGGACGCTCCCGCAGGTGACGGGGGCGCCTGCGGAGGCAGCGGCGACCCGGCGTTCGCTGGAATGGCGCGGTCATTACCGTTGTGGCCGCAACAGGACACGAGCCAGGCGCCGGTCGGCACCCCGTCCAAGCCCTGCCGGATCGGGCAGGTCACCGGCCTGGGGGGCGCCTTGATGGTCAGTGGCGCGGCAGACCGAGGGCATCGTCGCCGGTCTCGCCGCCGGGGGTGCGGAGGAGTGGCACCGGGTCGGTGGCGAAGCGGGCGGCGCGAGGCTCGCGTTCGTCCCCGAACCGGTGGGTGAGGATGCCGTAGAGTTCCGGGCGTCGTCCCTGGAGCCATCGGCGGCCGGTCGAGAGCGGCAGCAGGGTGAGGTCGAGGTCGGCGGTCACCATGTCGTCACCGGCCGCCCAGGTCTCGCCGAGGATGCGGCCGTAGGGGTCGATGATCATGGCGTTGCCGGTGCGGATCTCGCCGTCGTCCTCGCCGACGCCGTTGCTGAACAGGACGAACAGCCCGTTGTCATGAGCCCGGGCGGGCAACCAGCGCATCAGCCACTGGCGTCCGCTGGGGCCGCGCAGCTCGGCTTCGATCGCCTCCGGGGCGCTGTGCCGGTTCCGCCAGAGCTCCACGGGGATCGGGCGCATCCCGTGAGGGCTGCGCGAGGCGGTGCCGCCGGTCTGGTGGGGCGCCACCAGGATCGAGGCGCCCATCAGCGCGGTGGCGCGGACGTTCTCGACCAGGTTGTTGTCCCAGCAGATGAGGATGCCCATGCGGACGCCCCACGGGGTGTCGAAGACGGTGTAGGCGTCGCCGCTGCTGATCGCCGGGTGCTCGAAGGCGTGCAGCTTGCGATGACGGTGGACGGACCCGTCCGGGAGGCAGAGGGCATAGCTGTTGAACAGCCGCCCGTCCGGGTCGCTCTCCAAGAAGCCGACTCCCACGGCGACGCCGTGCTCGGCCGCCAGCGCGCGCACGGCGGTGACGGACGGGCCGTCCACCGGCTCGGCGAGCTCCCGCAGCCGCTCGGGGGTCTGACGGCGGAGATGCCAGTACCCCAGCAGGCACATCTCCGGAAAGGCGATGACCTGCACGCCGTCCGCGCTCGCCACGCGCACGTGGTGCTCGACCTGGGCCAGGTTGTAGGTCTTGTCATCGGGACGATGCTCGAACTGCACGGTCGCGCACCGCAACGCCGGCGTGGGGGTCTCGTCCGCCTCGTCGTTCTCTGCCATCGCGAACCTCCGGATCCTTGGGGTGGCTCACCAGCAGACCGCACGCGTGTCCCATTCGTCCAATGAATCTTTTTCGCTATTCGATAGAGTCAGGGAATGGATCTGGTTCTGCTTCGCGCCTTCCTCACGGTCGCCGAGCACGGTCACTACGGCCGCGCCGCGCGAACGCTGAACGTCACCCAGCCGACGCTCACGAAACAGATCCAGTCGCTGGAGGCGCAGGTGGGGGGCCGGCTGTTCGACCGCGGCCGGCACGGCGCCGTGCTGACCGACCTGGGCGCCGTCCTCCTCCCGGACGCGCAGGCTCTCCTGCGGCGGGCGGACGCGCTCACCCGGCGGATGGCGAGAATGGCCACCGGCGAGATCGGGAGGCTGGCGGTCGGCTTCGGGCTGTCGAGCATCGACCTGGCCCCTCGGATCGTCGCCGCCTTCCGGCGGCGCCACCCCGACGCGCACGTCACTTTGGACGACATGTCGTCACAGGCCCAGCTTGACCGGATCGACGCGGGCGATCTCGACGTCGGTTTCGTCCGGTTGCCGCTCGAAGGCGGATGGGGACGACTGCCACTGGCCGGCGACCGCCTCGCCCTCGCCTGGGCCGACCATGACGACCGGCCTCCGCACGACATCGGAGATCTCGCGCGATGGGCGGCCCGCCACGACTTCCTCCAGCTGGCGCAGGAGAGAGGGCCCGGACTGGTACGGCAGATCAACCACCTGTGCACCGCCGTCGCGGTCCGCCCTGCCGTCGTCCAGGAGGCGCAGGACCTGCAGACCGTCCTCGCGCTGGTGGCGGCCGGCGCGGGGGTCGCCTTCGTGCCGGCCAGCGCCCGCCGAATCGCGCCGTCCTCGGTCACGATCACGCCGATTCGCCATCCGGCGGCCGAATGGCAGATTGCCGTGGTGTGGAAGGACGGGCGGTCTGGCCCGTTGACGACCGGTTTCCTCGACCTCGTACGAGAACACGGTCTTCTGGAAGCCGGCGGCTCCTGAGCCGGCGCCTCGGTCGCGGCGCGCCCCCGCCAGTCACCCGCCTCGAGGAGACGTCAGGAGATGGTGAGCGTGCCGTCCGGGTTACGGGCGCACGTGACGATCACGCGGGGCGTCGCGGCGAGGGCGCCGGTCAGGCACTGGCCGAGGACCGTGTGGCCCGCGGCGTTGGGGTGCCACGACTCCTGACAGGTCTGGAAGTAGGTGACGCAGGTGTTCGCCGCCCGCTGGATACCGATCTTGTCCCAGCCGGACAGGCTGGTGATGAACGTGCCGGACGGCCCGTCCTGCACCCGGACCGGCGTCGCGAGCGCACCGGCCGGGCTGCCGGGGTTCTCGCAGAGCCTGGCCCCGTCGAAGGCCCGCTGGACGTCCAGCACGCGCAGGTCGGCCGCCGGGCGTTCGGCTGCCAGCGTGGTGAAGGCGTTCTTGACCAGTGAGCCGAGGTTCTGGGAGAACACGTGCCCGGGGGCGAGGCTCGCGCGGTGGATCGGGCACCCGGCGGCGTAGCGCTCGGCGCCGAGGGCGCGGAACTTGTCGCGGGTGTCGGTGCGGCCGTCCTCGTCGTAGTACTGCGGGGCGACGTCGGGCGGCAGCGGGTTGGTGTAGGTCTGCAGAATCACCTGGTGGATGCCGTCGGCGTCGATCTGGTCGAGGGTGTCCAGGATCTGACGCAGAGCCGCGGTGGTCTCGGCGGTGGCGGCGGCGACCTCGGCGTCGGTGGCCAGGTCCGAGGCGGTGCAGGGCCGCTGCGGCACCTCGCCCTTCAGGTAGGCCCAGAACTCCCACCAGCCCGTCCAGGCGTCGGCGATGAAGCGGTTGGCGCACAGCGTGGCCACGTCGCCGAAGGTGAACTGGGTGTTGTTGGAGCCGAGGCCGACGAGGACGACGTCGATGTCGTGCGTCCGGGCGACGGCGCGCAGCTGGTCGATTTGCGAGGCGACGGTGCGGCCCTCGGCCCGGGCGCTGGAGGGCGCGGCGATGTCGGCGGGCTGGGCGCCCGAGCACGCGAGGTTGAAACGCTGCTGGATGCCCGGGAGCGACGCCGCGAACACCGAGGCGTTCGCCGACCGGTGACAGAAGTAGGCGTTGCTGTTGGCCGCCGACCAGCCGGGGAAGGCCTGTGCCGTGCCGGAGGCGTCGACGACGGGCTGGTAGTTCCCCGCGCCCTCGCCGCTGATGAAGCTGTCGCCGAGCGCGACGGCGGCGGTGGGCAGAGCCGCCTGCGCCGGTCCGCTCCGCACGGCCTGGATGCCGGCCGCGCTCACCAGGAGCAGGACAATCGCGGCCGCACTCTGGAGGAGCCTCATGACCACCTCATTTCATACCAGACAAGTACGAAATACGACTGTGTGGATCACAACATGCGGCGCCCACAGCGTCAACATGCCGATGTGCGGGGAGGCCGGCGCGCACGCTTACCTGAGACGTAATTGTCGCCCTTACCTCTGGCTGAAAAACTCAGGACATCGCACGACATAAGGAGTCATGAGATGTTCTTCCAGACCACGGACGGCACCCGCCTCGCCTACGAGGACTACGGCCAGGGCAAGCCCATCGTCTTCGTCGCCAGCGTGATGCTCTCGGCGGACATGTGGGAGTATCAGATCCCGTACTTCGTCGAGCGCGGTCACCGTTGCGTCGCCCTTGACCGGCGGGCCCACGGCCGCTCGGACCGTCCCTCGACGGGCTACGACCTGGACACCGGCGCCGACGACCTGGCCGAGCTGATCGAGCTGCTCGACCTGCGCGACATCACCCTGGTCGGTCACTCCATGGGCGGCGCCGAGGTCGCCCGGTACCTGGCCCGCCACGGCGACGAGCGCGTCGCGCGGGTGGCGTTCGTCTCGGCGATGCTGCCGTTCCTGCTGCAGACCGACGACAACCCCGAGGGAGTGCCGGGCGCCGTGCTGGAGGCCTCGATGGCGGCCCTGGACGCCGATCGTCCCAAGTGGCTGGCCCAGCGGGCGCAGGCGTTCTTCGCCACGCACCTGGGCAACGAGATCTCCCCCGCGCAGGTGGAATTCACGCTGCGGCAGTGCCTTGAGGTCTCGCCGTGGGCGATCCGCCAGTACCAGCGGGCCGCCATGACCTTCGACCACCGGGCCTCGCTGGCCGAGATCGCCGTGCCCGCGCTGGTCGTGCACGGGGCCGCCGACGCCTCCATACCGGTGGCCGTCAGCGGGCGGCGCACCGCCAAGCTGGTTCCCCGGGCGACCTACCTGGAGTACCCGACCGGCGGGCACGGCCTGTTCGTCACCCACCGCGACCGGTTCAACGACGACCTGCACACCTTCATCAAGTCCACCTGACGACGTCCGTGGTCATGACCGCCATGGATCGGTGGTCACTCGACCACCCGGCCCGTCGCCTTCTTTCCGTCCATCCGTACGGCCAGGCAGTACACGGTTTTGTCACGAGGCCAGTCCTCCGGGCCCGGCCCGAGCCACGCCATCCCGATGTCATCCCTCTTCGACTTTTTGATGCGCATTCTGGGAAGGCATCCGTTCTGCGCGAGCCGCGTCATGTCGGCATCCGGATACGGCCCCTCCGGGAGGACGTACGTGGTGGCGAACTCGGCCGAGTGCGGCACGTGGCAGGGGACGACGGTCACCAGGTACGTCTGGGGAAGGGGTTCGATGCAGTCGCCGGGTCGTAGTTCGGTGGCGTAATACCGTTGCGTGCCAGGGACGGTGCTCTGCTGCAGTGGGGTCTGCGGGGCGGCGGCGGGTTCCGGCTGCGCGGACTTGGACGACTCAACCGGAACCGGGTCACCCGTGCAGCCGGTGAGCGAGATGGCTAAGCAGCATGCGATCAGTGATGTGCGAACCATGGCACAAGGGTGGCAGCATCAGAGCGCTTCGGAGGCTCTCCTGACGCCTCGGCGTCGCCGGTATATTGGCCGGATGCTGATCAGGGAAGCCACCGTGGACGACTGGTCGGCCATCTGGCCGTTCTTCCGCGAGATCGTCGCCGCCGGTGAGACCTTCACCTATCCGCTCGATCTCGGCCAGGACGAGGGGCGCGGCTGGTGGTTGCTGCCCGCCCCGAATCGTACGGTCGTCGCGGTCGACGACGACGGGACGATCCTCGGCACCGCGAAGATGAACAACAACCAGATGGGCAACGGCGCGCACGTCGCGAGCGCCAGCTACATGGTCGATCCAGCGCATTCCGGACGCGGTGTGGGCCGCGTGCTGTGCGAGTACACGATCGAGTGGGCCCGCACCTCGGGTTTCCGCTCGATGCAGTTCAACGCGGTCGTGGAGACCAACGAGACGGCGGTGCGGTTGTACCGGAAACTCGGGTTCGAGGTGCTCTGCACCGTGCCGGAGGGCTTCCGGAGCCCGGCGAAGGGCTACGTCGGACTGCACATCATGTACCGCGCCCTCTGACGACCTCCCGGAAGCGCACCGCGCGCCGGACCCGGCGCCCGTGGTGGAGTCCACGGACGCCGGGCTGCTTCTGTCCTACCGGGTCGCTCCGGCCACCCACTTGGGGGCGCCGTACTGGTATGCGCCGAGGCTGGGGAGCGGGTCCGTCGAGCCGTCGTTGACGCCGGGCAGCGGGATCGCCTGGTTGCGCGCCGGGGACGCCTCCGACAGCCGGTAGTCGCGCCCGGCCGGGTCGACGAACAGCGGGTCGACGTCGCCCGGCAGGTTGTTGGACAGCACCATCCCGCCGTTCGTGGCGCCGTCGAGGCCGCGGATCGGGCCGATGTTGTTGTAGACCTTGGTGCCGGTCGAGTTGCCGGGCTCCTTGACGTAGAACATCGTCATGCCGCCGGTGTTGTTGTAGACGCCGTTGTTGTGCGAGCCGCCGCCGAGGCCGTTGAGCATGACGGTCCCCTCGGGGTTGCCCCAGCCCACGTTGGCGGCGATCGTGATGTTGCTCTGCCCGTTGTCGGCGTAGACGCCGGTGACCCCGAACTTGGTGGCGCCCCACCTCGGCGCCGGATCGTGCAGCACGTTGTGGTCGATCGAGGTCCCCAGCATGTCGGAGCCGCAGCAGGTGTAGACCGCGGCCACGTCCAGGCTCAGCCGGGCGTACTGGGAGATGTCGTTGTAGGCGATGCGGTCCGGCCCCGGCGTGCCGCCGGCGGCGTTGTCCCACTGCAGGTTCACGCCGCTGCGGCCGACCCGGTAGATGGTGTTGTGCGTGACCGTCTGGCTGTTGCCCTGCACGGCGACGCCGGCCGCGTAGGTGCCCAGGTAGTCCACGTCGTGGATGACGTTGTTCGTCGCGGTGTTCCGCATGCCGCGCAGCGCGATGCCGTTGCCGGCGCTGAGTGACAGGTCGCTGTTGACGACCTTGTTGTCCGTGCCGTTGAGCACGATGCCGGTGTCGGCGACGCCCCGGGTGACGGTGGAGCCGCAGTCGGTGGCGCCGCGGGTGATGTCGGTGTAGTGCGACAGGTACGTGCCGGTGATCCCGTCGATCACGACGTGGCTGCTGCCCGGCCCGGTCTCGACGGTGGAGGCGAACAGGCCGAGGCCGGCGATCGTGGTGTGGCTGGCGTTCCGCAGGTCGAAGGCCAGCGGGCGGGCCTTGGCCTCGATCACGTGCCGGTCGGGGTCGTCCTCGCTGTACAGGTAGAGCCGCTTGCCGGCCGGGTCGTAGAACCAGGTGCCGGGGTGGGCGAGTTCGCCGATCTTGCCGGCGAGCGCGTACCGGGTGTCCTTCGGGACCACCTTGTGGACGCACGGCGGCGCCACGTCGAGCACGACCGAGCCCACGTCGGAGCTCTTGATCGTGGAGGTCGCGGTGATGTACCAGTAGTTCGTCGTCACGCGGGCGCCGTTCCAGTAGCCGGCCGGGCGGGTCAGCGCGTCGTCGGCGACGGTGGCCTCCGCGCTGCCCGGCCCGGCGTACCGCGCCGCGGGTTCGAGCAGGTCGAGGCCGGGGTAGGGCCACTGGGCCTCGACGTTCATCCGCTTGTCGGTGAAGGTCTGCACGGTCGTGACGTCGGGTCCGAGATCGGCGCGGGCGCTGTAGACGTGACCGTCGCGCACGGCCTGGGCGAAGGGCGAGCCCGCCGCGTACGGGTCCGACCGCGCGATGCGGGCCACGTCCTGGCCGGTGACCGGGGACCAGCCCCTGATCCGCTTGGCGCCGCTCACCGTCACGCGCGCGCCGGGGGCCGCCCGGTAGGTGATGGGCAGTCCGGCGGCGCCCGACCGGGCGGGCACGACGGTCTCCTCGTACGTGCCCGACTGGATCAGGCAGGTGTCGCCGGGCGTCATGACGTCGGCGCACCGCTGGATGCGGCGGTAGGCCGTCGCGGCCGACCGGCCGTCGGCCGAGTCCCTGCCCCACGGCGCGACGTGGTAGGTGGTGCCGCCCGCGCCCTGCGCGGCCGCCGCCGGGACGGCCGTGACGGCCGCCGGCACCACCGCGAGCACCGTCGCGAGCACCGTCGCGAGCACCGTCGCGAGCACCGTGGCCGCGAGCGGCCGCCGAAGGCGTAACAAGGTCATGGTCCCTCTTTCCGTGACGGGCCGTTCAGCCCTTGACCGCGCCGACCGTGAGGCCGCTGATGATGTGGCGCTGCATGTAGACGAAGAAGATGACGACCGGTGCCACCGCCAGCAGCAGGTTGGGGAACACCCGCGTCAGGTCGGTCGAGTACTGGCTGATCCCGGCGTAGATGGCGGTCGTCACCGTGTACCGGCCGGAGCCGGGGCTGAGCAGGATCTGCGGGCTGACGAAGTCGTTCCAGATCCCGATCGAGTTGAGGATCAGCACGGTGACCACCGCGGGCCGCATCAGCGGGAAGATGATCGTCCAGAACGTGCGCAGCCGGCCCGCGCCGTCGATCATCGCCGCCTGGTCGATGGAGGCCGGGATGGTACGGATGAAGCCGACGAACAGGAAGATGCTCACCGGAAGGGTCGAGGCCACGTCGTGGGCCACGAGGCCGGCCACGGTGTTGGCCAGGCCGACCGAGCGCAGCACGTAGATCACCGGGATCACCAGCGCGGCGCCCGGGATGAACGTGCCCGCGAGGAAGTACAGCAGCAGCAGCTGGGAGCGGCGGCTGAGGCTGCGCGCGATCGCGTACGCCGCCGGCCCGGCCAGCAGAATGCACAGGACGTCCACGACGACGACGAGGAACAGCGTGAAGCCGTAGCTGCGGATCACGTTGTACTGGGGGCTGTCGACGGCGTTGGCGAGGTACTCGAAGGTGAGGTCGCCGAACGGGAGGGAGAAGGGGTTGCCGAGGATGTCGTCCTGGGACTTGAAGCTGTTGACCACGAGCAGATAGACCGGCACGGTCATGGCCACCAGGAGCAGCGCCAGCATGACCGGGCGCACGAAGGAGCGGCGCCTGCCGTGGGCGGCTCGCGTTGGTTCGATCATCACCGTCCCCTAACTCGTCGTGGCGCGGTCTTGCCGGTTGCGCGCGGCGGTCACCAGCAGGGCGAGGGCGGCGCACACGACCATGAGGAAGACGGCCTGCGCGTTGGCGTAACCGACCTTCGTCCCCTCGAAGGACCTGGCCAGGATGAGGAACGAGTACGTCTGCGTGGCGCCCGCGGGCCCGCCGTTGGTGAGGCTCACGACCAGGTCGTAGGTCTTGATCAGGCCGATGAGGTTCAGCACGGTGGCCACGGTCACCACCGGGGAGATCATCGGGATCACCACGCGCAGGTTGGCCTGGCGCCGGGTCGCGCCGTCGATCGCCGCGGCCTCCAGCAGTTCGGCGGGGACCGTCTGGAGCGCGGCGACGAACAGCACGACGTTGAACCCGAAGCCGGCCCACACGATCACCGCGATGAGCGAGACCAGGGCGAGGTTCTCCTCGAAGAGGAAGCCGACGGGCCCGATGCCGAAGTGCTGCAGCGTGCTGTTGACGGCGCCGTTCGTGCCGAGGATCGCGGCCCAGAGGAAGCCGAGGATCAGCGCGCTGATCACGTGCGGGTAGTAGGCGAGCGTGCGGAAGAACGAGTTCGTCCGCGAGCGCTCCTTGAGCAGCAGCGCGTACGCCAGGCCGCCGCCGATCATGAGCAGGGTGCCGGTGACGGCGACGAGGGCGGTCACGTACCAGGCGCTGGTCGAGCTCGGGTCGTCGAACAGGTGCAGGTAGTTCTCGAAGCCGACGAACACCGCCTCGGAGAAGCCGTTCCAGTCCGTCAGGCTGAGGTAGACCGCCACGCCCACCGGGACGACGGTCATCACCGTGTAGACCAGCACGGACGGCGCGACGAGCCCGAAGGTCACCGCCTTGGCCCGGTGTCTCGCCGGCAGCCACTCGCGGCGCGGGCGCCGCGGCTCGGACGCCTGCCGCTCCGGCCGCCGGGTCAGCTCTGCGAGTTCCACCACTTGTCCAAACCGGCGGCGACCTGCTCGGCCGTGGCGCCCGTGTACAGCTTCTGCACCTGCGTGTTGAGCTCGGCCGGATAGCCCTCGACCGGCTGGCGCTCGCCCGACTTGACCAGCACGGACGGCGCCTCCTCCAGGATCTTCTGGACCTGCGTGCCGAGGCTGGACATCTTGTAGGTGAAGCCCTTGCGCAGGTTGCCGTCGGCGGCGAGCTGGCTCTCGATCGCGGCCGGGTCGGTGACCAGCCACTTCACGAAGTCGATCGCGGCGGCCTTGTGCTTGGAGGCGTTGACGACCACGTACGGGCTGGCGATGTTGCCGTACTGGCCGGTGGGGTGGGAGCCGTCGGTCGGCATGGAGAAGACGCCGATCTCGTCGCTCTTCTTCGCCGCGTCGGCGGCCGGGACGAAGAAGGAGCCCATGACGTACATCGCGGACTTGCCGTCGAGGAAGGCCGTCTGCCCGTCGGCGTAGGTCAGGCCGAGCGCGCTCTTGTCGAGGTAGCCCTGGTCGATCCAGCTGCGGAAGCGCTGGAGGTACTTCAGGTAGTCGCCGGTGGCGAAGGAGACCTGGTTCTGCTTGCGCTTGACCGTCCAGTCGGGGTCGGCGGTGAGCACGCCGGAGTCGGCGATCAGGGAGAACTGCGCTCCCGGCACCCACTGCCCGGCGCTCTGCAGCGGCGTGTAGCCGGCGCTCTTCAGCTTTGCCATGGCGTCCTGGAACTGGTCGAGCGTCTTGATGGCGGTGGCGTCGAGACCGGCCTTGGCGAAGGCGGCCTTGTTGTAGAAGACGAGCGACTGGATCTGCTGGCCGACGCCGACCAGGTAGCGCTTGCCGTCCACGGCGTACTGGTCGGCCAGCGGGGTCTGGCCGGTCCACGCCTCGCCGGTGAGGTCGGCGAAGAGGGCGGCGTTCTCCTTGGTGGGGGTGATCTGCTGGGCGATGTCCGGCGGGTCGCCGGCGGCGAGGTCCTGGGTGAGCTTGGCGGTCGCCGAGACGGTCCCGGTGAGCTCCAGGTTGACCTTCACCCCCGGGTGGCTCTGCTCGTACTTCGCGAACAGTCCCTTCCAGTACTGCTCGGTCAGGTTCGGGCTGATGTTGACGATGATCCGCAGAGTCGTGGCGCCGGCCTGCGCCGGGTCCTCGCCGCCGCAGGCGGTGGCCGCGGCCACCACGGTGGTGGCGGCCACCGCGACCGCGCACGCCCGGCGCAACTGTGTTCCCATATCCGCTGCACGCTCCAATTGCATAGTCATGACCGGTGGAAGGTCGGGGGTGGACTGGCCGTCTTCGGGAGCCGCCCGCCCGGGGGCCACCTGAGTGAGGGGGTCGGGCTGCGCGGGCCGGCGTGGCGGACGGCGTGACGGCTCGACACGATCGACGCGGCGACATCGACCACCATCAACGTCCATCGCCTATCGATAGGTGATGTTATGTGGCATATCTAACTTGTTCAAGAGTCATTTCGTGCGTGCCGGCGAAAGCTCACGGCGAACCGGCCGCCGCTCCCCGGCCCGGTGACGGCCAGCGTCAGCCGGGTCAGCCGGGAGCCCCAGCTGCGCGCGAGACGCGGGTCGTCGATGTCCCGGTGCTCGACGGACGCGGCGCCGACGGCGGCGTCCCAGCGCAGTTCGAGCGGCGGTGCCCCGTCCGCCGTGACGACCGCTCGGCCCGGCCCGCACTCGACCTCGCCGGCGAGAACGTGCCGGAACAGCACGGTCCGCGGGCCTGCGGCCCATTCGTCCTCCACGCTGACGTACGGCTCCGGGCCGTCGCGCACCAGCCGGACGACACGCTCCCAGCGGGTGAGCAGGCCCGCCGGATAGGCGGCGCTCAGGTCCGCCCGCAGGACGGCCTGGCCCTCGCCGAACCGGACGGCGACGTCCCGCGCGCCGTGCTCCGGCCCCGGGAGCTGCCCGTGCCCCGGTTCGGGCACGTTGTGCCAGGCGCTCCGGAACGGCCACTCCTCGTAGCGGCGCGGGCCGAACGTCGCGGCGGTGTAGGTCGGCTGGCCGACGTCCACGACCATCGGGCGTCCGTCGAGCGCCACCCAGTAGGAGCCGACGTCGAGGTGGTTGTGGTGCTCGCCGTTGTGGCCGGCCTTCGCCGCCACGGTCAGCCCGTCCGTGCTCCCGGCCCGCTCGCGCGCGACCATGACCTGGATGCGCGGCAGCCAGCACTCGCGGGCCAGCCAGGGCGAGCCGTCCGGCGTCCCGCCGGCCGCGACCGCCCGGCGCCACCGCCCGTCCGCCAGCGCGGCCATGGCGCGCCCGAGCCCGGCCCTGGGCTGGACGACGCCGCCGGACGCGCGTGCGGCGGCCACCGCGTACGCCACGGTCTCCGGTTGCTCCAGCCGCTCGCCCCAGCGGAAGAGCACCTGCCACGGCCGCTCGCCGGAGAGCCGGGCCGGAGCGTCGCCGGTGTTGACGTACCAGTCCGCGCCGAGGTGCATGCGCGGCGGGTAGGCGAGCAGGGCGGGCAGCACCGGCGGGCCGGGGTCGTCCAGCAGGTCCAGCGCCTCCAGCAGCCGGCACGCTCCCTGCCACCAGTACGCGATGCCCTCGTCGATCCCGCCGTCGTCGGGGAGCCCGGTGACGTAGTGGTCCAGCCCCTCGGCGACCAGGCGTGCCAGGCGCTCGCGCCGCCGGACGTCGTCGCAGAGCAGCAGCGCGGCCGCCAGGACGGCGCCGTGGATCCAGGGGTTCCAGTTGTTCGCCCGGCCGTCGCGGCCGATCCAGTGCCAGTCGCGCACCCGCTCGAACGGGATGAGCACCCGCCGGTCGGCCTCGCGGCGCAACCTGCGGCGCAGCCCCGGCGCCCTGACGTCCAGATGCGGGCCCAGCGCGTGGTCGGCCCAGGCGAACAGCGCCGCGATCTCGGCCGCGCCCAGGTCGAGGAAGGGGTCGTCGGGATCGGGCACGACCTCGCCCCGGGCCGCGGCCCCCCGATCGTGCGGCGCCCAACACCACGTGCTCGTCTCGGCGAGCGCCATCAGCCCGTCCACGACGGCGTCCAGGTGCGGGCACGCTCCGGGGGGCGCGGTCGCGGGGGCCACCTCGCCGGTGAGCACGGCGGCGAGGGCGAGGACGTCCACGCGTTCGCGCAGCCGCCGCGCCTTGTCCTCGTGGACGGCCCGCGCCCCGTCGCGGAACGTCCGGGCCCAGTCGTCCAGGGACAGGCGCGGGGCCGGCCGGGCCAGCTCCTCGGCCGCGGCGGTCAGGACGGCGTCGCGGGCCTCGGCGGGCACCGCGTCCCACACCGGCCGCGCGGTGACGTCAGGAACCATCGTCGTCGCGCAGCACGAGCTCGACGACCGGCAGCGGCACGTCCGGCGCGGCGATGGGCAAGGTCAGCGTGAGCGTGCCCGGCGGCTGGCCCGGCAGGGCGAGGTTGTTGTGCTCGTGCTGGTCTCCGTCCGCCTGGTGGAAGCGCACCTCGGAGCCGTCGTGGAGGAACTGGGCGTAGCGCACGCGTCCGGCGAGGCCGGGCAGGTGGACGTGCTTGAGCGGCCAGGACAGCAGGTGCAGGTAGAGGCGGCCGGCCCGCTGGGTGTAGAGCGCGTTGGGCGGCGGGGTGAACGAGCTCGGCCCCGCGCCGTGCACGGCCCTGGCGTGCAGCGACATCCACTCCCCGATCGCGGCCAGCGTGTGCCGGGCCCGCGGGTCGAGCGCGCCGCGGCCGGTGGGCCCGACGTTGAGCAGCAGGTTGCCGGCGCACGCGACGGACTGGACGAGCATCCGGATCAGCAGCGCCGGGTCCTTGTAGTCGTGGTTGTCGCGGTCGTAGCCCCAGGAGCCGTTGAGCGTGTGGCACGCCTCCCACCTGACCTGGACGCCGTCGCGGGTGAGCGGCCGGTCGGGCTGGTACTGCTCGGGCGTCACGTAGTCGCCGGGGATGCCGAGGCGGTCGTTCACCACGATCCGCGGGTTCAGGGCGCGCGCGGTCGCCATCAGCTCCTCCGCACCCCAGTCGGCGGGCCCCTTCGCCGGGTAGGTGAAGTCGAAGAAGAGCAGGTCGATCGGGCCGTACCCGGTCAGCAGCTCGCGTATCTGCCCGTTCATGTACGCCCGGTAGCGGGCCATGTCGCGCGTGGCGTTCGCGTCCGGCGGCGCGCTGTCGCGCAGCGGGTGGTACTGGTCGATGGTGAAGTCGGGGTGACGCCAGTCGAGCAGCGAGTAGTAGAGCCCCACGCGCAGGCCCTCGGCCCGCATGGCCGCGGCGAACTCGGCGACCAGGTCCCGGCCGGCCGCGCGGGCGCTGGTGTAGCCGGTGAGCCCGGAGTCGAACAGGCAGAACCCGTCGTGGTGCTTGGCGGTCAGCACCGCGTAGCGCATCCCGGCGGCACGGGCGTTCCTGGCGAGCTCGGCCGCGTCGAACAGGTCGGGGTCGAACTGTTCCAGGTAACGGTCGTAGTCCTCGTCCGGCATCTTCTCCCGGCTGCGCACCCACTCGTGCCGGGCGGCGAGGCTGTAGAGCCCGAAGTGGACGAACATCCCGAACCGCGCTTCCTCGAACCACTCCGTCGGCCCCGCCGGCATCCCGGTCTCCTCTCACGGTTGACAGCCCTCATCGGTCGGCAGTTACATCTACCATCGATAGGCGATAATTGTCGATGTGTTGGGATGAGGCAGAAATGAGCACGAACGGGCATGTCGGGGCACCGGAGACGGGCGTCTACGAGACGATGCTGGGACCGGCGCACTCCTCGCCCTTCGTCCGGCCCGGCGCGGGCCTGGTGGACGCCCTCGCGGACGTGAGCGCCGCCACCGCGTGCGCCAAGCTCCACCAGATGGGCATTACCCGCACCTTCATCGACGGCCCCGTCCCCCTGCACCGGGAGCCGGGCGTCCGGATCACCGGCGGCGCGGTGACCCTGCAGTTCCTGCCCCAGCGCGAGGACGTCTTCTCCGGCACCGGACAGGAGGACGCCGAGCGCAAGACCGCGCTGTGGGCGGTGCTGGAATCCATCCGGCCCGGCGACGTGCTGGTCATCTCCGCGCAGGCCAGCCACTTCACCGGCTGCCTCGGCGACATGCTCGTCCGCTACTTCAAGCTGCGCGGCGGAGCGGGCATCGTCGTGGACGGGCGGGTGCGCGACGCCGAGCGGGTGCGCGCGCTCGGCGTGCCGATCTGGTGCACGGGCGTGACGCCGCACTACGCCTCGCAGGCCGAGCTGTTCCCCTCGGCCTTCAACGTCCCGGTCGGGGTGGGCGGCACGCTGGTGACGCCCGGCGACCTGATCGTCGCCGACGAGGACGGAGCGGTCGTCGTCCCGCAGCGGAGCGCCCTGGCGGTGGCCGAGGACTCCCTCCTGCACCAGGACCGCGAGGAGTTCGCCCGCCGCCGCCTGGACGAGGGCGGCCGGCTGTCGGACTACTACCCGCTGACCGGAGCCGGCCTCGCCGAGTACCTGGCCGCTCGCGAGAACGACTGAGAAACGGGGGGCGGGGCGGGCGAACCCGCCCCGCCGGGGTCTTCCTCTATCCGTCCAGCAGCTCGGGAGGGACGAAGCCCTCCTCGGCGAGCCGGCGCCACAGCTCCGGCGGGATCTCCGTACGCCAGGCGGCCGCGTTGTCCTTCACCTCGGCCGCCGACCGGCAGCCCACCACGACCGACCGCACGGCGGGATGGAGGAAGGGGAACTGGACGGCCGCCGCGGCGAGCGGCACCCCGAACTCCGCGCAGACGGCGCGGCAGCGCTCGGCCCGCGCGAGCACGCCGCCCGGCACCGGCCGGTAGTCGAACATGGCCTCCGGACGCGGGTCGGCGAGCAGCCCGGTGTTGAAGACGCCGCCCACGACCACCGCCGTGCCGGTCTTCAGGCACAGCGGCAGCAGGGTCGTCAGCGCGTCGTGGTCGAGCAGCGAGAAACGCCCGGCGATGAGGACGACGTCCACGTCGAACTCGGCCACGTACGCGGCCAGCGGTTCGCTGTGGTTCATGCCGAACCCGACGGCGCCGGCCAGCCCCTCCTCCCGCAGCCTGCGCACGGCCGGGTAGGCGGTACGGCGCACGTCCTCGGGGAAGTCGTCGGGGTCGTGCAGGTACAGGATGTCGACGGAGGGCCGCCGGAGCCGTTCCAGGCTGGACTCCAGCGACCGGCGGATGCCGCGTTCCGTCCAGTCGGTGACCACCGTCTGCCCGGGGCGCAGCAGCCAGCCCGCCTTGGTGGAGATCACCGGCTCGGCGGCCCCGCCACCGGTCGCGAGCGCGCGGCCGAGCCGTTCCTCGGCGACCCCGTGGCCGTAGCGGGGCGCGGTGTCGAAGTAGGTGACGCCCTCCTCGACGGCGGCGGCCACCGTGGCGGCCGCGTCCTGCTCGGAGACGTCCTGGAACAGATTGCCGATGGGAGCGGTGCCGAGCCCCAGCCGCGGCAGCTCGGCCCTCATCGCCGCACCTCCATCGGCGGAGCCTCGTACGTGGGTGTCCCGCCGCGCAGCGTCATCGTCAGCGTGAGCCGTACGTGCGTCGAGCCCGGCAGCCGCACGTGGACGTGCGGCCCCTCGACGGGAGTGGGCGGCTCGTCGTCGGCGCGGACCTCGTGGACGACGTGCTCGGCGAACGTGCCCGCCTGCACGACGAGCCAGCGCGGCGCCTGGCCGAGGTTGGCCAGCTCGACCACGGTGTGCTCGGCGTCGATGCTCGTGACCAGCGCGGCGACGTCGGCGGGCAGGCCCGGACGGCGCTCCTCGGCGTCGAAGTACCGCAGGTGCATCTGCGCCAGCGCGCCGTTGTAGAGCACCTGCGGCGATCCGGTGGTCAGCTGCAGCAGCGCCTCCGTGACGACCGGGTTGCGGTCCTGCCAGTCGTGGATGCCGAACGCGTCGGGGCCGACGGCGGGGTCCACCGGGTCGGCCGCGATGGACTCCAGCCGCTGGGCGCAGGTGTCGATGGCGCTGCGCAGCATCCGCTCGGGGAAGCCGGGGTTGCGGCCGGCGAGGTACTCGTACCAGGGCTCCTCGTGCCCGGACTCCTCCTTGGTGCGCTGGGTGTGCACCGCCGTCCAGTCCCAGCTCGCCTCCTCGCGGAGCCGGTCGACGCGCTGCCGGTCGGCGGCGGCCCGGCTGAACTGCCACAAGGCCACGGGCAGCTGGGTCGGCATGATGTTGTGGTCGAACCACCCGGAATCGTCGCGGCGCATGGGCGCCATGAGGGTCGGCTCGTGCTCCAGCCCGCGCAGGTGGGGCCGCCAGCGCTTGGTGATGGTGGGGACGTCGGCGGGGCGGCGCCGTTCGGCCCGGTCGAGCACGACGTCCAGCGGGTTCCTGGCCAGGTCCAGGTAGGAGGCGTCGCCCGTCAGCAACGTCGCGTTGGCCGCGCCGACGATCGCCGCCGTCCCGACGGGTGGCAGGCCGTGGGGCCAGGACCAGCCGTAGTGGCCGCCGTACCAGCGGCCGTCCAGGTGCTCGCCGACCACGCCGTGCAGGCCCGCGTTGTCGGGGACGACGTCGCGGCCGTCCAGGCGCCGCCGCCAGGCGTCGACGTACTCCACCACCCAGTCGGCGTGGCGGGACTCGCCGCCGAGCAGGTAGGCGTTGGTGACGAGGCTGGTCGCGCAGAGGTTGACGATCGTGTCGCCGCGGCCCATGCGCTCCCACATCACCCGGCCGTACGCGCGGGCCCGCGCCGGATCGGCGGCCAGGTCGTCGAAGGGCGCGGCCTCGTCGATCCAGTCGAGGGGCAGCCCGTAGGGGCGCAGGGCCGTGCTCCACGGGAAGTACACGTCGTGGTCGCTGAAGCCCCAGCGGGGGCCGGCGGCGCCGTTGTGCGGCGCGCGGATGATCCGGTGCTCGGGGTCGTAGTTGGGGCCGCCGGGCAGGTAGAGGTCGGCGAAGCGCCCGGCCAGCTCCCTGAGCTCGCCGTCGCCGGGCGCCGCGAGACAGAGCCCGTAGAACAGCAGCATGCCCTCGCCCTGGTGGAACCAGTCGTAGCCGCGCTCGAACTCGTCGACCAGCATGCCCATCCCGGTCAGCTGGGCGGTGACGCCCCGCCAGTGCCGTCGCGCCGCCGCCAGGACGTCCGCGCTGCCGCCGAGCAGGTACAACGTCGGCCAGTTGAAGAACGCCTCGTAGAAGTCGTCGACCCCGTCGCGGCCGTCGAGCCCCTCCCCCAGCCTGTCGCGGAAGACCAGCCGGCCGTCGTCCTCGGTGTAGCGGTCGGCGAAGATCCGCCACGCCTTGTCCTGGACGGCGAACAGCTCCCGCTCCAACACGGCCCACCGCGGCGGGGTCGTCAGTCCGCGGGAGGCCCGCACCTCCGGCACGCGGGAGGCGTCGAAGGCCGTCACCGCCTGCCACCCCGCTCCGCCGCGCCGCCGGGACGTCTTGCTGCCATGCGCATGAGAACACCTGTAATCGCTGATCGATAGCCGATGATTAGAATCATCATGAGCGCGGATCAACGTGTCAATACTGGCCGAACATACGGAGCACAGGTGATCGACTGCCACGCCCACCTCTGGGACCTCGACGGCGGCTATCCGTGGATCACGCCGGAGTCACCCCACCACCGGTCGTTCACGGCCGGCGACCTGGCCGCGGCGGGCGACGGCCTCGGCCTGACCGGGACGATCCTGGTCGAGGCGTCCCGGGGCGACCGCGGCGAGACCTGGCGGCTGCGCGACCTGCGCCTGCGTCACCCGGACCTGATCGCCGGGCATGTCGGCAACCTCAACGTCCACTCCGGGATCGAGCCGTCCCGGTTCCGGGACCTCATGGACGAGGCCCGCCCCAACGGGATGCGGCTCGGCGGCCCCTCGTGGGCGGCCACGCCCGCCTCGGCCCGCGCGCTGGTCCCCGTGCTGGCCGAGCTCGGGGTGGCGCTCGAACTCAACCTGCACGCCGCCGCCGTCGGCGTCGCGGCCGAGGTCGCCGCGCGGCACCCGGAGCTGACCGTGGTCGTCGACCACCTCGGCAACCCTCCGAACCTGCTGGCGGCCGACCCGGGCGAGTGGCGCGAGCACGTGCGGCGGGCGGCCCGCACCCCGAACGTGATCATGAAGATCTCCGGCCTGCTCACCCAGCAGCACGGCGTGCCGCCGGAACGGGTGGCCGCGCTGGTCGCCCACGTGGTCGAGGCGTTCGGTCCAGGCCGGTGCGTCGTCGGGTCCGACTGGCCGATCTGCCTGCCCCGGGGGTCCCGTGCCGAGTCGTTGCGGCTCGCCACGCTCGGGCTCGCCGGGCTGACGGCCGGGGAGCGCGAACGGGTGCTGCGCACCACCGCCGAACGCGCGTACCGCCTGGCACCCCCGGTTGACAACGCTCCGGAGCCCCTGCTTCGATGCGACAGTTGATCGATAAGCGATGATTGGTTAATCGATGGCCCATTTCGACCTCCCCCAGGACCAGCTCGAACGGTACCTGCCGACCCTGCCGGAACCGGCGGACTTCGATGCGTTCTGGGCGAAGACGCTCGCCGGAACGAGCGGCATCGACCTCGCCATGACGGCCGAGCCGGCGCCGAACGGGCTGGCCACGATCGACACCTTCGACGTCACGTTCGCGGGCTACGGCGGCCACCCCGTCAAGGGCTGGTTGCACCTGCCGGTGACCAGGACCGGCCCCCTTCCCGCCGTCGTGGAGTACCTCGGTTACGGCAGCGGCCGCGGGGTGGCCCACGAGAAGCGGCTCTGGGCGTGCGCCGGTTACGCGCACTTCGTCATGGACACCCGCGGCCAGGGCGCCGAGACGCCCGACCCCGATCCCGCGACCGGCGACGTCGCGGCCCCGGGTTTCCTGACCCGCGGCGTGCTGGACCCCGAGCGGTACTACTACCGCCGCCTGTACACCGACGCCGTGCGGGCCGTCGCGGCGGTGCGCACGCATCCGGAGGTGGACGCGTCCAGGATCGCGGTGACCGGGACCAGCCAGGGCGGCGGGATCGCCCTGGCCGTGGCCGGGCTCGTCCCCGACCTCGTGGCGGTCATGCCGGACGTGCCGTTCCTGTGCCACTTCGGGCGGGCGACGACCTTCACCGACCAGCCGCCGTACGTGGAGTTCACCCGGTTCGTGAAGCTGCACCGGGAACACGCCGGGACGGCGATGCGCACCCTGTCGTACTTCGACGGCGCGACGCTCGCCCGCCGGGCCAACGCGCCGACGCTCTTCTCCGTCGGCCTCATGGACCGCATCTGCCCGCCCTCGACGGTGTACGCGGCCTTCAACCACTACGGCGCGCTCCACGACCTGCCCGAGGCGCGCAAGCGGATCAGCGTCTACCCGTTCAACGACCACGAGGGCGGCGGCCCGGCGCACGAGGCCGTCAAGCTCGCCTGGCTGGCGGATCGCCTGCAATCGATACCTGCTAACCGATGATCGCGTATCATGACAGCGGGGATCGGGGACGCGCGAGATCGCATGATGAGGACTTCATGGCATCGACACGGCAAGCCAACAGTGACTTCGCCTCCAGACTGGCCACGAGCAAAGACTCGGTCCGTCCCACCTTGATCTCCGATCGGGTGTACGAGCTGCTCCGCCAGGCCATCGTCGAGGGCGACCTCGCGCCGAACGAGCGCGTGGTGGAGTCGGAGATCGCACGCCGTCTGGGCGTGAGTCAAGCGCCGGTTCGCGAGGCCGTCAAGCAGCTGGCCCGCGAGGGGCTGCTCGTGCACGTGCCACGCCGCGGCAACTTCGTCGTCGAGATCTCCACCGAGCACGCCGAGTACGCCCGCCAGGTGCGCGAGCCGCTCGAACGCCTCGCCGCCCAGCTCGCCGCCGGGCACGTCAGCGACGACCAGCTCCGCGAGCTTGAGGACCTGGTCGAGCAGATGCACCAGGCCGTGGCGATGAACGACGTCGGCAAGTTCCGCGACATCGACATCGCCTTCCACACCAGGGTCAGCCAGATCGCGGGGAACCCGTTCCTGACCCGGATGTGGGAGGTCCTCGAACCGAGCCTGCGCGCGCTGCGCGCCATCGCCGACCCGCTGTTCGACGGCGACTGGCACGCGATGGCCGACGAGCACGGCCGCCTGGTCTCGCTGCTGCGCGACGGCGACCCCGCCAAGGCTGCCGAGGCGTTCGCCGACCATTCCGCGGGCCGCTCCCCCGTCCCCGACCGCCGCGCCCGCAAGAAGAGCAAGCCCTCTTCTCGCTGAGCCCAGGATGTTGTTGTTCCAGGTGTGATTCGCCGGATTCCACCCCCTGAATCCCGCTAACGTGGGGCACATGGCAGTTGATCAACATGGAGGTGCGGGGGTGGCCGGCGACAGGCGGACGGGGGTCGATCTCAGGACGAACGTGCCGCACTCGGCGCGGGTCTACGACTACCTCCTGGGGGGCAAGGACAACTTCGCGGCCGACCGCGCGGCGGCCGAGGAGGTCATCAAGATCGCCCCCTACATGCCGACGTCCGTACGCGCCAACCGCGACTTCATGGTCAGGGTGACCCGCCACCTGGCGGCCGAGCGCGGCGTCGACCAGTTCATCGACATCGGCACCGGGCTGCCCACCTCGCCCAACCTGCACGAGGTGGCCCAGCAGGCCGACCCCGCCGCCCGGGTCGTCTACGTGGACAACGACCCGCTCGTCCTCGTCCACGCCCGCGCCCTGCTCACCAGCGGCCCGGAGGGCAGAACCCGCTACATCCAGGCCGACCTGAACGACCCGGACGCCATCATCGGCTCGGCCGAGGTCCGCGACACCTTCGACTTCGCCCGTCCCGTCGCGCTGTGCCTGATCGCCGTGGTGCACTTCATCCCCGACGACTCCGACGTGCGCTCGATCATCGAGCAGCTGATGAAGCCGCTGCCGCCGGGCAGCTTCCTGGCCCTGTCCACCATCACGCTGGACAGCGCGCCGAGCCGGCTGGTCAGCGAGGCCGTCGCCCAGTACAACCGGCGCGGCATCATGTCCAAGGCCCGTACCAGGGCGCAGATCGAGGAGCTCTTCACCGGGTTCGAGCTCGTCGAGCCGGGTGTGGTGCCGGTGCACCGGTGGCGGCCCGACGACCGGGCGCTGCTCGTGGAGGACTCCATGGTCTCGATGTACGGCGGCCTCGCCGTCAAGGCCTGACCGGCCCCCGGAGGGCGGCGGTGAGGGCTCCGAACTCGGTGATGCGCAGGACCCGCGCGGCCAGGGCGTAGAGGGCGGCGCCGATCGCGGCCGCGGTGCAGAGGGTGACGAGTGAGCCGGTCCAGTCCGTCCCGAGCCTGGCGCCGAGGACGCGGTTGACGACGGCCGCGGCGAGACCCGCGACGATCGCCGCGGCGAGCATCCGGGTGTGGGTGCCGAGAAGGCGGTGTCCGTCGACTCTGCCGATCCGGCGGCGCAGCATCTGGGCCGTGAGGAGCATCCCCGCGGTGTAGGCGACGGCGGAGCAGGCGGCGAGGGCGATGACCACGTTCGGTCCTGGCGCGAGTCGTGCGGCGGTCAGGCAGGCGGCGACGGTGACGGCGGAGACGCCGACGCTCAGCAGAGCCGGGGTGCGGGTGTCGCCGAGCGCGTAGAAGACCCGCACCATGATCTGGTAGCCGGCGAACGGGACGAGGGCGAGGCCGTGGACGGCGAGCACCGAGCCCGTGAGGCGGGCCGCGGCGGGCGAGGCGTTGCCGTGGGCGAACAGCACGGTCGTCAGCTGCGGGCCGAGCACGATCAAAGCCGCGGCGACGGGAACCAGGACCACGCCGGTGAGCCGCAGACTCCGGGACAGGTCGGCGGTCACCCGGGCGAGGTCACGATCGGCCGCCGCCCGGCTCATCCTGGGCAGCACCGCGGTGATGACGGTGACCGCGATGACCGCGTAGGGCAGCTGGAACAGGGTGTAGGCGTTGGAGTGGACGGCGACGGCGCCGGGCCCGGCCTGCGAGGCGATCCGGGTGATCACGAGGAAGACGGCCTGGGCCGCGGCCACGGACGCGATGGTCCATCCGGCCAGGGCGACGATGCGGCGGACGCCGATGCCTCGCGGGTCGGCGCGCAGCCGTAGCCGGAACCCGGTTCGCCGGCTGACCACGACGAGGACCGTCATCTGGGCGGCGACCCCCGCGCTGGTGCCGATCGACAGCAGCAGCACCTGGACGCCGGTCAGCGACTCCAGCTTCCCGGTGCCGCCGATCAGCAGGAAGACCGAGGCGGTGGCGATGACGACGAGGTTGTTGGCCACCGGCGCCCACATGGGCGAGACGAAGCGGCTGCGCGCGTTGAGGATCGCGGCCAAGGTCGCGCTCACTCCGTAGAACAGGATCTGGGGCATGAAGTACCGGGTGAACACGACCGCCAGATGCCGCTGGTCAGGGCTGAACCCCGGAACGTAGAGGTCCACGACGAACGGCGCGGCGACGATCGTCACGATCACCACGGCTCCGAGGCCGTAGACCACCAGCGACAGCAGCCGCTGGGCGAACAGGTCGTCGTCGATGTCGCGGTCGGCGGCCGTGCGGACCAGCAGCGGAACGAGCACGCCGGCCAGCGCGCCGCCGAAGACGAGCTCGTAGACGGTGTTGGGGGTGACGTTCGCCGCGGTGTAGGCGTCCAGCAGCTTGGTTCCCAGCCCGAGCGCGGCGACCAGCGCCAGCGTGCGGACGAAGCCGGTGGCCCTTGAGACGGAGGTGGCGATCGCCATCGCCCGTCCCGTCCGCATGAGCCTGGGCTGATCAGGCATGGGTGATCTCCTCCGTCTGCGCCTCGGTGCCGGAACGACGGCGTCCGGGACGAGGCCCCCCGTCGGAGGGGCCTCGGTGTTCTTCATGCCTACTACGTTTGCGCGGCCCGCATCGCCACGTCATCGATCCGGAACGCCGACCCGGTGGGGGCGCTCCAGACGAAGGTCCAGTCGACGCGGGTCGCGCCCGCCGGCGCGGTGAACGTGCCGGCCGCCTCCGTCCAGGCCGTCTTCTGCGGCAGGGGGACGGGGTCGGTACGCAGCACCGCGCCGTCCTCGTCGCGCCAGCGCACGTTCCAGGTGACGGTGGGCATCGTGGCCACGGCCTCCCGGTACCACAGCGACACGCGGTAGCTCTTACCGGCGATCACCCCGCTGTATCCGGGGTACTTGTCGAGCGCCACCGCGCTCCCCGACCCTTCGGTGCTGGTCAGCTGCAGCGAGCCCGTGCCGCCGTGCGCGTCGCCGGTCTGGTGCGCCAGGCTGGATCCGTACCACGCGGAGTAGGGCGCCGTCGAGGCGTCCTCGAAGTTCTGCTCGGTGATCGGCGGCACCTCGGGCGCCTTGCCGTCGAACGTGCTGCCGGCGTCCTGGCCGTACTGGGGGCCGACCCACTCCGCGGCCGTGACGCGTCTGCCCATGTCGTAGATCCTGAACTGCCACGGTCCCGTGTAGGTGTTGTCGTGCCAGGAGTTGTTCGACTGGAAGACGATCGACTTCTCGATCTTCTCTCCCAGGTACGGGGACCACTCCGGGTGCGCCGTGCCCCAGTTGGACAGCAGGCTCATCTGCCCGCAGTACTGCGTCGAGCAGCCGCCGCCCACGGCGCCGGGGTCGAAGGAGAAGGTGTTGTGGTGGATGTCGAGGTTCTTCGTCCACCAGCGGCAGTCGGTGTAGAGCGGCTCGTCCTTGATGGCCGGCGGCGCGCACTTCGAGGTGTTGGCCGGCCCGACGATCAGCGTGCAGTCGCTGGTGGTCGAGGCCGCGCTGCCGCAGAACCGGTCGGCGTTCGCCCACGCGGTGATCCCGCCCCAGTTGTTCTCCAGCAGGTTGCCGGTGACCTCGATCTTGCCGGTCCGCGCCGGGATGCGCGGCTCGCCGTCCGCCTCGGACAGGTAGATCGCCGCGTCGGGGAACGAGTCGCCCTTCGCCGCCCGCTCGGCACCCGCCTTCCAGGTGTTGCGGCGGAGGGTGTTGTTCCGGATCACCGCGTTGTAGCTGATCTCGTAGAAGATCCCGATCGACTCGTTGTCCTCGATGATGTTGTTCTCAATAAGGAAGTCGTTGTTGTTGGTGTCCGCCCAGATCCCCGGGCCGTGGTTGTGGTGCACCCAGTTGCCGGTCACGTCGGCGCCGTTCACCGCCCAGAACTTCAGGCCGCCGGTGCATCCGCACCCTTGGCCCTGGTGCTCCCAGTCGTCGGTGTTGTTGCCGGTGACCTCGTTGTCCGCCACCACCAGGCCGGTGATGTGGTCGCCGTGCTGGGACGCGTTCAGGCCGAGCTGGCCGTTGTCCTTGATGCAGTTGCCGCGGATCTGGTTCCTGGCCCCGGCCATCAGCGCCGCGCCGGAGTTGTCGCGGAACGTGTTGTGCTCCAGGACCCAGTCGTCGGCGGCGCTGTGGTTGACCACGGCCTCTTCCTGCGGCGCGACGAACCCGGTGACGGTCAGGTACCGGATGGTGACGCCGGTCGCCGTGTCGCCGAACGCGTACTGGTTCACGCCCTTTCCGTCCAGCACCGCGCCGGGCGCGCCGATGAACGTCGCGTTCTCACCGGGCAGGATCTGGGCGTATTGGGCTTGTTCCAGCGTGTGCGTGCCGGTCTCGAAGTAGTACGTGGTGTTCGGCTTGCGTAAGTTCACGCCGCTGTTGTCGCCGGCGGGCACCACCTCCGCGCCGGCGGGCGGCGTGGTGGGGCCGTTCAGCGACGCGCTTCCGCAGACGGCGGCCTTCGCCGTCGCCGCGGTTGTTCTGGTTGCCCCGGTTGTTCTGGTTGCCCCGGTTGTTCTGGTTGCCGCCGTTGCCGTCGTTGCCTTGGTCGCCGGATCGCCGGCGTCGCCACTCGCCGGCGTCGCGCCGCCCATGACGACAGCGGCGAGTGCCACCAACGCCATTGGCCACGTTCTTCTCATTCATCTTCTCCTCGGGTTTCGGCCAGCCTTTACTGCCATTGACTGCTGGCCGTCGTCACTGTAGCCCTCGTCCGCTCACAAGATCGAAGCTTGGACAAATTGGACAAATTACTGCTCAAAGCCCCCCCCGCTCGACCGCTCCCCAGAACGCGAATACGCCCCCGCCTCCGCAGGCCCACGCGCAGGCAGTGAGCAAGGATCCCGTGCAGGCGCTGAAGGCCGTTCTGACGGCCGGACACGGCATGCGTTTCACCGAGACGTCCACCCTTTCAGGTGGCGCTTCGCGGGTTTCCCGCTGGGCGGGGCGCTCGACCCACGCGGGGTGGAGTCCGGACGGGAGGCTCGACACCCGCTACAGCCGGTGGGGCGGCAAGGTGTCGATCAAGGCGCCGGACCCCCGCGAGACGACCAGCGAGCTGTGCATCGAGGGCAACTGCCACTGGCGCCTTCCGGGCTGACGCCGAGGCCCTGGCGCTTCCGGACGTCCTCGGACCCGGCTACGTCAAGGCGAGCGGGCCTCCCCGACGAGCGGCCCGGTGTCAGCGGGTGCACCGCTCAGAAATCCTCCGCCACGTCGTCAGTACTGGCAGCCCCTCGCCACCCGCGGAAGGATTGACGAC
Source organism: Nonomuraea sp. NPDC049758 (assembly GCF_040674635.1). Taxonomy (NCBI): domain Bacteria; kingdom Bacillati; phylum Actinomycetota; class Actinomycetes; order Streptosporangiales; family Streptosporangiaceae; genus Nonomuraea; species Nonomuraea sp. NPDC049758. Next base: position 387,439 of record NZ_JBFAMZ010000008.1, read on the forward strand.
CATGACCGATGCCAGACTGGCAGGCGACGACGAAGCCACGTTCATCGCGGTGGCCCGCTCGCATGACGCGGCACGGTTCGCGCTCATCACGGAGCCCTACCGGCGCGAGCTCCAGGTGCACTGCTACCGGATGCTCGCGAACTACGACGACGCCCAGGACATGACGCAGGAGACGTTCCTGCGGGCGTGGCACAAGCGGGAGTCGTTCAAGGGCCACGCCGCGCTGCGGACCTGGCTGTACCGCATCGCGACGAACGCCTGCCTCGACTTCCTGGACAAGCGCAACGACCGCACACCCGTGCCGGCCGAGCTGCCGGGCGCCGGCTCGGAAGTGCGCCACCTGCAGCCCTACCCGGACCGGATGCTCCCGGAGGACCCGCAGGAATCGGTGGTGGCGCGGGAGACGATCGAGCTGGCGTTCATCGTCGCCGTCCAGCACCTGCCGCCGCGGCAGCGAGCGGTGTTCATCCTGCGCGACGTCCTCGGCTGGCCGGCGTCGAAGGCCGCCGACGCCCTGGAGCTGACCGTCGCATCGGTGACCAGCGCACTGCAGCGGGCCCGCGTGACGATGCGCGAGCAGCTGCCCGACCGCCGCCTCGACTGGCGCAGCCCTGCCACGCACGAGCTGTCGCGTGACGAGCGCGGCGTGGTGAAGTCGTACATGGACGCCCATGAACGCAACGACCTCGACGGGCTGACGGCCCTGCTGCGCGACGACCTGCGCTTCACGATGCTGCCCGACCCCGGCGCCCTGATCGTCACGGCCGAGGACGCGGTGGACGGCTGGGTCTCCCACGGGCTCTTCCAGCGCGGCTACGACGACTGGCGCTGCATCGCCACGACGGTCAACCTCATGCCCGCCGCCGCGCTGTACCTCCGCACCGCCGACGGCCCGGAACACCGTCTGTTCAACATCGCGGTCCTGCGCATCGCCGACGGGAGGATCGCCGAGCTGACCGGCTTCGACGCCACCGACAAACCATGGCTGAGCCTGCCCGCGACGCTGTGATCGGACGGGGCCGGCGCACGGGCCGGCCTCACCGTCCTCCTCGTGCTCAGCGCGTCGGCCCTGTGCTCATCGCCGCGTCTCGTATCGGGTCAGCACCACGCCGCCGGGGAAGGTGCGCGTCTCGACCAGGTTCAGCTTCACCCAGCCGTCCAGCGCGGTGAAGAACGGCGTGCCGCCGCCCACCAGGACCGGATGGGTGACGATCACGTACTCGTCGATCAGCCCGGCCCGCATGGCCGCCGCGGCGAGCGTCGCGCCGGCGATGTCCATCGGGCCGCCGTCCTCGGCCTTGAGCCTGGTGATCTCGGCGACCGCGTCGCCGGTGACCAGGCGGGTGTTCCAGTCGACCTTGTCGATCGTCGACGAGAACACCACCTTCGGCATGTCCCGCCACAGGCGCGCGAACGCGATCTCCGCAGGGGTGGCGCCGGGCTGCTGGTCGCCGGTCGGCCAGTGGGAGCTCATCGCCTCCCACAGCTTGCGGCCGTACAGCGTCAGCTCGCTCGCCCGCATCTGGTCGTACCACCACTGGAACAGCTCGGCGCTCGGCGACGAGTCCGGCCCCTCCCCCGCACTCCAGCCGATGTCGTCGCCGGGCGCGGCGATGTAGCCGTCCAGGGTCGCGTTCATGCCGAAGATCAGTTTCCGCATCGTGCCGGCCTTCCGTGAGTCGATGTCACGTGTACAGACGGGCGCGGCGCGGAATCCTCATCGGTTCGCGATCCGCTCCGGTCGGCCCAGGGCCGGTACGGGGTCGAGATCAGAGCCGGACGCCCTTGATGATCTTCGTCAGCCCCGGCACGAGAGGCGGGGTCGCCATCACGGTGACGACGACTCCGGGGCGCTCGACCCAGCCCGAGTACACACCGGCCCCCAGCGCGCCGTCACCCCCCTGGCGAAGCACCTCGCGATCGCCGATCTTCGTGGTGGTCGTGTCACCGGAGAAGGTCCCGATGTGGAACGGCGCGTTCTTGAGCTGCGCCACCGAGGTCGCCTTCGGCCAGCACACCACCCTGACCCACAGCGACCGGTGCCGGCGGCTCATGTCGTCGCGGTCGTCCGACCACTGGTAGCTGTACTCGACCATGCCGTCGTGCTTGTTGACGAGGACCTGCCCGTAGGTGAAGCCCTTCGGGATGTGGTTGACGCGGACCCCCTTCATCGCCGCCGCGCCTCTCGCGGGCTTGTCCACCTTCGCGGCCGACGAGCGCCGCACGTCCGCCTTGGAGGGGGCGGGACAGCTGGGACGCTCCGCCGCCTGCGCGGGGAGGGCCACGAGAGCTGCGGCAACGGGGAGCACGGCCAGGGCGGCAAGATTCTGAATCTTGTTCATGTCAGGGTTGGATGCGTCCGGATCAAGAAGGGTTCGGCACTCTTTTCGCGGCAGTTCGGGCGGAACTTCGTCCGTGATGAGCGCATCAAACCCAGCGTGTTGATCGAAGGAGACCCTCAGCGGCTCGGCCGCTACTGGCTGGCCGGGCGGCTCGGCGCCGGCGGCCAGGGCGTGGTGTACGAGGCCTACGCCGAGGACGGACGCCGCGTGGCGATCAAGGTGCTGCACGGCGATCAGGTGGCGCAGCTCGGCCGGGAGGCGGCGGCCGCCCAGCGGGTGGCCTCGTTCTGCACCGCGCCGATCGTCGAGGCCAGGCTGGAGGGCCCGCGCCCCTACATCGTCAGCGAGTACGTGGAGGGCCCGAGCCTGCGCACGGCGGGCCGGATCTTCGCGGGTGACGACCTGCACCGCCTGGCCACCGCCATCGCGACGGCGCTGACCGCCATCCACGACGCCGGGGTGATCCACCGCGACCTCAAGCCCGACAACGTGCTGCTGGGCCCGGACGGTCCCCGTGTGATCGACTTCGGCATCGCCAGGACCGCCGAGATGTCGCTCACCGCGACCGGCGTGGTGAGCGGCACGCCCACCTACATGGCCCCTGAGGTGTTCATCGGCCAGCGGGCGGACGCCTCGGCGGACGTGTTCGCCTGGGGAGGCGTCATCGTCTTCGCCGCCACCGGCCGTGATCCGTTCCACGCCGAGAACCTGGGAAGCATCATGCACCAGGTGTTGTCGGCCACCCCCGACCTGTCCGCGCTGCCCAGGACGCTGCGCCGGCTGGTCGCCTCGGCGCTGTCGAAGGAGCCGGCCCAGCGGCCGACCGCCCGCGAGCTGCTGCTGGCGCTGGTCAGCGGCGACGGCGCCCTCGACACGTCCCGCCTGCTGGCCCAGGGCGGCCGGCGGGCCGCCGGGATCGGCGCGCAGGGGCACGATCCCGCGCTCGGCACGCTGGCCGAGCAGGCGTACACGATGCTCGCCCCGGCCGAGCGCGAACTGGTCCCCGAGGTGTTCCTGCGGCTGGTGACGGTGGACGAGGCGGGCGAGCTGTCGGCCCGGCACGCCGAGCTGGCCGAGCTCGTCGAGGGGCGGGCGCCGCGCGAGGCGGCCGCCGTGCGGCGGATCCTTGCCGTGTTCGGCTACCTCCTGGCCGACCAGGACGGCGGCGTACGGCTGGCCAGGCCGGCCCTGCCCCATGCCTGGCCGCGGTACCGCCGGTGGATCGAGTCCAACCTCGACGGCCTGGCCGTACACCGGCAGATCCTCACCGCGGCGCGACGCTGGGAGGCGGCGGGACGCCGGGACGGCGACCTGTTCCAGGGCAGCACCCTGGAGAACGCGATGCAGTGGGCGGCCACCGCCCGCCGGGACATCACCCTGTCGCCCACCGAACGCGACTTCCTGGCCGCGGCGGCCACCCTGGCCAGGCGCCGGGCCAGGCGGGCCCGGCTGACCTCGCTGAGCCTGGGCGGGCTGCTGGTGATCGCGCTGGTGGCCGGCGGGCTGGCCGTGCAGCAGAGCGCGGTGGCCGACGACCGGGCCGAGCAGATCGCCGGGCAGCTGACCAGGTCGGAGGCGGCCAGGCTGGCGGCGGCGGCGACCACGACCCGCCGGAGCGACCCGCACCAGGCGATGCTGGCGAGCCTCGCGGCCTGGCGACTGGACCACACGCCGGCCACCAGAGCGGCCCTGGTGGCCTCGCTGGCGCAACGCGAGACGGCGATGTTCGGCGACCCGTCCACCGCGGGCGACACGGTACGGACGCTCGGCGCCGACGGCCGCACGCTGATCAGCGCCGACTCCACCACGACGCGCGTGTGGGACGTGCGGAACGGCCGGCTCCTGCGGACGCTCGCCACCCGGGCGGCCGAGCCGCTGGACAGCGTGACGCTGAGCCCGTCGGGCAAGGTGCTGGTGACCGTGACGGCCAGGCGCGCCACCGCGGTGGACCTCGCCAGTGGCAGGCCGATCAGCGACTACGCCTTCCCCACTGCCAAGGACTTCACGAGCGAGTGGGTCGACGTGACGTTCGAGCGGGACGACTCCGTCCTGCTCCAGGAGGCTGACCGGCGTACCCGCTGGGACCTGCGAACCGGCGCTGCCACGGCGCTCGGGCCCGCCCCTGCGGGCACGTTCAGCCGGGACGGGGTCTGGCGGGCCGCACGGCGCGGTCGCCTGCTGGAGCTGACCAACCTGAGGACCGGGGCGAAGGACGTCATCGGTGACAAGGACGGCGCCGGCACCCAGGGCACCTGGAACGGCGGCGCGGCCGTGTTCGGCCCTGGCCTCATCGCGACGGTGGGGCCGCGGTCCATCCAGTTCTGGCGCAGGTCGGACACGCATCTGCTCACCTCGGTCCAGGTAGGTAGGGACGAGGAGGCGGTGCAGGGGGCCTTCGACGGAAGCACGTTCCGCTACCTGCTCGGCGACCAGGTCTTCTCGGTGGACGTGGCGGACCTGGCCGTCGAGAACGACGATCACCTCGTGGGCACGGCGGCGCTGAGCGGCGACGGGCGGCTCGTGCTCCGCGACGGCGAGCTGTCCGCCGTCGGCGGGCGGAAGATCGGCACGTTGCCGGAGGCGGAGAACGCGGCGTTCAGCCCGGACTCCCGCTTCGTCGCCACGTACGGGCCCGAGCTGCGGATCGTGGACACCGCCTCGGCCGCCGTCCAGGGCACGCTGCGCACGTCCGCCGCGCAGGCGGCCTTCTCCCCCGACGGCGCCAGGCTGGCCGTGGTCACCGAGCAGGGCGGGGTCGAGCTGTGGGACCGGCGGACCAGGCGGCGGGTGTGGTCGGCCAAGGCGGGCGCGGCGGCGTACACGGCCTTCTCCTCCGACGGCCGGACGCTGGTGGTGGCGGGCGACCGCGTACACCTGCTGGAGACGGCCGGCGGCAAGGCCGTGGGGCCGGCGTTCGGCGGCGGCGGCAGGAACGCCGAGGGGGTGCGCGCGTATTTCACCCGCTCCGGCAAGGCGGTAGTGGTGCTCGACGCGCGGCGACGGATGACGGTCTGGGACGTGGCCACGCGCCGCAGGCTGGCCACCGCGCGCGGGTTCGGCGTCCCCGCCGCCTACTCGCCGCGCGAGGACCTGCTGGCCACCCTCCAGGTGGGCGGCAGGGTGCGGCTCGTCGACGTGATGTCGGGCACGGACCTGGGCACGCTGCTCGACGAGGGCGGCGGTCAGGACCCGGAGATCGGGCAGCCGCTCGGCGTGGCGTTCACTCCCGACGGGTCGGCGGTGCTGACCGTGGACGGCAACGGCCTCGTCAGGCGGCACGCCGTGGGCGGGGAGGCGATGGCGGCGGCGGTGTGCGCAAAGGCGGGCGGGCTGAGCGCGGCCCAGTGGCGGGTGATCGTACGCGCGCTGCCGTACAGAAAGGCGTGTCCCTAGCCGGCGGACCGGGACCGCAGCGATCGGGAGCAGGCGCGGCCGGCTCGAAGGGGAAGTCTGCCCTACCTGAATGGGGGAACCCCGGTTCCGAGGCGAGCCGTTGATCGTCAGGACTGCGATATGCCGATATTTCCGGAAAGTGGGTCCCTTGTCGCCGACCGTCTTACGCCTCGCCTGCCTCTCCCTGGCGGCACTCCTCCTCGCCGCGGGCTGCTCCGCCACACCCCCTGCCCCCGAGCAGACCGTCCGGCCCCCACAGGCCTGGAGCGGCGACTCCTCGGCAGGCAGCACGGACGACGCGGATGAGGATCGCGTCGAGGTCTGCGTCAGGAAGGCCACGTCGATCAGGGTCGATCACCAGTTCTGCGACGACAAGGAGAAGGGCTACGCCCGCCGCCTCCTGACCGTTACCGCGAGGATCCCCGCCGTCGGCAAGAAGGTCGGCAAGGGAGTGACCGGCGAGTACACCGGCCTGACGTACCGAGCTCCCAGGAAGGGCGGCAAGGGCGTGACCCACATGATCCTGGACGAGGATGACCGCATCGAGATCTGCGTCCGCGAGGAGACCCGGGTCCGCGCCGCCGACAAGCACTGCGAGAACGACAGATCCGGTTTCGGCTGGTATTACCTCCTGCTGTCCGGCCAGATCCCCGCGGTCGGCAAGAAGGCCGCGAAGGGCTCCTTCTTCTCGAACGAGAACTCCACATGGTTCAGGGCGCGCCCGAGCGGCGGCAAGGGCAGCAAGGCGATCGTCGAGCAAGAGCCCCCGGACGTCACCGACGACGACGGCACCCGTACGCGCTCCTACAGCGGAACCTGCTCGACGACGATCGGCGGCTCCTGCGCGCACGACGACGGCGGTTCGACACCGTCATGGAACCGCCGCTGCACCACCTGCACCAGAAAATCCACCGGCCGCCGCCGCTAGAGCCTGGCCATGGTGGGACAGCGACCGCCACCACGCCGAACCCGGTCGTGCCGGCGCACCTCGTCCTCTGATCGGTTGTGACGGCCGTCCCGTCGATAGGTAGATGACCGGTATATATTGATCACATGAGACAGATGCAGGAGCCGACCTTCCTGATCCTGACCGCGCTGGCTGCCGGTCCACAACACGGATACGGCGTCATCACCGATGTGGAGCGCATCTCCGACGGCCAGGTTCGCCTGCGCGCCGGCACTCTGTACGCCGCTTTCGACCGACTCCAGGAAGAGGGCCTGATCACCGAGGACCGGGAGGAGATCGTCGACGGCCGGGTGCGCCGCTACTACCGGCTGACCGGCGACGGCGTCACGAGGCTGGCGGCGGAGGCCGAGCGGATGCGCAGGCATGCCACGGCGGCCGCCGCACGTCTGCGCGCGATCGGTTCGGGGGGAGCGGCATGAGCCTGCTCGAAGCCCGCTACCGCCGCCTCCTGGCCGCCTACCCGCGAGACCACCGGGCGCGGCATGAGGAAGAGATGATCGGCGTGCTCCTCGCCGGAGCGCGGCCCGGCCAGACCCGTCCTCATCCGGCCGACGCGGCGGACTTACTGTGGGGCGCGCTGCGCGTCCACGGGCGGCGCGCCTTCGGCCCGGCATCCACGCCGGCGTGGCGCGCCGGGCTGGCGCTCGCCGTGGCGCTGTGGCCGTTCCTGATGCTGGCAGGTGAGCTGGCGACAGGGCTGCTTCAGGGGGCCGAAGCCGTGGAGAACGTGGGGGCCGCCACTGTGGAGCGGCCGATCTGGATGCTGTACCTGGCCGAGCCGATCGTCATCGCGGCCCTGCCGGTGCTGGCCGTGCTGCTCGGGCGGCGGTGGATCGCCGTGCTCGCGCTGGTCGCGTTCGTGCTGTACCGGGCCGGCAACCCGCGCCTGCTGGACGTGGACACGCTGCTGTTCCCGAACCATGGCCCCGTCCTGCTGGCCCAGCTCGCGACCGTCGCCATCGCCTTCGCGCCCGCGGCGCATCGCGCGATCACGGCCGTTCCGCGCCGCGCGTTCCTGCTGTGGGGGCCGCTCGCCGTGGTCGGGCTGACCGCCAGCAAGGCCATCGTGCGCTGGGTGGACGTGATCACCCACCAGGACATCGTGAGCTGGAAGCCCGTGCCGTGGCTCGTCGTGGTCGGGCTGGCGGCCGGGTACGCGTGCCGGTCGGCCGTGGGGCGCCGGGCGGCGCTGCTGCTGTTCCTGCCCGCGGCGGCCCTGGGCGATCTCGGGGCCCTGCCATCGGTGCCCACCTTTGCGGCCCTTGCCCAGCTCGGGTGCGCGGCCCTGGCCTTTACCGCCGCGGCTGCCTTGACCCGGCGGCGGAGAAGCCTGAGACGAGCCCCGGCTTCTTGAGGAAGAACCCGCCGCCCAGGCTCGCGCATGCGGTCGAGGTGGACGAGCGTCGCGTGGCAGCCGCCGTCCGGGTGATGCTCCTATGGATGTCAAGCGACGTGTTCCTGATCGTTTGCTGTGATGAGCCCGTAGAGTTCGCGGGCGACATAGCGCTTCAGGCAGCGGATGATCTCTTTCTTGGACAGGCCGTCTTGAGTGCGTCGTTCCATGTAGGCACGGGTGCGTGGGTCCCAGCGCAGGCGACACAGGACGACGCGGTAGAGGGCTGCGTTGGCTTGGCGGTCGCCCCCGCGATTGAGGCGATGGCGGGTGGTCTTGCCGGAGGAGGCGGGGATCGGCGCGACGCCGCACAGCATGGCGAAGGCGGCTTCGCTGTGGATCCGGTCGTGGTTTTCGCCGGCGGTGACCAGGAGCTGCCCGGCGGTGTCGGTGCCCACGCCGTAGGTGGCGGTCAGCCGCGGGTTGATCGCCGCCACCAGGGCGTCCAGGAGTTCGTCGAGGTCGGCGATCTCGGCGGACAGCTGCTGGTGGCGGCGGGCCAGGGACCGCAGCGCGAGCTGGGTGGCGGTGGCAGGGCCGGCGGCGTGGTCGCGGTCAGGGGCCAGGCCGGCGCAGGTGACGATCAGCTTTGTGGTGGTCAGGCCGCGCAGGCTTTGGCGCAGCGCGTCCGGGGCGGTGACGATCAGAGCCTTGATCTGCCGTTGGGTGTCGGCACGCTGGTCAATCGCGCTGCGGCGGGCGATACGCAGGGTGCGCAGCGCCTCGACGCGGCCCTCGCGCTGCTTGGGGGTGCCGGTGCGGTCGCCGGCGAGCGCGGCCTTGGCGGCGGCGATGGCGTCGATCGGGTCTGACTTGCCCTGAAAACGGCGGGCTTTGCGGTCAGGCCGGTCGATCTCGATCACGTCGAGGTGCTCGGCCCGGAGCAGGCGGGTGAGCCCGGCTCCGTAGACGCCGGTGCCCTCGACCCCGACGCGTGTCAGGTGCCCGAAAGCGCGCATCCAGGCCAGCAGGTCGGCGTATCCGGCCGGGGTGGCGGGGAACTGCTCGGTTCCCAGCACTCTGCCGACCGGGTCGATCACGGCTGCGGTGTGGGTGTCTTGGTGGGTGTCCACACCGCCGGCGACTTCGCTGATCGCCGGATTGTCGGGTGTAATGGGGGTCATCGTCGTCCTGTCGTCTTGACCGAGGGGCAGGGCGGCACGCACCGGCCGGGCAAGCGGACAAGACAGTGATGGGGCCTCTGGCCAGGCTCCTATGAAGTCACAGGTGCCGCGTCCGGTGAGTGCAGGTGAGCGCCTCCCAGCCAGGGCTGACAGATCCGGTGGAGGACCCGAGGTCAGTCAGTCGCTGGGTCAAACCCTGGTGGGAAGCGCTCATCTCCATCATCACTGTCAGTCGCCGACCTGGCCGGTCGGCTCGGGGCCGCCGAACCCGGCGAGGAGTTCGCGCAGGAGGTCGGCGAGCTGCTCGCGGCGCTGGAGCGGCAGGTGGCCGACGAGGCGGTCCTCCGCGGTGAGCAGACCGGCGACGACGCGGTCGAGCAGGGCGTGGCCGGCCTCGGTGAGGGTGACCGCGCGGGTGTGGTAGCCCGATCCGGCGGTGGTCCGTTCGACCAGGCCCGCCGTGACGGCCCGCTCCACGCGCTGGGTGATCGCGCCGCGCGTCACCATGCACGCCTCGGCCAGCGCGCCGGGGCTCATCCGGTACGGCGGCCCGGAACGGCGCAGGGTGGACAGCAGGTCCAGCGTCGCGACGTCCACGCCGAGACCGGCGAGCAGGCGGCGGCGCTCGTCGCCGAAGACCTTGGCGGCCCACCAGATGCGGGTGATGACCCCGATCGAGTCCACCGGGACGCCCGGCAGCTCACGCCGCCAGGCGTCCTGGATCGCGTCGGCTCCGTCGCGGGGCAGGTCAGCGGCCACGTTCGGCGCCGCCGTTGACCTGGACGACCTGGGCGGTGACATGACCGCCGCCGGGTGAGGCGAGCCAGTGGACGGTCTCGGCGACGTCTCCTGGCGTGCCGGGGCGGCCGGTGCAGGTCTGGGCGACGAGGGTGGCGCGGCGGTCGTCGTCCAGGGCGCCGCCGAAGAACTCGGTGTCCTCGATGAACCCCGGCGCGACCACGTTCACCGTGATGCCGCGCGGCCCGAGGGCGGCGGCGAGATCGTAGGCGTACGGGTGCAGAGCCGCCTTCATCGGCCCGTACGACGTGCCGCCCGAGCCCCGCAAGGCGGCGATGGAGCTGAGGAACACCACCCGCCCGGCCGGATTGAGCAGGTCGCGCAGCGCCTCGGTGGGCAGCACCGAGGTCAGCACGTTGGCCCGGAAGTTGGCCGTCCACCGCTCGGCGAGGTCGTCGGTGCCGCCGCGCCCCTCGACGTTGCCGCCCGCGTTGTTGACCAGGACGTCGATCGCGCCGAACCGTTCGGCCAGCTCGCCGCGCATCCGTTCGACGTCGGCCGGGTCGCTGAGGTCGGCGGGCAGGGCGAGGGCGCCGAGCTCGGCGGCCGTCTTCTCCAGCACGTCGGCGCGACGGCCGACGATCACCACCTGGTCCCCGTCGGCCACGAAGCGGGCCGCCACCGCCCTGCCGATGCCGGTGCCGCCGCCGCTGACCACGATCGTGCGTGCCATGCTCAATCCTCCTCAAAGTTTAGCCCTAAAGTCAGGCTACCGGTCGCGCGTCCCCGGCGCGCCACCGGCCCCCAACCGTCCCGGCGGCCCGCCGCCGCCGGGGGTATTCCCTACTGCGGTTCGGGGGAGTTCGGGATGGGGAGGTGAGGGCCGCGCTGCCTACATTCGCCGCATGAATCATGTGACTCGCTGGGCAGCGCTCGCTGCCGGAACCGCCCTCTCGCTCGTGGCCGCGCACGGCCGGTGGGAGGTGGCCGGGGCGGCGTGGATCCATCTGATCCTGCTGTTGCGCTTCTCCCGCACGAGCCGGACGCTTCCGGCGCTGGGCGGCATCGCACTCGCCACCGTGGTGTCCACCACGTTCTGGCTCTATGAGAGCGGACTGCCGGTGTTCAGCCCGGTGCTGGCGCTCTCCCTGTTCATGGCGCTGACGGGCGTCGTGCCGTACGTTCTCGACCGTCTCGTCGCGGCGCGCTTACCCGGCGCGTGGGCCACGCTGGTCTTCCCCCTCGGGGTGGTCGGCGTGGAGTACGCGCTCGCGAACGTCAGTCCCGTCGGCAACATCCTGAGCTCGCTGGCCGCCACCCAGCACGACAACCTCCCGCTGCTCCAGCTCGTCTCGGTGACCGGCGGCTACGGAGTCAGCTTCCTCATCGCCTGGTTCGCCGCCGTCTGCAACCACCTCTGGCAGGACGGATTCACCTGGCGGCGGGTGGCGCCCTTCGCCACCGTGCTGACGCTGGTGCTCGTCGGCGGAAGCATGCGCCTGGCGCTCGCGGCGCCGTCCGGCGAGACCGTGCGGGTGGCCGGGGTCAGTCCCGCACGTTCGGTTCTGGAGGCGTCCAACAAGGCCCTGAACGGCTTCCCCTCGCCGGAACAGCTCGCCGGGGCCGATCCCGACACGGTTCGGCGGGCGTTCGCCCCGGTCAACGACTCCCTGCTGACCGCCACCGAACGGGAGGCGAGGGCCGGAGCCAGGATCGTGGTCTGGCCGGAGGCGGGCGGTGCGGCACGCGAGGCCGACAAGCAGCGGCTGATCGACGCGATCGCCGCGGTCGCCGTCCGGACCGGCAGCTATGTGGACGCCGGTTTGATCGTGATCACAGGCGCGCCGCCGTACATGCGCAACGAGACGGTGCTCGTCGATCCGAACGGACGGGCCCGCTGGACGTACGAGAAGGCCCGCCCGGTGCCGGGCATGGACCCGTTCGCCCCCGGGGACGGCAGGGTGCCGACCGCCGGCACCCCGTTCGGCCGCCTGGCCAACGTCATCTGCTTCGACGCCGACTTCCCCGCCCTGATGAGGCAGGCCGCCGACGTGGACCTGATGCTGGTGCCGTCCAACGACTGGTACGGCTTCGGCGCCACGCACACCGAGAAGGCGGCCGTCCGGGCGGTGGAGAACGGTTACTCGCTGATCCGGCAAGCCAGCAACGGCCTGGCCGCGGTCTTCGACCCGCAGGGCCGGACGCTCACCTCGGCCGACTACTTCACCACCAGGCAGCAGACAATGACGGCGTATGTGCCTGTCGCCAGTGATCCGACGATATATGCGCGTATCGGCGATGTGTTCGCCTGGCTCTGTCTCGCGGCGTCGGCCGCCCTCGGGGCCGTGGCCATGCGCACCGGGCGGCTGCCCGTCACCCCACCGCCGGCCGGTCAGGGAGGCTCATGAGCCCGGCCGCCCGTACGGGCCGTGCGGGTCCTGCGGGGTGCTGCGGGCCTGGGAGCGGGCGGCCTGCACGCCGGCCTGGAAGCGGGTGTGGGCGCCGAGCCTGGCCATGAGGTCGGCGATGCGCCGCTGGGCGGTGCGGTAGCCGATGCCGAGCTGGCGGGCGATGGCCTCGTCGGTCAGGCCGGTCAGCAGGAGGGCGATCAGCCGTTCGTCGTCCTGCGGCGCCTCGCGCGAACCGGTCAGCCGCATCGGCAGCGCCCGCGCCCAGATCCCCTCGAACAGCCCGCTCAGCGCCTCCAGCAACCCCGAGGGGTGCACCAGGAGCGCCGCGGAGTCGGGTGACTCGTAGCGCAGCACCAGCAGCGCGAACCGGTCGTCGACCAGATAGAGCTTCATCGGCAGGCTGGGCAGCACCCGCGCCAGCTGGCCCGCGCCGATCATCCCCTCGATCAGCCGCAGCGCGCCCGGCCGGTCGATGAAGTCGCGCTCGTAGATGACCCGGCTGGTGATGCCGCGGTCCAGCAGCTCGCGGTGGGCGGCCACGCTGGCGTGCCGGTCGAAGTACGGCGGCTGGGAGAAGGTCCGTACCTGGTGGCGGGCCGCGCGCTGGAGCTGGAGGAGGCGTTGCCGCACCGCGGCGGCGCCGGTGATCACCTCCACCACCAGCGGCGGCTGCTGCCCGGAGGCGCGCTGCTGGAAGGCGTCGTCCAGGTCGGCGGCGCGCTCCCTGGCTCGCGCGAGCCCCTCTTCGGCGACGGTGAGCAGCGCGTCGAGCGCGACGTCGGGGGCGACGGCGACGTACCGCGCCGGTTCGTCCGGCAGCCGGTCGACCAGGCCCTTGCTCTCCAGCCCGGCCAGCAGCGCGGGCAGGCCGGAGCCGGCGAAGCCCGCGGCGAGCCGGTCGAGGGTGGCCGGCGAGCACTCGACGAGCAGCTCGTAGAGCTCCTCCTCGGCCGGGCCCAGCCCGAGCGCTTCGAGCGTCACCGCAGCCAGCCGCGCAGAACGGCCTGGTAGCCGGCCTGGAACCGGGTCTGCGCGTCGAGCTGGACCATCATCGCCTGGACCCGCCTGCGCACCGTGCGCGCGCTCCAGCCGAGCTGCGCCCCGATGGCCGCGTCGGTCAGCCCGGAGATGAGCAGGGGCAGCAGGTCCTCGTGCGCGTCGGCGGGGCTCCGCTCCTCGGGCAGCCGGGCCTGTCCCTGCCGCACGCCCAGCGGGACGGCGCGCTGCCAGTTCATCTCGAACAGCGCGCCGAGCGCCGCCAGCAGCGTCGGGTCGTGCACCACCAGCGCGGATTCGACCAGGTGCCGGTCGTGCCGCAGCGGCACGATCGCCGTCGGCCGGTCGTTCAGGACGAGCTTCATCGGCACCTCGCCGACCCTGGCCTGCTCGCCGGCGGTGATGTAGTCGGTGACCACCGTCAGCGCCCCGGGCAGCTCCATCGCCTTCCTGTCGTACAGGACGCGGTAGTTCACGCCCCTTGCCAGCAGGTCGAACTCGCGCGCGTTCGCCCCGACCACCCCGGCGTACGGCGGCGCGTCGAACACCCGGATCGAGCGGTGCGTCTCCCGCTGGAGCTGCTCGAAGCGGTCGTTCACCGCCTGCCTGCCGATCACCACCTCGACCAGCCCGGCGGCGTCGCGCTCGGTGCCCGCCCGGTGGAAGGCGGCGCTGAGCCCGGCGATGCGGCCCCGGGCGGCGGTCAGCGCCCTGGCCCTGGCGCTGATCAGCGCGTCGAGGCCCATGCTCGGGGCGACCGCGGCGTACCTGGGCGGATCCTCCGGCAGCCGGGTGACCAGGCCGAGTTCCTGGAGCCTCGCGCAGAGCGCGGCCTGCGGGCCGGCCAGCCGCTCAAGGTCGGCGGCGGTGATCGGCGAGACCTCGATCAGCGTCTGGTACAGCGCCTCTTCGGCCGTCGACAGGCCCAGGGATTCGAGCATGCGCCCATCGTGTCCTCTTCCCGCCAACGGCGTGAAGAGGACGAAAGGTCATCTTTCCGGATATGGCGCGGAATGGGAGGTTTTGTGTGCTCGATCATGAACTACTCCGAGGAGAACCATGGCTCGCCGCCCGCTCGCCGGGCTGACCGCGTTGGGGTTGGTCCTGTCCATGGGGATGGCCACGCCCTCCCCTTCACCCGAGTCCGCCGACACCCCGGCCCCCGCCCCGGGCGCCTTACCCGCCGCCACCCGGCTCACCCTGATCACCGGCGACGTGGTGACGTACGGCAAGGCCGCCGACGGCACCCCGCGCGCCGACGTGAAACCGGCCAGGCGCGCCGGAGGAGCGCCGGTGTCCTTCGTGACCCTGCGCAAGGGCGGCTCCTTCTACGTCTTCCCCTCCGACGCGCTGGCCCCGGTGGCCTCGGGCCAGGTGGACAAGGGCCTGTTCGACGTGGCGTACCTGGCCGCCAACGGTTACACCGACGCCGAACGCCCGACCCTGCCGGTCATCGTCCAGTACGGCGCCGCCAAGCAGGCCGCCGCGACGCTGTCGGCACGGGCCGACGCGCTCCCGGCCACCGCCTCGCCCGTCGCCCTGGCCAGCGTGGGAGGCGCCGCCGTCAAGGTGGACAAGAAGGCGGCACGCGAGTTCTGGACCGCGGCCGCCGCGTCCCCCACCGCGTCCCCCTCTGCGCGCGCGACCACGCCGACGGCGATCTGGCTCGACCGCAAGATGAAGGCCGTACTCGACAAGAGCGTGCCGCAGATCGGCGCGCCGCAGGCCTGGGCCGCCGGCTACAAGGGCAAGGGCGTCAAGGTCGCCGTGCTCGACACCGGCGTCGATCCCGACCACCCCGACCTGGCCGGCCGGATCGGGGCGACGGCCAACTTCACCGACGATCCCGACGCCCGCGACGGCCACGGCCACGGCACCCACGTCGCCTCCACGATCGCCGGCTCCGGCCGGTACACGGGCGTGGCGCCCGAGGCCACGCTCCTGGTGGGCAAGGTGCTCAGCTCGTCGGGCACGGGCACCTCGTCGCAGGTCATCGCGGGCATGCAGTGGGCCGCCGCGCAGGCCAAGGTGGTCTCGATCAGCATCGGCGGCGAGTACGAGGACCAGAACGGCCCCATCAACCAGGCGGTGAACACGCTCAGCGCCGAGACGGGCGCGCTGTTCGTCGTGGCCGCCGGCAATGACGGCGGCAGCCGTACCGTCAACGCGCCGGGATCCGCGGCGGCGGCGCTGACGGTCGGCGCGGTGGACCGTGAGGAGAGACTGGCCCCCTTCTCCAGCAGAGGCCCGGCCCCGTTCGACTACGGGCTCAAGCCCGACGTGGTCGCGCCCGGCGTCGGCATCGTCGCGGCCCGCGCGCGGGGGACGTCGATGGGCTCGCCCGTGGACGAACTCCACACCGCCGCCTCCGGCACCTCGATGGCGACCCCGCACGTGTCGGGCGCGGCGGCCATCCTCGCCGGGCAACACCCCGACTGGACGGGCCCGCAGCTCAAGGCGGCGCTCACCGGCACCGCCAAGGACGACGGCCTGACCGCCTACCAGCAGGGCGCCGGGCGCATCGACGTGGCCAGAGCGGTCACCCAGCGGGTACGCGGCTCGGGCAACCTCGACTTCGGCTTCCTGCCCTCCCCGCAGAGCGGCCCGGTCACCAAGAAGATCACCTACACCAACGACGGCGACCAGCCGGTGACGCTGACCCTGCGGGCGAGCATCGCGGCGCACCGCGGCACCGCCCCCGAGCAGGCGCTCAAGCTGGACCGCGACACGGTGACCGTCCCCGCCCACGGCGCCGCGGACGTGACCGTCGCCTTCGACCCGTCAGGACCGGCCACCTGGTACGCGGGTGCGGTGGCGGCCACCGGCGGCGACGTGGTCGTGCGGACGGCCGTGGGCGCGTTCGTCGAGCCGCGCAGGGTCAGGCTCAGGACCGAACTGATCATGCCGGACGGCGCGGCCGACGCGGTCTCCGTCCCGTGGCTGTTCCTGCGTACCGACGACCGCGACGACCTGGACTCCTTCTACCAGACGGCCGAGGGCGAGGCGAGCGTCTACCCGGGCACGTTCAGCGTCAACACCATCGCCGCCTGGCGGGGTGAGGACGGCGAGTGGCAGCAGTCGCTGCCGACCGCGCCCGAGGTCAAGGTGGACCGGGACACCACGGTCACCCTCGACCTGCGCAAGGCCCGCGAGGTCCGCCTGGACACCCCCCGCACGACCGAGACCTACCTGTCCCACTACGCCCTGCGGCGCACCACCGCGAACGGCGTCGTGGCCGACTTCCTCTCCTCCTACCCGGCGTACGGGCTGCACCACTACTGGATGCTGCCCACCGAACCGGTCAAGCAGGGGGCCCTCGACCTCACCGGCCAGTTCTGGCAGGGCGCGCCGCTCGTCACGATGAAGGCCGCCGGACGCACGCTCGCCCCCCGCTACGCGGGCGTCACCCCCGACCTCCCCAAGCTGACCGGCAAGCAGACCCTCTCGCTGGTGGACGTGGGCCACGGCACCGACCTGTCCGGCCTGGACGTACGGGGCAAGCTCGCGCTGCTCGACCTGGGCGACCTCTGCCCGGACACGACCTGCTCCGGCGACGGGCTCGACCGCGTGCAGGCCCTGGCGGCCGCCGGCGCGGTGGGCGTGCTCGGCTACGGCGCGTCGGGACGGGCCTTCCTCGACCCGACCGGAAGCTGGGCCTTCTACCCGATCCCGACCATGAGCCTGCCCGCCGACCAGGGCAGGGCGCTGGCCCGCAAGCCGGTGGACGTCAAGGTCGAGGGCAGCCCGGCCACGCCGTACATGTACTCGCTGTTCTTCCCCGAGCGCGGCCGCATCCCCGCGGGCCTCGACTACCGGGTGACCAGGAAGAACCTCCAGGAGATCGACGACCGCTTCCACTCCGACCGCCCCGGCGCCGTACGCATGAGCTGGACCCCCGTGCTGATCAACGGCTCCGAACCGTTCGCCGCGTGGGGTCTCGGCGGCGCCTGGCAGGCACGGACCACCGTGACCGAGTACGTCGGGCCGGTCTCGCCCGACGTGACCTGGCAGCGCGAGGTCAGGATGCGGTACGACGAGGGCGACCTGTCCAGGACCGGCTACAACACGGTCGCGCTCGACGTCTTCACCAGGGCGGGACGCCGGACCGAGCGGTGGGGCATGCAGCCCAGGGTCCCCGGCGGCCCGCGCGACGGCGACCGCGTGATCGACTCGGGCACGGCCACCTGTTTCGCGTGCCGTACCGGCGACCTGTTCACGTCGGCGGTGCCCGTCATGGGCCCCGAACCCAACCACCAGGAGCCCTTCACCTGGAGTGCCAATTTCCAGGCGTGGGCCGGCGGCAAGGACGAGCTGCACCTCTACCGCGACGGCCGGGAGGTGCCCCTGGAGGAGAAGATCGGTGCGCTCGGGCCCGTCGCGATCAAGTTGCCGACCTTCACCCTTCCGCCCGATGAGGGCGAATACCGGCTCACCGACACCTTCCACACCCCGCAGCCGGGACAGCGGTTCGCGACCGACGTCGAAACGGCCTGGACGTTCCGCTCCAAGCGCCCCGAATCCGGGATGAAGGACCTCACCGACGGCCTGTGCGCGGGCTGGCTCGTCACCCAGGTCCTGGCTCCCTGCGCGCCGGTACGCCGGCTCAACCTCAGCTACGACCTGGACCTCGACCTGGACAACCAGGCCGCGGCCGGGGCCACCCGCCGCATCACCGTCACCGGCTACAACGGCTCCTTCGGGCAGCCCGACGCCAAGCTGACCGCGCTCCGGCTCTCGGCCACCTTCGACGGCGGCGCCCACTGGGTGCCCGTCCGCATGTCGGCCTCCGGGGACCGCGCCTTCACCGGCACCATCACCCATCCGCCCCTGTCCCGGACCGACGGCGCCGTCGGCCTCCGCGCCCAGGCCACCGACCAGGAGGGCAACACCGTGGACCAGACGATCCACAAGGCCTACGGACTGAAACAACCCTGACGAGCCGTCGCCGGATCCGGGGCGTTGTGGGCGCGACGGTAGGCCAGTGGTGACAGGCCCAGGTACGTGTGGAAGTGCTTGCGCAGGGCGACGGGGTCGCCGAAACCGCAGGCGGTGGCGATCCGCGCGACGCTCAGGTCGGTGGACTCCAGCAGCAGCCGCGCGTGCGCCAGCCGCCGCTGGGCCAGCCACTTCTGCGGGCTGCTGCCCACCTCGCCGCGGAACCGCCGGGTGAAGGTGCGCACGCTCATGTGCGCGTGCCGGGCCATGTCCTCCAGCGTGACCGGCTCGGCCAGCCGGTCCAGCGCCCATTGCCGGTCGCCGAGGTGGAACGGCCGGTGTCCTGCGGAACCGGATGCTCGATAACTGCGCCTGCCCGCCTTCGCGCCACGGCGCCACCACGCAGTGCCGGGCGGCGGTCGAGGCCACCGCCGCCCCGTGGTCCAGCCGGACCAGGTGCAGGCACAGGTCGATGCCGGCCGCTCCGCCGGCGGAGGTGAGGCGTGGTGGCGCGCCGGCCGTCCAGCAGACCGGCCGCCGCGAGCAGGAAGGCCGAGGTGCACAGGCTGACGATGCGGGTCCGCGGCCCTATCCGGTCGAGCGCCGCGGCGAGCTCTCCGGACAGCGCGCCGTGCGGGTGCACGCCGCCGGCGGGAACCCGGTGGACTGGAAGACCCGCGAGGGGCGTGGCCTGGCGGGGCTGCAGGCGTTGCCGCTGATCCTGGGCTGGGACGTCTCCGGCGTCGTCGAAGAGGTCGGCTTCGGCGTCACCACGCTCGCCCCCGGCGACGAGGTGTACGCCATGCCGTGGTTCCCGCGCGCCGCCGGCGGCTACGCCGAGTACGTGACCGCACCGGCCCGCCAGTGGGCCCGCAAGCCGTCCACCCTCGACCACGCGCACGCGGCCGCCGTGCCGCCGGCGGCGCTGACCGCCTGGCAGGCTTTGGCCGACGCCGCCCACGTGCGGGCCGGCGAGCGCGTGCTGATCACGGCCGCCGCCGGCGGGGTCGGTCACTTCGCGGTCCAGTTCGCCCGGCACCTGGGCGCCCATGTGATCGCCACCGCCCGCGCCGCCCGCCACCCCTGGCTCAAGGCCGTCCCGGTGGCCTGCTGGTCGCCCTCACGGCCGGTGTGTCCCCGGAGCTGGCCCGGGCCGTCGAGGCGGCCGGCGTGCGCGTCACTCCGTACCTGGTCGAGCCGGACGCCGCGGCGCTGACCACGATCGCCGGCCTGATCGACGCCGGGGAGGTCGCCGTCGAGGTGGCGGAGACCTCCCCGCACGGTCAGCCGACCGCGTAGGCGCGGGTCACCGTCTGGGTGACGCCGTCACCGGCGGTGTCCTTGGCCGTCGCGCGCAGGGAGACGAACCCCGGCGAGCCCGGGTTGGCGACGGTCGCCGTCCAGCCGGAGTCGGCTGCCCGGGTCCTGACGGGCTGCCAGGTGACGCCGTCGTCGGTGGAGAACTCCAGCTGAACCGTGCGCACCGCGGCGCCGCGGGCGCCGGGATTGCGTTCGATCCAGATCGACAACGGGGTTCGCGACCCGGGTCTGGCCCGGTTCGCGGTGTCGAGGCCCTTGGGCGCGTACCTGATCGCCATCAGTGGCAGGGCCGTGGCCTGCGTCGTACGGGCCGAGCGGAACGTCCAGACGGCGTCGACACCTGTGGACAGGGTGTTCACGGGCGTGTCCCGGCGCGAGGACGCGGCGAGGGTGTAGGTGCCGGCGTCCTGCGGCAGCGTCGCGGACAGCGCGCACTGGCCGCTGTCGCCCGGCGCGCATCCGGCGATGCCGCTCGTGGCGATCTGCCTGCCGTCGCGGGAGAGGGTCAGGGTGCCGGTGGCGGTGGCGTCCATGCCGGTCAGCCCCGCGACGCCGTCGGTGTAGAGCCGGCCCGCGAAGAACTGGAGCGTGTCTCCGGTACGGCTGCCGCCGGGCGTGGCGAACGACGGGCCCGCGACCGCCGCGTTCCAGACCTCGGAGAAGGCGCGCTCGCGCACCGGACTCGTGCCGATCTGCCGGGAACCGCCCGTCTGGAACTCCGAGGACCAGGCGAGCCCGGGGCTGCGGTAGTGCGTCATGGCGGAGGGCAGCGGGATGTCCTTGGTGGGCAGGGTGAGTGCCCCGATGCCGGCCGGGTCCAGCGGTCCCGTCCACATGGTGCCGGTGCCGGCCGCGCCCGAGGCCCGGAACGTCTCGGACGCCTTGACCAGGTCCCTGGTCCGCGCGGAATAGGTGGGTTCGTCCGGGATGCCGCCCGTGCGGCGGTCGACGAGGTCGTAACGGTACGGGCTGGGCGCGGCGTCCTTCTTGTGCCAGACGGTCCAGGACTCGTAGGTCAGCCCGGGTTGCCGGACGGGAATGACGTAGTAGCCCTCATTGGGGTCCGGACCGGAGGCGTACCAGCCGTACTGCCATGGACCGTTGGCGAGGTAGAGGCCGAACCACGGGTCGGCCGCGGCGGTGGGGTCGTCCACGGCGAACCGGACCTGCTTGCCCTCGCGCGCGTCGACCGTGACGCCCAGGTCGTCGTCGGCGACCGTGAGCGGCCGGTGCCCGACCGTCAGGACGACGGGGTCGAAGTCGTAGATCTCGCTGTAGAGGTTCCAGGCGCCCTTCGGGAGCCGTACCTTCGCCACCCCGTCGCGGAAGTTGAGGATCCGCTGCGCACCGCTCGCCTGGTCGTAGACCATTCCGAACACCACGCCGGGCGCAGCGCCCGACCTGGCGACCGTGGTGACGGTGACGTCGTGGGACTCCGGCTCCACGTACGCGCCCGCCGGCGTACGCAGGATCGTGTCGCCGGAGGTGGCGGTGAGCACGCCCGGGTAGTCGCCGGCGGGCTTGCCGGTGACGTCGAGGGTGAGGGTGAGGGACGCCTGCCCGTGCGCCGGGACCTCCAGCTTGTCCTGCGGCAGCTTCAGCACATCGGTGTCGGCCGTGAGGTTCAGGGTGACGGGGGCGTCCCCGTCGTTGGTGTAGGTGATCGTCCGGGTGGCCCGGTCGCCGCCGGTGTGCTGCCACGGGAAGGCGGCCCAGACGGTGGCGGGAGCGGCGACCACCGGCTGCGCCAGGGCGCGGGGCACGTCCACCCGTCCGGCGCCCTGCTCGTAGAGGCCGGTGCCGTCGGTGGGCTTGGCGCTGTCGACCAGCGCGGCCTTGAGCTGCTGCCCGGTCCAGCCGGGGTGTCGCTGGGCGAGGATCGCCGCCGCGCCGCTCACGTGCGGCGCGGCCATGGAGGTCCCGCTGTGCGCCACGTGCGGCCCGTCGGCGGTGCCCTCGGCCGCGGCGGCGACGATGTCCACGCCGGGAGCGGTGATCTCGGGCTTGATCGCGTGATCGCCCGTTCTGGGGCCCCGGTTGGAGAACGTGGCTACCCGGTCCGACCGGTCGACGGCGCCCACGGAGAGCGCGGCGTCCGCGGTGGACGGGCTCGACACGGACCCTTCGCCGCCGCCGTTGCCGGCCGCCACCACGAAGAGCGTGCCCGTCCGTTCCGACAGGGTGTTCACGGCCTGCTCGACGGGATTGTCGCCGGGCTCGTCCACCGTGCCGAGGCTCATGTTGACGACCTTGGCGCGGACCTCGGTGGCGGCCCACTCCATGCCCGCCAGCAACGCCGAGTCGGAGATGCCGTCCACGCCGCCCACCTTCCCCACGGCGATGCGGGCCCCCGGCGCGACGCCTCGGTACTTCTCCCCTGCTCCGGCGACGATCGAGGAGACATGCGTGCCGTGGCCGACGCGGTCGGTCATGTCCGGCTCGTCGGAGAAGTTGCGCTCCTGGGTGACGACGCCCTTGAGATCGGGATGACCGGCGTCGTAGCCGCTGTCGAGCACGGCCACCGTGACGCCCTGGCCGGTGAACCCCTGCTTCCACGCCTCGGGCGCGCCGATCTGCGCGGTGCTGCGGTCCAGCGTGAAGGACCGGCGCCCGTCGAGCCAGATCTTGCCCTTCCCCGCGGCCAGCGTACGAGCCCCGCTCACCAGGTCCCGCCACGTCCGCGCGGCGGTGCTCTTCGGCACCCGCACCGCCGCCACGCCGAGGTCGTCGAGCTTGCGGGTCAGGCGGGCGCCGTTCAGCGTCGGGGCCGGCTGCTCCCCCAGGGTCTGGCTGATCAGCGGGATCTCGTCCGTGTCGGCGTCGCCGTACTTCCACGCCAGAAGCCGGGTCACGTCGAAGAGCCGATCGTCGAGCAACCCCTTGCTGAGCAGCGGGAACGCGTCCGAGGGGATCACGTGGAGGTGTCCGTCGCGAAATTGCGTCGAGAAGCGGACCCGCCGTCCAGGGGCGCTCTCCACCCGGTGGCCCCGGCCGCTGACCGTCACCTTGTCCCCGGTCAGGAGCGTCACGCTACCGGCCACGACCGGGCCGGTTCCTGCCGGGGCCGCGGCAGCGGAGGATTCCTGAGCCGTGACGGCTGCCAAGGAACCGGCCAGTACGGCGGCCACTAATCCTGTTCGCAAAGTTGTGAATGCCACACCCCTACTTGGACGAACCGCCGTGAAGCGTTATGAGCCACGTCGCCAACCGGCTGCCATTGAGGGATCGATCCACCTGTGCGACATTTGCGGCAGGCTCTCAGTGAGCAGCGCGGGGGCGGCGATGGTCCGGTTGCAGTGCGCCGCCGCCTTCGTCCTGCGGCCGGACGGGGTGAGGAGCGTATGAGCCACGTTCTCGAAAAGCGGTACCGCCGTCTTCTGCGCGCCTGTCCCGAGGGCTACCGCGCCGGCGTGCCGGGGTGGGCCGACGGTCTGCATCTCGGCGCGCTGGCCGTGGCGGTCGTCACCGTCGCGCAGCTGCCCGTCCTGCCCTACCTCGTCTTCAAGGTGTGGACCGGGGTCGGGGTCGTCCTGGTGGTGGCGCTCGTGCGGGGATGGACGCGGGTCGCGGCTCCTCTCGCGGCGATCGCCGCGCTCCTGACGAGCTGGCCGATCGTCCTGGGATGGTTGCACGGCCCGGTGGTCGACGTCGGCCCGCTGTACGGCGACCTCGGGCCGGTCGCGCCCTACTGGGTGGTCGCGGCCGCGTCGGTGGCGCTCGCCGTCCGGCGGACCGGGGCGGGCCGCGCGTCGGGGCAGGCCCGATGGTGGGGCGCGACGATGCCGGTCCGGTCGCCGTGGTGGCTGGTCGTCCCGCCGGTCTGCTGGGCGCTGCAGCTCGCGCAGGTGCCGGCGTACGAGACGGTCTGGGGCGTCGTACGGGCCGGCGTCGAGGTGGTGGCCCTGCTGCTGGTGCTGGCCGCCACGCTGGCCGCCCGGGACGGCCGCTGGGCGCTGGCCGCCGCCGTCTACCTGGTTCCCGGCCTGGTCCACCTGGCCGAGAACCTGCCGGTGACCCGGGTGAGCGGTTTCCTGTACTGGAGCGTGCTCACCGTTCTCGTGGTGACCTCCTTGGCGGCGGCCCGGCGGATGCGCGCCGGGGCGTGACCGCCGCCTGGTCAGGAGGTGGTGACGAGGAAGCGGTGGAGGCCGCGGCCCACCCAGCGGTCGCGATGGTCCGGCGGCTCGGCCGCGGACAGCGCCGGGAAACGCCGCAGGAGCAGCGGCAGCGCGATGCGGGCCTCCATGCGCGACAGCGGCGCCCCCAGGCAGAAGTGCGGCCCGGCGCCGAAGCTGAGCGGCTGGACGTCCGGACGGTCCGGATCGAAGCGGGCCGGATCGGGGAAGCGGCGCGGGTCCCGGTTGCCGGCGGCGAGCATGAGGACGACCTTCGTCCCGCCCGGCACCGGGACGCCGGAGACGTCGGTCGCCGTCTCGGCCCACCGGCTGGTCGCCTGGACGGGCGCCTCGAACCGCAGGACCTCCTCCACGTACGCGGTGGCGAACCCCGGCTCCGCGCGCAGCCGCGCGGCCTGGCCCGGGTGCTCGAACGCCAGCCGCAGCCCGTGCCCGAGCAGGAAGCTCGTCGTCTCGAACCCGGCGGTCAGCAGCAGCATGAGGTTGCCGACCAGCTCGTCGTGGCTGAGCCGGGTGCCGTCGTCGTGGGCGCGGACGAGCGCGGTCAGCATGTCGTCGGCGGGGTGGCGGCGGCGGTCGTCGATCAGCTCGCCGAAGTAGCCGGCCAGCTCGTCCATGGCCTTGTCGGCGATGGACAGCCTGGCGACGTTGGTGATGCCCTCCAGGGCGATCGTCAGGTCCGAGGCGACCTGGCGGAACCACTTCTGGTCCTCCTCGGCCACGCCGATGAGCGCGCTGATGACGGCGATCGGCAGCCGGGAGGCGAACTCGGCGACGTAGTCGACGGGCGTGCCGCCGGCGCCGAGGTCGGCCAGCCGGTCCAGCAGCCGGTGGACCATCCGCTCGACCGACTCCTGCATCCCGGCCACCCGGGCGGGCGTGAAGCCGCTGCTGACCAGGCGCCGGGTCTGGGTGTGGCCGGGCGGGTTGCGGTACAGCATGGAGTCGGTGTAACCGCGCAGCGAGGAGTGCGAGCGCCAGGCGGGATAGATGTGGTCGTACCCGGCGGCGTCCTGGACGCGGAGGCGGTTGTCGCGCAGCGCGCGGTTGATCTCGGCGTACCCGACGGCGACCGTGAGACCGGGACGTACCGGGACGACCGGGCCGTGGGCGCGCAGCAGCTCGTACAGCGGGTAGGGGTCGCGGCGGCCCTCGGGGGCGACCAGGGCGGCGACGATCTCGGCGGGGGTCACGGGCGGGCCACCAGCCGGACGATCCGCAGCGCGCCCGCCGGATGCACCGAGGCGACCTCCAGGCCGCACCGCGCGGCCAGGGCCCGCAGGTCGGCGACGGCGCGCTCGCGGCCGCCGTAGTAGACGAGCATGCGCAGGTCCATCCCGGTACGCGGCGACTCGCCGTCGGGGCCGAAGTCCTCCACCACGAAGACCGAGCCGCCCGGCCCGGCCGCCTCGGCGCAGCGGCCCAGGATGACGGCGGCGTCGTCGTCGCTCCAGTCGTGCAGGATCCATGACAGCAGGTAGCCGTCGGCGCCGGGCGGCAGCGGGTCGAAGAAGCTGCCCCCCACGGCCTCGCCGCGGCCGGACAGTCCGGCGGCCGCCAGCGCCGCGGCGGCGGCCCGCGCGGTGGCGGGCTGGTCGACGACCGTGCCGCGCAGGCCGGGGTAGGCGGTGAGCAGGGCGATGAGCAGGGATCCGTCGCCGCCGCCGACGTCGACGATCCGGCCGAGGCTCCCCCAGTCGTAGCCGGCCACGATGGCGGGGGCCCGGCCGGGGACCTCGGCGGCCATGCGCGCGTCGAACGCGGCGGCGCGGGCCGGGTCGGCGGCCAGGTCCGCCCAGAACGAGCGGCCGAACTGCCGGGGGAAGGCGGCCTCGCCGGTGCGCACGCTGTGCAGCAGGTGGGCGAAGGCCAGCTCGGCCCGGCCCTCCCAGCTCTCGATGTCCAGCATGGCGCGCATCCCGGCCGGATGGTCGTCGCGCAGCTCCTCCCCGATGGCGGTCAGCGTGTACCTGCCGTCGTCGTCGCGGCCGAGCACTCCCCTGGCGGCCAGGTAGCGCATGAGGCGCTCCAGCACGCCGGGGTCGGCGCCCACGGCGGGGGCGAGTTCGGCGCCGGTGGCCGGCGCCTTGGCGAGCCGGTCGGCGATCCTCAGCGTCGCGGCCACCCGGATCGCCATCGGGGTTCCGAGGTGGGCCAGCGCCCACAGGCGATGCTCCGTCACGCGGTCATCGTCACATCGGGGCGCGCGCACGGGCACCTTCCAGAATGCCGCCCGCGCCCGCGCCGGCGGAACAGCGCACATCGCGAGATGGCCGCCGCGCGCGCGGGTGCCACGCTGAGGATGCACCGTGCTGCCTGCCCAGGGAGATGTCCGATGCCCGATGCCGCGCCGAAGACCCGCCCGCTCACGGGCAGCGAGTACGTCGAGAGCCTGCGTGACGATCGTGAGATCTACCTCTACGGTGACCGCGTCAAGGACGTCACCGAGCATCCGGCGTTCCACAACCCGGTGCGGATGACCGCCAGGCTCTACGACGCCCTCCACGCCGACGGCACCCGTGAGCTGCTGACCTGCCCCACCGACAGCGGCGGCGAGGGCTACACGCACCGCTTCTTCACCACCCCGCGCACGGTCGAGGACCTGGTCGCCGACCAGCGGGCCATCGCGACGTGGGCCAGGATGAGCTACGGCTGGATGGGCCGCAGCCCCGACTACAAGGCCTCCTTCCTCGGCACGCTGGGCGCCAACGCCGGCTTCTACGCGCCCTTCGACGGCAACGCCCGCCGCTGGTACCGCGAGTCGCAGGAGAAGGTGCTGTTCTGGAACCACGCGATCGTGCACCCGCCGGTCGACCGCAACCGGCCGCCGGACGAGGTCAACGACGTCTACGTGCACGTCGAGCGGGAGACCGACGCGGGGCTCGTGGTGAGCGGCGCGAAGGTGGTGGCGACCGGCTCGGCGCTGACGCACTACAACTTCATCGCCCACTACGGCCTGCCGGTCAAGAAGCGCGAGTTCGCGCTGGTGGCCACCGTGCCGATGGACGCGCAGGGCCTGAAGCTGATCTGCCGCCCGTCCTACGGCATGAACGCGGCGCTGACCGGCGGCCCGTTCGACTACCCGCTCTCCTCCCGGCTGGACGAGAACGACAGCATCCTCGTCCTGGACAAGGTGCTCATCCCCTGGGAGAACGTGTTCATCTACGGCGACCTCGGCAAGGCGCAGCTGTTCACCGGCCAGTCGGGCTTCACCGAGCGGTTCACCTTCCACGGCTGCACCCGGCTGGCGGTCAAGCTGGAGTTCATCGCCGGGCTGCTGGTCAGGGCGCTGGAGATCACCGGCACCAAGGACTTCCGCGGCGTGCAGACCCGGATCGGCGAGGTGCTGGCCTGGCGCAACCTGTTCTGGGCGCTGTCGGACGCCGCCGCCCGCAACCCGGTGGAGTGGCGCAACGGCGCGCTGCTGCCCAACCCGCAGTACGGCCTGGCCTACCGCTGGTTCATGCAGATCGGCTACCCGCGGATCAAGGAGATCGTCCTTCAGGACGTGGCCAGCGGGCTCATCTACGTCAACTCCGGCGCGGCCGACTTCAAGAACCCCGACATCCGCCCGTACCTGGACAAATACCTGCGCGGCTCGGACGGCACCGACGCCGAGGGCCGCGTCAAGGTGATGAAGCTGCTGTGGGACGCGATCGGCTCGGAGTTCGGCGGCCGCCACGAGCTCTACGAGCGCAACTACGGCGGCAACCACGAGAACACCCGGGTCGAGCTGCTGTTCTCGCAGATGGCCGGCGGCCAGCTGGACGAGTACGCGGCCTTCGTCGACCGCTGCCTCGGCGAGTACGACCTGGACGGCTGGACGGTGCCCGACCTGTCCTCCTTCGAGGAGCTGCGGCGCACCGGCACCGGCTGACCCGCTCGACCCACCCCTGACAAGAGAAGGGCGAACCCACCCATGCGTCCATTCCGCATCGACATCCCCGAGGCCGACCTGGCCGACCTGCACCGCCGGATCGACGCCACCCGCTGGCCGGACGAGCTGCCCGGCACCGGCTGGGAGCGCGGCGTGCCGCTGGGCTACCTCAAGGAGCTGGCCGACCACTGGCGGCACGGCTTCGACTGGCGGGCGGCCGAGGCCGAGCTGAACCGGCACCCGCAGTTCGTGACCGAGATCGACGGCGCCGACGTGCACTTCCTGCACGTGCGCTCGCCGGAGCCGCAGGCCGTGCCGCTGCTGCTGACGCACGGCTGGCCGGGCTCGGTCGCCGAGTTCCTGGACGTGATCGGGCCGCTCACCGACCCGCGCGCGCACGGCGGCGACCCGGCCGACGCCTTCCACCTGGTCATCCCGTCGATCCCGGGGTTCGGGTTCTCCGGGCACACCAGGGAGGCGGGCTGGCATCCGTACCGGGTGGCGCTGGCGTGGGCCGAGCTGATGCGCCGGCTGGGCTACGACCGCTACCTGGCGCAGGGCGGCGACGCGGGCGCGGTGATCTCGCTGGAGCTGGCCAGGCTGGCCCCCGAGCACGTGATCGGCGCGCACGTCAACATGCTGATGGCCTTCCCCTCGGGCGATCCGGCCGAGCTGGCCGGTCTGACGCCCGCCGAGCAGGGGCGGCTGGCCGGGTTGGCGCGGTTCGACGAGGAGCTGTCGGGCTACATGAAGCTGCAGTCCACCCGCCCGCAGACGCTGGCGTACGCGCTCACCGACTCGCCCGTGGGGCAGCTGGCCTGGATCGTGGAGAAGTTCCACGACTGGACGGACTCCGACAAGTCGCCCGAGGACGCCGTGGACCGGGACCGGATGCTGGCCAACGTGTCGATCTACTGGCTGACCGCGACGGCCGGGTCGTCGGCGCGCTTCTACTACGAGGGCGCGGCGGGCCTGAAGATGGCCGCCGAGGGGCACCGGCCGCCGCCCATCACCGTGCCCGTGGGCGTGGCGGTCTTCCCCAGGGACATCTTCGTGCCGGTGCGCCGGCTGGCCGACCGGGACGTCCCGACGATCAGCCACTGGACCGAGTTCGAGCGGGGCGGCCACTTCGCCGCCATGGAGCAGCCGGAGCTGCTGGTGGGCGACGTGCGCGCGTTCGCCCGCTCGCTGAGGTAGCCGTACCGACGAGAAGGACGCCGGCGGGGATCCGCCGGCGTCCTTCGTCGTTCGGACGGGGTCAGGACTTGAGCAGCGGCACCTGCGGGCGCTGCTCGGGGGCGGCGGCCGGCGCGGGGCCGCCGCCGCTCTGGCACAGGACCCGCAGCATGAGCGCGGGCCGCATGAGCGTCTGCGGCGGGTCCACGAGCCCGGCCACCCGCATGAACGCGGCCGTGACCGCGCCGTCGCGGGCCGCCGCGGCGTGCAGGCGCGCCATGTAGGCGTTGCCGATGCGCACCTTGGCGGTACGCCGCCCCTCCACCCCGGGGAAGGCGAGGTCGGCGCCGGCGGAGATGTCCCACGGGACGTCGATGACCCGCGAGATGTCCCTGAAGAACGCCCGCCAGGGCGGCACCGCGCCCGCCTGGAGGTGCTCGCGCAGGATCATCGCCTCCATGGCCGCGACGGTCATGCCCTGGCCGTAGACGGGGTTGAAGCTGCACACGCCGTCGCCCAGCACCAGCAGGCCGTCGGGGAAGGCGGGCAGACGCTCGTAGCGGCGCCGCACGCTGGCCGGGAAGGTGAAGGTGACGCCCTCGTCGAGCGGTTCGGCGTCGCGGACGGCGTCGTAGACGTCGGGCACGGGCAGGGACTTGGCGAAGGCGAGGAAGCCCTCCAGGTCGGCCGGCGGATGGTCGCCCAGGATGCCGGTGAGGGAGAGCATGCTCATGTCGCCGGGCAGCTTGGGGAAGAACGCGCCGCGCGGGTTCGCCGGCGAGGCGACGGGGTTGATCGACAGGTCCTCGCCGTACGGGTCGCGGCGCAGGCGGAAGTGGCGGGTGGTGTAGGCCAGGCCGATCTTGACGCGGTCCTCGTCCGGCCGGGGGAAGCCGAGCTCCTGGAGCCAGGCGGGGGTGCGCGAGCCGCGGCCCGTCGCGTCCACCAGCAGGTCGCAGGCCAGGTGCTCCTCGACGCCGTCCGTCCCGCGGACGCGGACGCCGGTGACCCGGTCGCGGGCCGGGGTCGTGGTCGGCCCGAGGATGTCGGTGCGCTCCAGGAAGCGCACGTTGGGCAGGGCCGAGACGCGGTTCCTGACCTGCTCCTCCAGGACGGGCCTGGTGGCCGAGACGCTGATCAGGCCGGTGGGGGCCGGGCGCAGCCGGCGGCCGTTGAAGTACCAGCGCAGGCTGGTGGCCAGGTCTCCGGCGGGCACCCCGTCGTCGATCATCTGCTGGGTGAGGCCGGGGAACAGCTCGTCCAGGATCTGCTGGCCGCGGGCCAGCAGGGCGTGGGCGTGGCAGCCGTGCGGCACGCCCCGGCGCGGGCCCGCCGCGCCGGTCAGCGTGTCCCGGTCCACCAGCAGGACCTCGGCGCAGTGCTCGGCGAGCACGCGCGCGGCCAGCAGCCCCGCCATGCCTCCGCCGAGCACCACCGCGCGCTGTGCGACGTGAGCGGCCATCTCAGTCACGCGGGCTGTTCTGGTAGGCGGCCAGCTTCCACTGCCCGTCGCGGCGGACGGCCAGCCAGGAGGCGCGGACCGCGCGCTCGGGGGCGACCTCGCTCTCCCCGGCCGCCAGCACGCCGCCCTCGGTGGTCAGCAGGCAGACGTCCTCCGCCAGGAAACGCAGGTCGATGGGCTGCCCGGTGACCTGGGTGCCCTGGTACGGCCCGGCGAAGGCGTGGGTCATGAAGGCGCGGATCTCGGCCTGGCCCTTGCGGTACACGCCGGGCAGGATCATCGAGCCGTCCTCGGTGAAGACGGCGGCGAACGCCTCGGCGTCGTGGGCGGCCCAGGCGGCGATGATCTGCTGCGGCAGGGCGGCGACGGCGAGGGTCTGGTCGGGGGCGGACACGGTGGTCATGGCGATCTCCTTCAGATGTAGAGGGTGTCGGGTTCCAGGCCGCACAGAATCCGCCCGTACAGCTCGGCGTTGGTGTTGGGGTGCATGAGGGCGTGCTGGTTGACGGCGTGCACGTCGCGGGCGATGCGCTGGATGGGCACGTCGCTGTAGATGGAGGAGCCGCCGCTGGCGGTGGCCAGGATGTCGACGGCCTCCTTGGCCAGGCGGCAGACGGCGCCCATGTCGGCGCGGGCGCGTACGCGCTCCTCGATCGTCCACTGGGCGGAGTCCGCGTCCTTGGCGTCCACGGTGCCGGACAGGCGGTGTGCGTGGAACTCGGCCTGGTCGATCTTGAAGGTGGCCTCGGCGACCTGGAGGTGGGTCAGCGGGGCGGCGCTCTGGCTGGCGTACCCGGTGTAGGTGATCTTGCGGTCGGGCAGCCGTTCGAAGAAGACCTCGCGGGCGGCCCTGGCCAGGCCGAGCACGGTTCCGACCGAGGAGGCGGCGGCCACGGGCAGCAGCGGCGAGCGGTAGATCGGGGAGCCGGCGTTGGCGCCGTCGGCGTGCTGTCCCTGGAGGATCGCGCCCAGTGGCATGACCCGGGCGGCCGGGACGAACAGGTCCTGGGCCACGGTGCTGACGCTGCCGGTGCCGCGCAGGCCGGAGGTGTGCCAGTCGTCGATGACGGTCAGGTCGCTCATCGGCACCAGCGCCATGACCGGCTCGGGCTCGCTGTCCGGGCCGACGACGACGGCCACGATCTCCTGCCAGTGGCTGTGGTGGGCGCCGCTGACGAAGCCCCACTTGCCGTTGACCACGATGCCGCCCTCGGCGCGCACGGCCATCGCCGTGGGGCTGAGCGTGCCGCAGATGCGCACGTCGGGGGTGGCGAACACCTCGTCCTGGACGGCCTCGGGGAAGTGGGCGGCCATCCAGGTCGGGATCCAGTAGACCGAGGCCGTCCACGCCGCGGCGCCGTCGGCGCGGCCCAGCTCGGCGGCGACCTCGACCAGGGTGCGCGTGTCCGCCTCGAAACCGCCGTAGCGGCGCGGCGTCCGCAGCCTGAAGACGCCGGCCTCGGCCAGCGCCTCGATCGTCTCCTCGTGCAGCCTGCGGTTCTCCTCCGCCCAGGCCGCGTTCCTGCGCAGGACAGGGCCTGCCTCCGTCGCGCGGCGGACGAGGTCTTCCCGCGCCGGAGCACCTGTCATCAACACCATGTCCTCCCGGGACGTCAGTCGAGACACTGCTCCCTGAACGTCCCATTCGCCGGTTGACGGGCGCATCTTCCGGCGTGCGGGATTGCCGGGCACGCACGGAGATGCGAAGGTCACCGGCGCCGGGCGAGCCTTGAGGGAAAACCCGAGACGAAGGGTTCGCGCAGCATGACAGCCGTCACCCACGCCCCCATGGCTCCGCCCGAGCCCGGGCTCACCCCCGACGAGATCGTCGCCAGGGCCGAGGCCATGGTGCCCGCCCTGGTCGAGCGCCAGGCCGAGACGGAGCGGCGCACCTACTACGCCCCCGACACCCACGAGGCGTTCGCCAGGGCGGGCTTCTACCGCATCCTGGTCCCCCGCCGCTTCGGCGGCTACGAGTTCGGCGTGGAGACCTTCATGCGGGTGTCGATGACGCTCGCGCGGGGCTGCCCGTCCACCGGCTGGATGTACTCCTTCGGCGCGGCGCACACGCTGGCGGTGGCCACGCTGTTCGGCGAGCGGGCCCAGAGCGAGCTGTTCGCCTGCGGGGACTTCGTCTGCCCGGCCACCGTCGCGCCCGGCGGCTCCGCCCGTCCGGACGGCGAGGGCGGGTGGCTCCTCGACGGCACCTGGAGCTACTGCTCGGGGGCCCCGTACGCCACCCACTTCATGGGCCACGTCGTCGTGGACGGGCAGCCGATGTTGTTCGTCGCGCCGCGCGACCAGTGGCGCCGGCTGGACGACTGGGGCGGCCAGCTCGGCCTGAAGGGCAGCGGCTCGCACAGCATCGCCATGGAGGGCGGCCGCGTCCCCGGCCACCTCACGCTGCCGATCCACCTCAGCCAGGCCGTCGTCACCGGCGGCACCCCGGGCCGGGACCTGCACGGCAACCCCGAGTACGGCGGCGGCCCGCTCAGCGTCATGCTGCTCGGCAGCGCGGCCGTCGTGCTCGGCATGGCCCAGGGCGCCCTGGACGCCTACGAGGAGCTGATGCGGACCAGGACCACCATCTTCCCGCCGTTCACCATCCGCGCCGAGGACCCCGACTACCAGTCCTGGTACGGCGAGGCCGCCGGCATGCTCGCCGCCGCCGAGGCGGCCATGACGAACGCCGTCCAGCAGTGGAGCCGGACCTGCGCGGCGGGCCCGGAGGCGTTCACCAGGGAGCGGGACGTGCGCCTGGCCACCGTCAGCCGCGAGGTCGCCCGGCTGGCCTGGCGGGCCGTGGAGGGCTGCCTGTTCCCGACGGCCGGTTCCAGCGCGGTCAGGGACGGTCAGCGCATGGAGCGGATCTGGCGGGACATGTCCACCACGCACAGCCACGCCGGGTTCGCGATCTACCTGGCGGCCCTGGCCAACCGGGAGCTGTCCCGCGCCCGGTTCGGCCTGGACTGAACCTCCGGACGGCGAAGGCGGGCCCGGTGAACCGGGCCCGCCTTCTCGTGCGCTCGGTCTCGTGCGCTCGGGTCTCGTGCGCTCGGTCTCGTGCGCTCAGTCCACCAGGACGGGCTCCTGGTCCGGCTGGTGGTGGCCGTCGTGCACGCCGGCGAAGGGCGCCACGCCGCGCAGCCGGACCAGCGCGAGCACGGCCAGCACGGCGCACAGGGCCGCGCTCGCCCACGCGACCGCGTGCAGCCCGGCGGTGAACGCCTCGCGGGCCGCGCCGAGCAGCGCCGCGCCCTGGTCGGCGGGCAGCTGGCCGGCCACGGTGACCGCGCCGGTGATGCCGTCCTGGGCGAGCGCCGGGGTGCCGGCGGGCGGGGTGAACGTGCCCCGGTAGACCGCGGTGCCGAGGCTGCCCAGGGTCGCCACGCCGAGCGCGACGCCGAACTCGCCGCCGGTGGCCACCAGCGAGGCGGCCGATCCGGCCTGCTCCGGCGGGCTGGTGCTCATCGCCACCTGGTTGATCATGCCGCCGACCGGCCCGACGCCGAAGTAGCACACGCCCAGGAAGACGATCAGCGCGGTCACCGCGCCCACGACGACCTGGGTGAGCAGGAGCTGCCCGACGACCGCGATCACCATGCCGCCGCCCAGCAGGTACGCCGGCCGCACCCGGCTCGCCAGCCGCGGGGTGAGGTTGATCGAGACGATGAGCGCGACGGCCGGGCCCAGCAGCCACAGCCCCGCCTCCAGCGGCGACATGCCCTCGACCGTCTGCAGGAACAGCGCGACCTCCATCCCGGTCCCGGTCTGCAGCGCCCCGCACAGCAGCCCGATCAGCACCGCGGCGGTGAACGCGCGGTGGCGGAACAGCCGCACGTCCAGCAGCGGGTGGGCCAGGGCGCGCTGCCGGTGCACGAACACCGCCCCCACGAGCAGCCCGGCGGCGACCGCGACGGCCGGACCGGCGCCCCAGCCGTCGCGGGCGACCGCCTTGAGCCCGTAGATCAGCGGCAGGATCGCCGCCAGCGACAGCACGACGCTGACCAGGTCGATCCGGCCGCCGGCCGGATCGCGGAACTCCGGCAACAGCGGGGCCGCGGCCAGCAGCAGGAGCATGACCGGCACGCCCATCAGGAAGACCGAACCCCACCAGAAGCGCTCCAGCAGCGCGCCGCCGACCACCGGGCCGAGCGCGATGCCCAGCATGAACGCCGTGCCCCAGGCGGCCATGGCCAGGCCGAACTGCCGGGGGTCGCGGAACATGACGCCGATCAGCGACAGCGTCGAGGGCAGCAGCGTGGCCCCGGCGACGCCGAGCAGCGCGCGGGCCACGATCAGCATCTCGGGGCTGGTGGAGAAGGCGGCCAGGAGTGACAGCAGGCCGAAGGCCGCGCCCCCGGCCAGCAGCAGCCGCCGGCGGCCGATCCGGTCGCCGAGCGAGCCCATGGTGACCAGGAACCCGGCGGTCATGAAGCCGTAGATGTCGGTGATCCACAGTTGCTGGGTGGCGTCCGCGCCCAGGTCGGCGCTGAGGTGCGGCAAGGCCAGGAACAGCACGCTGATGTCCAGGGCCACGAGCATCGTGGGCAGGAACAGCGCCACCAGCCCGAGCCACTCTTTCCGCCCCGCGCGCGGGGCGCCGTCGTCGGTCACGTCCTCACTCCTTGTTCCCTGGGTTCATGTGGTCAGCTCGATCCGCGTGTGGTCGCCGACCACGAGACGGTGGTCGCTGCGGCCGGGAGCGACGGTGGTGTAGCGCCCGATGAGCGAGCCGCGCAGGCCGCTGGCGGCCACGATGGAGGCGCCGTCGAGCACGATGGAGTCGGACAGGCGGGTGGAGCGCACCACGCAGTCGCGTCCGATGGAGGTGCCGGGCCCGATGTGGCTGTCCACGATCAGGGTGTCCGGGCCGATGATCGCCGGTCCCTCGACGACGGAGGCGACCACCCGCGCGCCGGGGCCGAGCACGACGTCGCCGCGTACCAGGCTGGCGGCGTCCACGTGGCCGGCGATGTCGCGGGAGAGCCGGGCCAGCAGCCGCCGGTTGCACTCCAGGACGTCCTCGACGCGGCCGGCGTCGCTCCAGTAGCCGCGGTAGAGGCTCGCCCTGACCTCCTGGCCGGACGTCAGCAGCCACTGGACGGCGTCGGTGATCTCCAGCTCGCCCCGGCGTCCGGGGGCGATGCGGTCCACCGCCTCGTGGACGGCCGGGGTGAAGAAGTAGACGCCGGTCATGACCAGGTCGCTGCGCGGCCGTTCCGGCTTCTCCACCACCCGCAGCACCGCGCCGGTCTCGTCGGTCTCGACGACGCCGAACGGCCGTGGGTCGGCCACCCGGTGCACCACGATCTGGGCGGCCGGGCGCAACGCGTGGAACTCCTCGGCGATCGGGCCGATGCCGTCGGCCAGGACGCAGTCGCCGAGGTACATGACGAAGTCGTCGCCGCCGAGGAAGGGTCGCGCCAGCTTGACGCAGTGGGCCAGCCCCAGCGGGCGGAGCTGGCGGATGTAGGTGACGCGCGTCCCGAACCGCGAGCCGTCGCCGACGACCTCGGCGATCTGCGCCTCCCTGTCGCCGACCACGAGGCCGATCTCGGTCACGCCGAGCGCGCGCAGGCTCTCCAGCACGTGCTCCAGGACCGGTTTGTTGGCGATCGGGATGAGCTGCTTCGGCATGGAGTGGCTCAAGGGACGCATGCGGGTGCCCGACCCGCCGGACAGCACCAGAGCCTTCATGCTCGCCAGGATCCCAACGACGGACCCCCGCGGGCATCTCTGACAGTGCGGGATGACGGCGAAGAAAGCCCGGTTACCCGATGCCCTCCACCAGCCCGGCCCCCGAGGACAGGCCGTCGCGCAGCCGCTGACCGGCCCGTTCGTCGACGGTGTCGGCCAGTTCGTGCACCCGCGACAGCGCCCGTTCGGCCGCGCTGGCGTCGCCGAGGGCGACCAGCACCTCGCTCAGGATCGTGAGCGTCTGCGCCTCGAACAGCGGCGCGCGCATCTGGCGGAACAGCGTGACCGCCTTGCGCAGGCGGCCGATCGCGTCGCCGGGCTCGTTCGCGGTGACGGCCAGCTCGCCCAGCCCGGCCAGGGCGTGCGCCTCGGCCAGGCGGTGGCGGGCGGTCTCGGCCACGGCCAGCGCCCGGCGCAGCATGTCGCCCGCCTCGCGCAGGCGCCCCCTGCGCAGGTGGGCGATGCCGAGGCCGTGCAGGGCGAAGGACTCGCCGACGGTGTCGCCGATCTCCTCCACCAGCGTGAGCGCCTCCTCGAACGCGCCGGCCGCCAGCGCGAACTCCTCGGCCTGCAGGTGCACCCGGCCCATCCGGTGCAGGATCTGGGAGATGATGCGCCGGCTGCCGCCGCTCTTCCCGCGGACCAGCGCCTCGGCCAGCATGATCTTGGCGTCGTCGATGTCGCCGCACTCCGACCGGATGGCTGCCAGGTTGTCCAGCGTGTGCGCGGCCGAGATCTGGTCGCCGATGTCGGTGAAGATGGCCAGCGCCTGTTCCAGGTGCGTCGCGGCGGCGTCCAGCTGGCCGTTCATGCGTTCCAGGAACGCCAGGTTCCGCCGGGACCGGGCGATCTGGACGACGTTGCCGGTCTTCTCGAACAGCGTCAGGGCCGCCTCGAAGTCGCGTCTGGCCTCGCCGAAGTGCTGCTCGGTCTGGGCCAGCGTGCCGCGCACGCACAACATCTCGGCCTGGCCGCGCTCGTCCCCCGCCCGGCGGGCGGCCTCCAGGGCGATCTCCTGGATCTCGCGCCAGTCGTCGAGGTAGACGTGCAGCTCGAAGAAGGGCTCGGCGTTCATCGCGGTGCGCCAGCACAGCTCCACGAACCCGGCCTGGGCGGCCTGGCGGATGCCGGCCAGCAGCACGTGACGCTCGCGTTCGAACCAGCCGATCGGGTCGGCGACCAGCCGCTCGACCAGCTCGGCCGGGAGCGGCGAGTCGGGGCCGGGCCGCAGGTGGGGGCCGGCGGGCGGGCCGTACTCGCGGGTCCTGGCGGTCTCGGTGAGGCGGTGCAGCGCGTCGAGCACGCGGGCCAGCGCCGCGCTGCGCTCGGCGGGCGGCTCCTCGGCGGCCAGGCGTTCGTGGGCGTAGACGCGGATGAGGTCGTGGAAGCGGTACTGGACGTTGACGTTCCTGCCGACTCCGGCGACCTCGATGAGCTGGGCGTCCACCAGGTCGTCGAAGAGGTCCTGGGCGTCGGCCAGCGGCCGGTCGAGCAGGGCGGCGCCGGTCCAGGCGGAGAAGATGTGCGAGTGCAGGATCGCCAGCCGGCGGAACAGGCGGCGGGCGTGCTCGGTGAGCGCGTCGTAGGTGAGCGACAGGCTGGCCCTGATGCCCATGTCGCCGTGCTTGAGCTCGTCGAGCCGGCGGGCCTCGTCGCCGAGCCGGTCCACGAGCTGTTCCACGGCCCAGTGGGGGCGCGAGGCCAGGCGGGCGCCGGCGATGCGCAGCGCGAGGGGCAGGAAGCAGCACAGCTCGGCCAGGGCGGCGGCCGACTCCGGCTCGGCCCGTACGCGCTCGACCCCGGCGATGCGGGACAGCAGCTCGACGGACTGGGCGGCGTCGAAGAGGTCGACGTCCACGTGGGTGGCGCCGGCCAGCCCGCCGAGCCGGGTCCGGCTGGTGGTGATGACGGCCGAGGTCGGGCTGCCGGGTAACAGCGGCAGCACCTGGCTCTCGGCGGCGGCGTCGTCGAGCACGATCAGCATCCTGCGGTCGGCCAGCAGCATGCGGTACAGCTCGGCCCGCTCGCCGAGGGTGTCGGGCAGCGCCGTCCCCTGCACGCCGCAGGCCCGCAGGAACCGGTCGAGCACCTGCATCGGGTGGACCGGGCGGGAGACGCCGCCGTGCAGGTCGGCGAAGAGCTGGCCGTCGGGGAAGTGCGCGGCGACGCTGTGCGCGGCGTGCACGGCGATCGTGGTCTTGCCGATCCCGGCCCGCCCGGCGACCGCGATGACGGGCACCGCGAAGCGGCCGTCCCCGGCCAGGGGGACGGTCACCCGCTGCCTGATGACGTCGAGCTGGGCCTGCCGTCCGATGAAGTCGGCGATGTCGGAGGGCAGCATGCCGGGCACCGCGGGCGGACGGGCGGGCGGCTCGGCCGGGGCCGCCGCGGGCGGCGGCTGCGCCTCCAGGCTCTCGTCGGAGGTGAGGATGGCCGATTCGAGCTGCTGGAGCCGTTCGTTGGGCTCGATGCCCAGCTCCTCGACGATGACCCGCCGGGCGTCGCGGTAGACCTGGAGCGCCTCGGCCTGCCGTCCTGAGCGGTAGAGGGCGACCATGAGCTGGGCGGCCAGTCCCTCCCTGAGCGGGTGTTCCTGGACCAGCGCGGCCAGCTCGCCGACGAGCTCGTGGTGGCGGCCGAGGTCCAGTTCGAGCTGCACGCAGTCCTCGTTGGCGGTGACGCGCTGCTCGGCGACCCCGCTGGCCAGCGCCTGCACGGCCCTGCTGTCGATGCCGTCGAAAGCCGGGCCGCGCCACAACGCCAGCGCCTCGCGGTAGTACTGGATGGCCTCGGGGAAGGAACGTCCGTCGCGAGCCTTGCGGGCCCGGCTCACAAGGCTCTCGAAACGGCGTGCGTCGATCGCGTCGGCGGGGGCGCGCAACATGTAGCCCTGCCGGGTGGTGACGATCATCTCGGGGTGGCCGTGGGCGCTGAACAGGCGCCTGAGCGCGGAGATGCAGATCTGCACCTGTGCGCGCGACGTGGCCGGGGGGTCCTCGTCGTAGATCGCCTCGACGAGGCGGTCCAGTGTGACCGAGTGATTGGCGTTCAGGATCAGGACGGCGAGGACGATCTGCTGCCGCGCCCCGCCAAGATCGAGCTGTCTGTCGCTCGCAGTTACCTCGAGCGCACCCAACACGCGAAACTCCACCCGCATCCCCTCAAACAAATCATCGCCCTCGGTCAAAGATCTTTCCCGAAGCGACCGGAATCCGGGCGTGATTGCCATGATGAGCGGCGTAACTGGTGCTTACCCCTCAAAAGTTTCTGCCATGGTTTGGGTGGATGGTACAACGCCCTAGGGTATGTGGCCAGTTTTGGAGCGTTTCAGGGTGATCCGTGTTGCCTGTCACCGTCAGCGCTGAAAGGCGCCCTCGATCAGGCCCCACGGCCAGTCCATGGTGCCGTTGACGGAGTCGTGCTGGCCGGCGGACGGAACGGCGTGCGCGGGGGCCGGCGCGGCGGCGATGGCGGCGAAGCCGGCCAGCGCGGCGAGCAGCAGCGCGAGGGTGAGGCGGACGCGGGCGGTGAGGGTGGTGGTCGCGGTCATTTCGATCTACCTCCGAGTGATTACCGCGGTCTTCGTCCCGCGGCTTCGGAAATGACGCTCACACGGTGCGCAATTCGCGCTTTATCCATCTTCTTTTCACCGGGCATCAGCGCACGTTGGACGCTGTGCACACCCGTCTCCGCACCCGCCGTCGATAGCGGCGATAGCGCGAAATAAGGCGGCCGCCTCTTTTCGCGATCGGCGGCGATCGGACGGCGATAGCGCGGCGATAGCGGCCGGAGGTCCGGCGGATAGGCGGCGGCGCGAGCCTTGGGCGCGAGCCCGGGCGGCGCGACCTGTCGTCGTCCGGGTGGCCATGTGCGCGGACGGCCCGCGCGGACCACTCGGAGAGGTTCGATGGGAATAGCGGTGCAAGCCCAGGACGCAGTCTACGGCCGGGGGGCGGCCGACCTGCACGTACGCCTGGACCATGACGCCGACGGGCAGTGGGTGCTCGAAGCCGAGACCCGTACGGACCAGGACGGCTCGGTCAGCGAGTGGGCCGACCGCCCGCTCGACCGCGGCCTGTACCGCATCGTGTTCGCCACCGACCCGTACTTCGTCGGGCTCGGGCTGCGGCCGGCGTATCCGGAGATCGTCGTCACCTTCCGCATGGTGGACGAGACCGCCGTGAACCACATCGTCGTGCTGATCTCGCCGCATTTCTCGACCGTCTATTTCGGATCGCTCAGCTGAGGGACAGTGAGGCCGGACATGAAGATCAGCCGCTATCGACCCTTCCCCCGGATGCCGCTCGGCGACCGGGCCTGGCCGGACGCCGTGCTCACCGCGCCGCCGCGCTGGTTGTCCACCGACCTGCGGGACGGCAACCAGGCGCTGCCCAGGCCCATGGACCCCGGCCGCAAGCTGGTGCTGTTCGACCTGCTGGTGGGGATGGGCTACAAGGAGATCGAGGTCGGCTTCCCGGCGGCGAGCCAGGACGACTACGACTTCGTCCGGCTGCTGGTCGAGCGCGACCGCATCCCGGACGACGTGTGCGTGACCGTGCTGACCCAGGCGCGCGACGAGCTGATCGAGCGCACGGTGGAGAGCGTGAGCGGGGCGCCCGGGGCGACGATCCACCTCTACAACGCGACGTCACCGCTGGCGCGGCGGCTGGTGTTCGGGATGAACCGGGACGAGTGCAAGGACCTGGCGGTCCAGGGAACCCGATTGGTCATGAAATATGCCGATAAATTACTCGAAGAGGGTGATGTTCGGTTTCAGTACTCGCCTGAGCATTTCCACGACACCGAGCCGGACTTCGCGCTGGAGGTCTGCGCGGCCGTCATGGACGTCTGGCAGCCCGGCCCCGACCGGCCGATCATCCTGAACTTCCCGACGACGGTCGAGCGCTCGACGCCCAACGTGTTCGCCGACCAGATCGAGTGGCTGCACCGCAACCTGCCGCACCGCGAGCACGTCTGCCTGTCGGTGCACACGCACAACGACCGCGGCACCGGGGTCGCGGCGGCCGAACTGGCGATGCTGGCCGGCGCCCAGCGCGTCGAGGGCTGCCTGTTCGGCAACGGCGAGCGGGCGGGCAACGTCTGCCTGGTGACGCTGGGCCTGAACCTGGCCACCCAGGGCGTGGACCCCGGCGTCGACTTCTCCGATCTCGACCGGGTGCGGCGCGTCGTCGAGGAGTGCACCGGGCTCGCGGTGCCGCCGCGCCACCCGTACGGGGGCGACCTGGTGTTCACCGCCTTCTCCGGCGGGCACCAGGACGCGATCAAGAAGGCGTTCGACGCCATGGACCGGGAGGCGGCCCGTACCGGGAACGACCCGGCGGAGCTGCCGTGGGAGGTGCCGTACCTGCCGGTGGACCCGCGGGACCTGGGGCGC
The DNA here is from genome assembly GCF_040674635.1 of Nonomuraea sp. NPDC049758. Taxonomy (NCBI): domain Bacteria; kingdom Bacillati; phylum Actinomycetota; class Actinomycetes; order Streptosporangiales; family Streptosporangiaceae; genus Nonomuraea; species Nonomuraea sp. NPDC049758. Next base: position 428,804 of record NZ_JBFAMZ010000008.1, read on the forward strand.
ACGTACGAGGCGGTGGTCCGGGTCACCAGCCAGTCGGGCAAGGCGGGCCCGGCGTACCTGCTGAACGCCCGGTACGGGATCACGCTGCCGCGCGGGCTGCAGATCGAGCTGGGCCGGGCCGTCCAGGCGATGGCGGAGGCCGGGCAGGGCGAGGTCGAGCCGGAGCGGATCAGGCGGCTGTTCGAGCAGGAGTACCTGACCCCCGGCGACCCCGGCGGCCTGCCCGGCGATCTCGCCGGGACGGTGGCCACGCTGCACGTCGACGGCGGCGCGTACGGGCAGGCCCGATCGGACGTGGCGGCGGCGCTGCGCGCGGCGCTGGAGGCCGCCGGCGTCCGGGTCCGGGCCGTGCACCACCTCGACGGCGCGGCCGGCGCCGCCGGCGGCGAGGTGACCGTCTACGCCCGGTGCGGCCTGGACGGCGGCGCGGCGTGGGG